>DASYLT010000065.1:0-12480 GCA_036009425.1 Baekduia sp. | reverse complement strand
GCCCTGCGCGGCCGGCGCCTGGCCTGGGCCCTGCTCGCCGAGCCGATCGACCCCGCCGTCGAGGCCGAGCGCCTGCAGTTCCGCCGCGCCTACGCCGAGGTCTTCGCCGCCGCGGTCCGCGACGGCATCGCCGCCGGCGAGCTGCCCGACCAGGACGCGGCGTTCACCGCGACCGCGCTCGTCGGGGCCATCGGCGAGGCGCTCGTCGGTCCGCTGTCGCCGACCGGCGCGGAGGCCGACGCCGACGCGCTCGTGGCCAACCTCATCACCTTCTCCCTGCGTTCCGTCACCGATCAGGAGCTGTCCTCCGATGTCCACCGTCGCGCGGCCTGAGCCGGCCTCCGCCACCCACGAGGTGCGCAACCAGGTCCCCCCGATGGAGGGCCGCAACCTGTTCCTCGACCACACGGCGCTGGTCGAGGGCCTGGCCCGCGAGGGCGGTGCCTGGGCCCACGACCGGGCCGTCGAGGTCGGGGCGTTCTGGGGCGGCGAGCCGCAGGCCTGGGGCTTCGCGGCGAACGAGAACCCGCCGGTCCTGCACACGCACGACCGCTACGGCAACCGCCTCGACAGCGTCGAGTTCCACCCCGCCTGGCACCGGCTGATGGCGCGCGGCGTCGCCGACGAGATGCACGCGCTGCCGTGGAACGACCCGCAGCCCGGCGCGCACGTCGCGCGCGCGGCGATCTACATGAGCGGCACCCAGGCCGAGGCGGGCTTCGGCTGCCCGATCACCATGACCTTCGCCGCCGTGCCGGCGCTGCGCGTCACGCCCGCGGTGGCCGAGGAGTGGGTCCCGCGGCTGACCGCCCGCGGCTACGACGGCGCGCTGAAGCCCGCCTCGGAGAAGCCGGGCGCGATCTGCGGCATGGCCATGACCGAGAAGCAGGGCGGCTCGGACGTCCGCGCCAACTCGACGGTCGCGGTGCCGATCGATGGCACCGGCGGTCCCGGCGCCGAGTACCTGCTCACCGGCCACAAGTGGTTCTGCAGCGCGCCGATGAGCGACCTGTTCCTGGTGCTCGCCCAGACCGAGGACGGCCTGTCGTGCTTCGCGGTCCCGCGCTTCCTGCCCGACGGCACCAAGAACGAGGGCTTCCAGCTCCAGCGCCTCAAGGACAAGCTGGGCAACCGGTCCAACGCCTCGTCCGAGGTCGAGTTCCGCGGCGCCTGGGGCCGCATGGTCGGCGAGCCCGGCCGCGGCGTGCCGACGATCATCGAGATGGTCGGCCACACCCGGCTGGACTGCGTGATGGGCGGCGCCGGCGGGATGCGCCAGGCCGTCGCCGTCGCCACGTGGCACGCGCTGCACCGTGCCGCGTTCGGCAAGCTGCTGATCGATCAGCCGCTGATGCGCAACGTGCTGGCCGACCTGGCGGTGGAGAGCGAGGCGGCGACCGCGCTGACGCTGCGCCTGTGCCGCGCCTATGACGAGGCCGCCGCCGGCGACCCGCGAGCCGACCTGTTCAAGCGCCTGGCGACCGCGGTGGCCAAGTACCACGTGTGCAAGCGCGTCCCCAACCACGCGTTCGAGGCGCTGGAGTGCCTCGGCGGCAACGGCTACGTCGAGGCGTCGGGCATGCCCCGGCTGTACCGCGAGGCGCCGCTGTGCTCGATCTGGGAGGGCTCGGGCAACGTGATGGCCTTGGACGTGCTGCGGGCGCTGTCGCGCTCGCCGGAGTCGTTGGACGTGTTCTTCGAGGAGCTCGACGGGGCCACCGGCCATGACACCCGCTACGACGCCTACGTCCAGACGGTCCGCTGCGAGTTCAACCGCCCCGCCGAGCTCGAGCACCGCGCGCGCCTGGTCGTCGAGCGGATGGCGGTGGCGCTGCAGGCCTCGCAGCTGCTGCGCCACGCGCCCGGCGTGGTCGCCGACGCGTTCATCGCCACGCGCCTGGCCGGCGACGGCGGCATGCACTACGGGACGCTGCCCAGCGGGACCGACGTCGGAGCCATCATCGAGCGCCACGTGCCGGTGGCGGCATGAGCGCCAACCACGCCACCGCGGCCGCTGCGTTCCGCGCGGCGGTCGAGGCCAACGACATCGACGCCGCCGTGGCGACCCTGTCGCCCGACGTCGTCTTCCACAGCCCCGCGGTCTTCCAGGAGTACCGCGGGCGCGAGACCGTCGGCGGCCTCCTGCGCCTCGTCGCCGAGACCTTCGAGGACTTCACCTACACCGACGAGCTCGCCGGGCCGGCGATCCACGCGCTGATCTTCCGCGCGCGCGTCGGCGATCGGGAGCTCGAGGGCATGGACCTCGTGCGCGTCGGCCCCGACGGCCTCATCGAGGACTTCACGGTGATGATCCGCCCCCTGTCGGGCCTGATCGCGCTGGCTCAGGCCCTGGGGCCCAAGGTCGAGTCGGCCGGGTTGAAGGCCGGCTGACGGTCCGCGGCGACCATCGACGACAACAACGCCAGGCCCTGGGCCGATGAGCTTCCCGGCTCGGCGTGGTAGACGACCAGCGACTGCCCTTCGGGGCCGCTGACGCCCAGCGTCTCGTAGCGCAGCTCCAGCCGGCCGACGAGCGGATGGTCGAAGCGCTTGTCGCCGTCGGACTTGTCGCGCACGTCGTGGCGCGCCCAGAGCCGGCGGAAGTCCTCGCTCTTGAGCGACAGCTCGCCGACGAGCTCGATCAGCCGCGGGTCGTCGAGGTCGGGACCGACCGACGCGCGCAGCACGGCCACGGTGTCGGCGGCCTCCTTCTCGAAGTCGGGGTACAGGGCGCGCACCGCCGGATCGAGGAAGGTCGCTCGCACGCCGTTGACGCCGACCTGGCAGATCGGGCTGAGCGCCCGCGCCATCGGGTTGGCGGCCAGGACGTCCATCCGCCGGCTGATCACGAAGGCCGGGCTCTGCGGCCAGCTGTTCATCAGCCGCAGCACGCCGGGGCGCACGCGCTCGGGCCTGGACGGAGACCGGCGCCGTCGCCGCGGCGCGGGCACCGCGAGCTCATGCAGGTGGATCGTGGCGGCGTCGTCGAGCCGCAGCGCGCGCGCCAGCGCATCGAGCACCTGCGGGGAGGGATGCTGGTCGCGACCCTGCTCCAGCCGCACGTAGTAGTCGGCCGAGACGCCGGAGAGCATCGCGAGCTCCTCGCGGCGCAGGCCGGGGACGCGACGGCGGCCGAGGTCGGCGATGCCGACGTCCTCGGGGCGGACCTGCTCGCGCCGGGCCCGGAGGAACTCGCCGATCCGGTTGTCGGAGTCCATGCCCGGACGGTAGCTCCGCACTGGCGCGCGAGGGTGGCCCTGTCACCCCCAGGGCCGCCGGTCCCAGGGTCGCGGGGGCTCTGGCTATGGCGCGCGATCCACGTCACGGTGAAGGCATGCCCACCACCCGAGACCGCCCCGTCCCCCAGTCCTCCGCCCTGCCCCTCGCCGGGCGCGTCGCCGTCGTCACCGGCGCGACGAGCGGCATCGGCGCCGCGACGGCGCGGCGCTTCGTCGACGACGGGGCGGCCGTCGCGCTCCTGGGCCGGCGCCGGGACCGCCTCGACGAGCTGACCGCCGCGCTCGGCGGCGACGGCGTCCTGGCCATCGCCGCCGACATCACCGACTCCGACGCGCTCCCCGCGGCCGCCGAGCAGATCCGCGGGACGCTCGGCCGCGTCGACCTCGTGATCGCCAACGCCGGCGCGATGCTCGGCGCGCCCTTCGAGACGGCCGACGTCGCGGAGTGGGACCGGATGCTCGACCTCAACGTCCGGGCGCTGCTGCGCACGGGTCGTACGTTCGCCGACGACCTGCTCGGCGCCGCGTCCGAGGGCCTCCGGGCCGACCTGGTCCACATCGGCTCGGTCGCCGGCCACCTGGCCTACCCCAACTACGGCGTGTACAGCGCCACGAAGGCGGCCGTGGCCCACCTCACGCGCAACCTGCGCACCGAGTTCGGCCCACGCGGCGTGCGGGTCAAGAGCGTCGAGCCGGGGTTCGTCGCCACCGAGCTGGGCGACGACATGGCCGACGCGGACGGGCGCGAGATGCTGGCGTCGATGCGCGAGCAGCTGACCTCGCTGGAGCCCGGCGACGTCGCCGACGCGATCGCCTATGCCGTCGCGGCGCCGCCGCACGTCAACGTCGCCGAGATGGTCGTGGTGCCGACGGGCCAGGGCTGAGGCCCGGGGGCGCTAGCCGAGCTGTTCCAGCTCGCCGCGGAACGCGACGACCTCGCGCTCGACGACGAGGTCGTCGCCGCGCATCCGGCGCAGCTTGCCGACGGTGTCGGCCAGGGCCCGGGCGCGCGACTCGACGCCGCGCAGCAGCTCGGCGTCGTCGAGGTCCTCGGGCGTGACGTCGGCAAGGGCGCGCAGATGATCGTCGAGCCAGAGCTCGCGCTCGAGCTCGCGACGCTGCGTCCAGGTGAGGCGGTCGCCGGTGTCCATCGCTGCGGCCAATTGTAGGCCGCGCCGTCAACAGCCAAGGGGATGTCCTTCACCCCGACAGCGCCCTCCGCAGCCGGGCCTCGTACTCGGTGCGCGAGATCTGGACGGCGCCGAGGCGCAGCGTGTGCGAGGTCCCGGTCTGGATGTCGCACAGCACGCAGCCGCCGGCGGCGAGCGCCTCGAGCGTGAGGGCCAGCAGCGCGTTGCCGGCGTGCGGGACCCGGTGGAACATCGACTCGAGCATCGCCGCGCGACCGATCCTCACCGAGATCAGGCCCGCCGCCAGCTCTCCGTCGACCCAGATCTCGAACGTGTGGGCGTGGCCGGCCGCGTGCAGCGTGCGGTACAGCGCGTGCATGCGGTCGGTCAGCCACACGCCGTCCTGCGGTGCGCGCGGCCGGCCGCAGGACGCGACGACCTGGTCGAACGCGCCGTCGACGCGCAGCTCCCAGTCGTCGCGCGCGCGCAGCGAGCGCCGCACCCGCCGGTTCAGCGCCGCGCGTGAAGCGGGGTCCAGCTCGAGGACCGTGCGGGGATCGGCCACCCACCACGGCAGCTCTCGCGCGCCGGGCTCGTCCATCGGGAACAGGCCCTGCGCGTAGAGGCCGAGGATCGCGGCGGTGTCCACGGCGCACACTCTGGCGCAGCGCGCCAGAGGCGGGGGTGTCGTGGCCTGGCGCCGGACGCGGCACAATGTCGGTTGATGTTCGGCGGAGGAGGATCAGTACAGCTCGCGCGGGTGCTCGGCATCCGCATCGGAGCCAGCCCCAGCTGGTTCCTCGTGCTGTCCCTGATGATCTACTCGCTGTCGGGGTTCTTCGACACCGTGTTGAAGGGGTCGAGCACGACGGCCTACCTCGTCGCGGTCGCGGGCGCCCTGCTGTTCTTCTTCTCGCTGGCGCTGCACGAGCTCGGCCACGCGATCGTCGCCCAGCGCAACGGCATCGAGGTGCTCGGGATCGACCTCTGGCTCTTCGGCGGCCTCGCGAAGCTGTCGCGCGACAGCGAGTCGCCGGGCGAGGAGTTCCGCGTCGCGGTCGCCGGCCCGGTCGTGACCGCGGTCATCGTGCTGCTGTGCCTGCTCGGCGTCGCGGCCAGCTCGCACCTCGGCGAGGCTCTGGACGTCTTCAACGGCGACAGCTCCACCCCGCTGCTGGCCCTGATGGCCTGGCTGGGCCTGGTCAACCTGTTCCTGCTGGTCTTCAACCTCGTGCCCGGGTTCCCGCTCGACGGCGGCCGGATCGCCCGGGCGATCGTCTGGAAGGTCACGGGCGACCGCCACCGCGCCACGCGCATCGCCGGCCGGCTCGGGCTCGGCGTCGCGTACGTGCTGATCGGCGGCGGGCTCTTCCTGGCCGTGGCCGACGACCCGTTCACCGGCATCTGGCTCATCGTCCTCGGCTGGTTCCTCAGCCAGGGGGCCCGCGGCGCGGTCGTCGCGGGGCAGTTCTCGGAGCGCATCGAGGGCGTGACCGCGGCCGACCTCATGGACGCCGAGCCGGTCAGCATGCCGGTGACCACGACGGCCCTCGCCGCCCAGGACGAGTTCTTCCTGCGCTACCACCTGCCTTGGTTCCCGGTCGTCGACGGCGACCGCCGCCTCCGCGGGGTCCTGCGCCAGGAGCGCGTCGACGGCGCGGTCGCCGCGGGGCAGCCGGCGCTCACGGCCGACGAGCTGCTGGACCTCGACGCCGAGCGCGACGGGAGCGTCGACCGGGACACGCCGCTGGAGAGCCTGCTGAGCTCCGAGCCCTTGCGGCGGCTGGGCGCCGTCGCGGTCGTCGACGGCGACGGGCGGCTGCTCGGGCTCATCACGCTCGATCGCGTGCGCCGGGCGCTCGCCGCCAGCGTCTAGTCACCGCGACCGCGCTCGACAGTCCACCCCGTCACCGCCGCCGACGGCTCGACGCCGTCGCGCAGCCGCGCGTCGGGGACCGGCTCGCCGGGCTGCACGGTCAGCGGCAGGACGCCGGCCCACACGTCCAGGGCGTAGTCCTCGTCGTCGTCGACCGGGTCGCCGGTCCGAACCTTGGCGGACGCCTCCGCCAGCGACAGCGCCAGCACGCGCGTCCCCTTCAGCTCCTGGCGGCGCGGCGGCCGCACCTCGGCCCAGCGACCCGGGACCAGCCGCTCGGTGAACGCCGCGAGCGCCGCTTCGCGTTCGTCGGGGCCTTCGACATACCTGGCGTGGCCCAGCACGACGACCGACCGGTAGTTCATGGAGTGGTGGAACGCCGAGCGGGCCAGGACGAGCCCGTCGACGAGCGTCACCGTCAGGCACGCCGGGATGCCGGCGCCGAGCATCGTCACCATCCGCGAGGAGGTCGCGCCGTGCACGTAGACCTGGTCGCCCACCCGCGCGTGGAGCGTCGGGATCACGTAGGGCTGCCCGTCGACCGCGAAGCCGAGGTGCGCGACGAGCGCCTCGTCCAGGATCGCGTCGATGGTCTCGCGTTCGTAGTCGGCGCGGGCGGGCGCGCGGCGGACGCGGGAGCGCTCGGAGGCTGCAGCTGAGGCCATGGCGCCACCCTACGTGCGTGTTGGCCCCGATTCCAGGTCCAACCGCACGTGCAATAGTGGGGCCAAGTGGACCTGCACGTCGACCTCGCCGCCGCCCCCGGCCGCTCCTTGCGCGCCCGCGCCGAGCACGCGCTGCGCGAGGCGGTGCGCAGCGGACGCCTGCCGCCGGGCGCGCGCCTGCCGGCCACGCGCGCGCTCGCCCAGCAGCTCGGCGTCTCGCGCGGCGTCGTCGTCGACGCCTACGCCCAACTCGCCGCCGAGGGCTACCTCGACACCCGCCGCGGCGGCGGCACGCGCGTCGCCGAGCAGCCCACGCCCGCGCCACCCGCTCCCACCCTCGACGCCCTCGGGGGAGCGAGGGCGGTGACGGCGGGACCGGAGTCGGCGTCCCCGAGCCCCTTCCGCGCTTCGACCTCCGCCCCGCGCTGCCAGCCACCGACGGCTTCCCGCGCGGGCCGTGGCTGCGGGCCATCACGCGCACCCTGCGGACCGTGCCCGACGCGCGCCTGGGCTACGGCGACGACCGCGGCGAGCCCGAACTGCGCGCGGCGCTGGCGGGATCCCTGGCGCGCACGCGCGGGGTGCGTGCCGCCGCCGACCAGATCCTGATCACCGGCGGCCTGCGGGCCAGCCTCCCGCTCGTCTGGGCGCTCCTGCGCGCTCGCGGCGCCCGGCGCGTCGGCGTCGAGCACCCCGGATGGCGCCGGATCCCCGAGAGCCTCACCGCCGCCGGGCTCATCCCCGTCCGGGTCTCCGTCGACGACGACGGCCTCGACCCGCGGGCCCTGCACGACCTCGACCTCGACGCCGTCGTCGTCACCCCCGCCCACCAGTTCCCGACCGGCGCCGTGCTCGCCCCGGCGCGCCGGGCCGCGCTGACCGCCTGGGCGCGGGAGCGCGGCGCGCTGATCGTCGAGGACGACTACGACGCGGAGTTCCGCTACGACCGCCAGCCGATCGGATCGCTGCAGGGCCTGGCGCCCGACCTCGTCATCTACGGCGGCTCGGCGTCCAAGACGCTGGCCCCCGCCCTGCGACTCGGCTGGCTCGTCCTTCCGTCCACGCTGACGGCCGCGCTGCACCCCGACCGGCCGGCGCGCGCGGGGACCCCGCCGCTCCTGGACCAGCTCGCGCTCGCCGACCTCCTGACGCGCGGTGAGGTCGACCGCCACCTGCGCCGCCAGCGCCACCGCTATCGCCGGCGGCGCGCCGCCCTGCTGGCCGCCGTCGCCCAGCAGCTCCCCGCCGTCGAGGTCCGGGGCGCGGCCGCGGGCCTGTTCGCCGTGCTGCTGCTGCCCGACGGACACGACGAGGCGGCGATCGTCGCCGCCGCCTGCGCCCGCGGCGTCGCGCTCGAGGCGCTGGGCGCACCCGGCCCCGCCGGCCTGGTCGCCGGCTACGCCAACCTGCCCGAGCCGGCCGCGCCGGCCGCGGTCGGCGCCCTGCGCGCGGCGATCGAGGAGACGGTTCGGGCGTCGACGGACCCCGGACGTAGGAGTGCCTGAACCCGGCCGCCGTATACAGTCCATGCCCCCGAACTTCGAGACGAAGAGCCCGATACATGCCTGCACATGACGTCCTCATCCTCGGCGCCGGCCTAGCCGGCCAGCGGGCCGCTCTGGCTGCCGCGGACGCCGGCGCATCGGTGGCGATCATGAGCAAGGTCCACCCGGTCCGCTCGCATTCCGTCGCCGCCGCCGGTGGCATCAACGCCGCCATCAACCCCGCCGACGACTGGCGCTCGCACGCCTACGACACCGTCAAGGGCTCCGACTTCATCGGAGACCAGGACGCGATCGAGGTCATGTGCGAGGAAGCACCGCACGAGGTCATGCACCTCGAGCACATCGGCGTCACCTTCCACCGCAACCAGACCGGCAACCTGGACCTGCGCGCCTTCGGTGGCGCGTCGATGAAGCGCACGGCCTACGTCGCCGACATCACCGGCCAGGCGATCCTCCACGTGCTCTACGAGCAGCTCATGAAGTACCACGAGCGCGTCGACCGCTACGAGGAGTGGTTCACCACCTCGCTGTTGCAGGACGAGACCGGCGCGGTCACCGGGTGCATCGCCCGCGACATCCGGACCGGCAAGCTCGAGGCCTTCACCGCCAAGAACGTCATCCTGGCGACCGGCGGCGCCGGCCAGGCCTTCAAGCCGACGACCAACGGCCTCATCTGCACCGGCGACGGCATCGCCCAGGCCTACCGCCTCGGCGCGCCGCTCATGGACATGGAGATGGTCCAGTACCACCCGACCTGCCTGGTCGAGAACGGCTTCCTCATCACCGAGGGCGCCCGCGGCGAGGGCGCGCACCTGCTCAACGCCGACGGCGAGCGCTTCATGGAGAAGTACGCGCCCAACAAGATGGAGCTCGCGTCCCGCGACGTCGTCTCCCGCGCCGAGCAGACCGAGATCAACGAGGGCCGCGGCGTCGGGCCCGGCGGCGTCGGCATCTACCTCGACGTCACCGTCGTCCCCAAGAAGCGCACGCTCGAGGCGCTGCGCGAGATCGTCAACATCGGCAAGGACTTCGCCGGCGTCGACATCACCCGCGAGCCCATCCTCATCCGTCCGGGGCAGCACTACATCATGGGCGGGGTCAAGACCGACATCTGGGGCGCCACGCCGATCGAGGGCCTCTACGCCGCCGGCGAGTGCGCCTGCGTCTCGGTCCACGGCGGCAACCGCCTCGGCGCCAACTCGCTGCTCGACACGCTCATCTTCGGCCGCCGCGCCGGCGAGCACGCCGCCAACCGCGCCAAGGGCATCGCGATGCCCGAGGCCGCCGGGCAGGCGCGCATCGACCAGGAGCAGGCCTGGATCAACTCGATCATCGATCGTCCCAAGACCGGCCGACGCCTGTCGGAGATCAAGGACGACCTCGGCACCGAGATGAACCGCAACGTCGCCGTCTTCCGCGAGCAGGCCGGCCTGGAGCACGCGCTCGAGGTCGTCCGCCGGCTCAAGGAGGAGGCGCAGACCGCCTACGTCGACGACAAGGGCAGCGTCTTCAACCAGGACGTGCTGGCGGCGATCGAGCTGGGCTACATGCTCGACTGCGCCGAGTGCACGGTCGTGGGCGCGATCGAGCGCAAGGAGTCGCGCGGCGCGCAGTTCCGCACCGACTACCCCGGTCGCAACGACGAGGAGTGGATGAAGCACATCACCCTCTCGCGCAACGGTGCCGACCTCCCCACGGTCGGCTACGCCCCCGTCACCATCACCCAGTGGCAGCCCGAGGAGAGGAAGTACTAGCCATGGCCGCCGAACCCCTCAGCCCCGAAGACACGGACGCCAACCCGGCGCACGCCGACAAGTCCGAGAGCTTCACGCTCCGCATCCGCCGGTTCGACCCGGAGTCCGGCGAGGCGCCGTACTGGGCCGAGCACACCATCGAGCTCGAGCCCCACCGCTCCGTGCTCGAGGGCATCCTGCAGGCCAAGGGCCGCTTCGACGGCTCCATCGGCATCCGCTGCTCCTGCAAGGCCGCGATCTGCGGCTCGTGCGGCGTGCGCGTCAACGGCCAGCCCGGCCTGGCGTGCCACACGCACCTCGACAAGGCGCTGGCGACCTCGCGCGACGGCGTCATCGAGATCGAGCCGATGGGCAACATGCCCGTCATCAAGGATCTCATCGTGGACATGGACGCCGTCCACTGGAAGAAGATCCAGCGCGTCACGCCGTGGCTCATCAACAAGGAGCCGATCCCCGAGCGCGAGTACCTCGTCGACCGCGAGTCGATGGTCGACGTCACGCAGTCGATGGCGTGCATCCAGTGCGGCGCCTGCGTCTCGGACTGCCTCGCGATGGAGGTCGACCCGCTCTTCATCGGCCCGGCCGCGCTGGCGAAGTCCTACCGCTTCGTCGGGGACCCGCGCGACGCCGAGCAGCGCGAGCGCCTGCTGGACCTCGCCGAGGACCCGCACGGCATCTACGACTGCACGCACTGCTTCAAGTGCATCGAGGCCTGCCCCAAGGGCGTCGCCCCGATGAACCAGATCATGCGCCTGCGTCGCCGCGCCGGCAGCGACCACCACATCAAGGACCGCAACAACGGTGAGCGCCACGAGGCGGCCTTCGTGACGCTGGTCAAGAACTACGGCCTGCTCTGGGAGGCCGAGCTGCTGCCCCGCTCCTACGGCGGCAACTCGTGGTTCGGCAAGTTCGCGCCGCCGGCCGGCCTGGAGCTCGCCGCCTCGCTGCCGGCGATCACCAAGGCGGTCCTGCGCCGCAAGGTGACGCCGATGGCCGCGCTCAAGCCCCACAAGATCCCGTCGGCCGACCTCAAGCAGGTCCAGGCCATCTACGACGAGATCGAGAACCGCGACGAGCGGATCGAGTTCAACCTGTACATCTCCGGCACCGACGAGGCCAACGCCGAGAACGTCAGCGAGCGCGTCGAAGCCACCGGAGATGCGACGTCGGAGGACAACGCGTGATGAAGGTCGCGGCCACAACCGAAGCGCGCATGTCGCGGAAGGACGATCGTTGATGAAGGTTGCGTACTGGCCCGGCTGCGTGAGCCGCGGCTTCACCCCGGAGCTGCACGGCTCGATGGCGCAGGTGGCGCCGCTGCTCGACATCGAGCTCGTCGAGCTCGACCGCGCCTGCTGCACCGGCGCGGGGGTCATCGCCGAGCACAACCAGGAGCTGGCCGACACCCTGAACGCCCGCACGTTCGCGCTCGCCCAGCAGGTCGAGGGCGCCGACCTGATGATGAACATCTGCTCGACCTGCCAGGGCGCCCAAGGCGAGTGCCAGGAGCGCCTGGACGCGTCGGCCGAGTACCGCGGCCAGATCAACTCGACGCTGGCCAAGTACAACCTGGAGTATCGCGCCGGGATCGCCAACAAGAACTTCCTCTGGGTGCTGGTGGAGGAGCTGGGGCTCGACGAGCTGCGCAAGCGCGTCAAGCGGCCGCTGACCAACCTGAAGGTCGGCCCCTTCTACGGGTGCTACATCGTGCGTCCGACCGACCGCCTGGGCATCGACGACGCGCACCCGCGCGACACGTACCTCGCGCAGGTCATCGAGGCGCTCGGCGGCACGGTCATCGAGTACGCCGGCTCGCACAAGTGCTGTGGCTTCCCGATCATCACCATGAACAAGGAGGCGTCGCTCAAGCAGGCCGGCCGCCACCTCGGTGACGCCCAGGACGCCGACGCCGACTGCCTCGTCACGCCGTGCCCGCTGTGCCACCTCAACCTGGACCTGCAGCAGCCGCTGGCCCGCAGCGTGGTCGGTCGCGACCTCGACATGCCGGTCCTGCACCTGCCGCAGCTGGTCGGCCTCGCGCTGGGACTCAGCCCCAAGGAGATCGGCCTCCAGAAGCACGTGGTCAAGCCGACGGCGGTCATCGACTGGTCGACCTCGGTCGTCGCAGGCGTGGGCGCCGGCGACGGCGGCTGGTGAGGCTCCGCAACCTGCTGCGCGGTGCGCCGACGGCGGCCGAGGCCCAGCCTCGGCGACCCCTGCCGCGCGGTGGTGCGCCGACGGCGGCCGAGGCCCAGCCTCGGCGCCGCCGGCGCGCCGACGGGCCGCGCACGATCGTCCCGCTCGACGACGC
>DASYLT010000064.1:0-54657 GCA_036009425.1 Baekduia sp. | reverse complement strand
GGCTGCTCTGGCGTGCCGGCTTCGGCCCCCGCAAGGGCGAGGCGGAGGCACTCGCGCGGCTCGGGCTCGAAGGCGCCGTCGAGGCGCTGACGAATCGCGGCCGCGAGAAGCTCGTCGGGCCGGCGGCGGTCGACGAGAAGTCGCGCCCGCTCGCGCCCTACGACGCGTGGGGCCACGATCACCTCTGGTGGCTCGACCGGATGGTCCGCACGTCGCGGCCGCTCGTCGAGCGCATGGCGCTCGTCTGGCACGACTGGTTCGCCTGCAGCCGCGACAAGGTCCAGGCCAACCTGATGCTCGGCCAGAACGCGCTCTTCCGCCGCTCGGCGCTGGGGTCGTTCGCCAACCTTCTGCGCGACGTCACCGTCGACCCCGCGATGCTCACGTTCCTCGACGGCATCGACAACCGCAAGGGCTCGCCGAACGAGAACTACGCCCGCGAGGTGATGGAGCTCTTCACGCTCGGCGCCGACCGCGGCGCCTACACCGAGTCAGACATCCGCATGGCGGCCAAGGCGATGACCGGCTGGCGCGCCGACTACGCCGACGGCCTGGGCCTCTACAACTTCCGCTTCGACCCGGCCCAGCACGACAACACCACCAAGTCGATCTTCGGCAAGGCGGGGAACTTCTCCTGGCAGGACGTGTGCCGCCTGTGCCTGGAGAACCCGCTGCACCCGTCCTTCTTCGTGACCAAGTTGTGGTCCTACTTCGTCCCCGTCGCACCCGACGCCGCAACGCAGGCCACGCTGCAGCAGACCTACGTGGCCGGCGGCTACCAGGTCGCCCCCCTCCTGGAGCTCATCTTCCGCCACCCGACGTTCCTCGACGGGCCGGCGATGGTCAAGCCGCCGGTCGTTGCCAACGCCGGCCTGCTGCGCGCGGTCGGACGCGGGGTCGACCTCGACGACTGGGCCTACCTCTCCGGCGAGACCGGCCAGACGCTCTTCTTCCCGCCGAACGTCAGCGGCTGGGACGACGCGCGGTGGATGGACACGTCGACCTGGCGCGGGCGCTGGCACGTCACCGCGGTGGCGCTGCAGCCCTCGCAGGTGCCGACCGGCGCACCGAGCTCCTACCCCGACACCGAGGACGGAACCGCCGCGGTGGCCGCCGCGCTGAGCGCCGCCGGCAACCCCGCCCTGACCGACGAGTCCATCGCGGTGCTGCGCCAATGGGCCGATGCCGCCCTGCCCGCCGTCATGAACGCGACCCAGAAGCGGACCTACCGCGCCATGCGCCAGAACGCCCTGCGACTCCTGATCCTGACCTCCTCCGACGCCCAGACCGCCTGATGGCCCCGCGCACCTGCTGCTCGGAGTTCACCCGCGCGCGCTTCCTGCAGCGCTCGTCGGCCGCCACCGCGGGCCGCGGCCTGCCCTCGATCGAGGTCGGCATGCCCGCCCCCGCCGGCACGGGACTGGACCGCCGCACGTTCCTGTCGCGCTCGCTGGGCACCGCGCTGGCCGTCTACGGCGGCTCGCGCCTTGGCGCCCAGGCCTTCGACGAGGGCATCGCCCAGGCGGCCGGCGGCAACGACCGCGTGCTGGTGTCCGTGTTCCTCGGCGGCGGCATGGACGGCATGAGCGTCCTCGCGCCGGTCGGCGACGCCAAGTACGCCGGACTCCGTCCGACGCTGAAGCTCGCGCCCGACGCGACGCGGGCGTTCGCCGAGGACCCGAGCCTGCAGTGGGCGCCGGCGGCCGACAGCCTCCGCACGCTCCACGGCGAGGGCAAGGTCACGGTGCTGCCGGCCATCGGCTACGACCACCCCAACCAGTCGCACTTCACCAGCCGGCACTTCTGGGAGGTCGGCGAGCTGAGCGTGGACGGCGCGTTCGGCTGGCTCGGCCGCTTCCTCGACCAGCACGGCGTGCCCGACAACCCGCTGCAGGGCCTGTCGATGAACTCCTACCTCTCGCCGGGCCTGGCCGCGGCGCAGGTCCCGGTCGCCTCGGTGTACCGGCCCGACCAGTTCGGGCTGTACGTCCCCGGCGTCGGCAACCCGGTCCTGGCGCCGATGTACAACGCCATCGGCACGCTCGGCGCGCAGCCGACCGGGGACGCCGCGATCGGCCAGGCGCGCCTGGTGGCGACCGAGGTCGACTCGATCCGCAACACGCTGCTGCCCTACCAGGGCAACGGCATCCCGCACTCGGCGGCCTATCCCGCCGGCGACTTCGCCCGCAAGCTGGAGGTCCTTGCGGCGATGGTCGGCGCCGGCGTGCCGGTCCGCGCGGTCGCCGTCGACGCCCCGGGGTCCTGGGACTCGCACTCCGACCAGGCGAACACGATCGGGCGCGACGTCAAGGCCGCCTTCGACACGCTGCTGGCCTTCCAGCGCGACCTCGAGACCCGTGGCCTCGCCGACCGCGTGCTCGTCCACGTGTGGACCGAGTTCGGGCGTCGCCCGCAGGAGAACGCCGGCGGGACCGACCACGGCGCGGCCGGCGCGTCGTTTGTCATCGGCAGCAAGGCCGCCGGCCAGATGGTCGGCCAGTTCCCCGGCCTGGCGTCGCTCGACGACCAGAGCAACCTGAAGGTCACCAGCGACTTCCGCGGCGTCTACTGCTCGCTGTTGGAGCAGTGGTACGGCGTCGACGCCGCGCCGATCATCCCGGGCGCTGCGAGCTTCGCGCGACCGGCGCTGGTCGCCGCCTAGCGGCCGCCGCCGCCGCACGCTCAGCTCAAGCGCACTTGAACTTCGGCCGGCGGCGTGCTGTGCTGCGCGGCGTGTCCACCCTGCTGACCATCGGCGAGACCGCGGCGCGCAGCGGCGTCGCGGCGTCCGCGCTGCGCTACTACGAGGAGCGCGGCCTGATCACGTCGGTGCGGGCCGGCTCCGGCCACCGGCGCTACCCCCGCCCCGTGCTGCGGCGGATCGCGTTCATCGTCTTCGCCCAGCGCGTCGGGCTGACGCTGGACGAGATCGGGACCGAGCTGGCCAAGCTCCCGCCCGACCGGGCGCCCACCCGCCGCGACTGGTCGGCGCTGTCGAGCACCTGGACGGCGCGCATCGACGAGCGCATCGACGAGCTCGAGCGCCTGCGGGCCGGGCTGACGGAGTGCATCGGGTGCGGCTGCCTGTCGCTGGAGCGCTGCCGGCTGACCAACCCCGACGACCGCGCCGCGCGCCTCGGGCCCGGCCCGCGCTACTGGGTCGGCGACCGCCCGCCGGCCACGACGGGACCTGCGAGCATCGGCGCATGAGCCGGCGCGACCTCGCCCACGTCTCGACCGCGCTGTGGGATCTGTCGGGCGGCGCCGCGGGCGCGGGCGTCGCGATCGCCGACATCGACGTCGCGATCGGCCGCGGCCGCGACGACATGCGCACGCCGCTGAACCTGCACTCGCTCCTGGAGGAGGGGCTGGTCGAGCAGCTCGCCGACGGCACCTGGGCCCTCACCGGCGAGGGCGTCCAGCGCCACCGCGACGACGAGGGCTACGCCGGGCGCTAGCGGCCCGGGTCCCTACTGGACCGCGGGTTTCGCCCCCTGGGCGAACACCCGCAAGGGAACCTGGCCCTCTGGGCCAGTGTTCCCCTAGCGCTCGCAGGCGATGCCGTCGTGGTCGGCGTCGAGGCGGTAGTGGTCGTTGCCGACCGAGCGGAACGGGCCCGCGACGTAGTACGGCCCGTTGCCGCTGCCGCCCGCGCAGTCGTAGTCGCTGACGTTCGGCTTCAGGCAGCGGCCCCGGTAGTTGGGATCGCACTTCTTGGAGGCGGGGGCGGCGCTCTGCGCGGCCGACGGGACGGCCACCGCGGCGCAGGCCGACAGGGCGAGCAGGATGGTGTGGCGACGACGCATGGTGACTCCACGGCTCGGAGGCAGGACGACCGACCGTAGAGCACCTCTGCGCGGTTCGCCCCGGCAAACGACCAGGATCCACGACGACCGTCGCCGCCGGCCGGTGCCCGGTCGGCGGCGACGTGGTCCCGCGGCCATCGGCCGGCGCAGGCGCTACACGCCGACCAGCTCGCGGTCGCGCTCGCGCTGGTCGGCCGGCACCTCGGCGTCGGCGGCCGGCGTCGCGCCGCCCTCGCCATGCCCGACCGACGGCAGCCACTCCAGCCACCGCGGCAGGTACCAGTTCCAGTCGCCCAGGAGCTTCATCGTGGCGGGCAGCAGCACGGCGCGGACGATCGTCGCGTCGATGAGGATGGCGGTCGCCAGCCCCACGCCCATCATCTTGAAGTCCAGGTAGCTGAGCGTCGCGAAGATGGCGAACACCGCGACCATCACGATCGCCGCGCTGGTCACCGTCGAGGCGGTCGTGCGGATGCCGTGGGCGACCGCGTCCTCGGTGTTCATCCCGCGGTCGAACGCCTCCCGGATCCGGCTGAGGATGAACACGTGGTAGTCCATCGACAACCCGAACAGGATCACGAACAGGAACATCGGCAGCCAGCTCGTGACCGACCCGGTGGACTTGAAGCCCAGCAGCGACTCGCCGTGGCCGTCCTGGAAGACCCACGTCAGCACGCCGTAGGCGGCGCCGACCGACAGCAGGTTCAACACGATGGCCTTCAGCGGGATCACGATCGAGCGGAACGTGAGCAACAGCAGCACGAACGCCAGGCTCAGCACGAACCCGAACACGATCGGCCAGCGGGCCTTCATGAGGTCGTTGAAGTCCTTGGAGCCCGCCGTCATGCCGGTCACGTAGGCCTGCGTCCCGGCGCGCTCGGAGAACTTCGGCACCACGTCGGAGCGCAGCACGGCCAGGGCCGAGTTGGACGCCGCGTCGGTGCCCGTGCCGACGATCGGCAGGCTGACGGTCAGCACGTGCTTGTCGGCCGAGATCGACGTGTCGATGGGCTGCTTGACCTTGCCGGTGGCGATCGCGTCGGCCTCCAGGCGCTTGACCGCGGCGCTGATGCGCGGCGACGTCACGTCCTTGGCCTTGATGACCACGTCGGCGGGGATCTCGCCGCCGGGAAACGCCGTCTGCATCCGGTCATAGACCTTCATCACCGCCAGGTCGCGCGGCAGCGCGTCGGTGCCGCTGTCGGCGGTGTGCATGTGCAGCACCGGCGACGCCAGCGCCAGCAGCACGCCGGAGGCGAGCACGACCGCGATCACCGGACGGCGCAGCACGCGGTCCAGGACGAAGTTCCACACGCGCCCGCCGGAGTCGAGGTCACGCGTGCGGGCGGCGGCCATGCGCTTGCCCAGGAAGGGCACCTTGCCGCGCTCCAGCCACTTGCCCGAGCCCGAAAGCAGCGCCGGGATCACCGTGACCGAGCCGACCATCGCGACGGCGACGACGAGGATCGCGCCGATGCCCAGGGCGGTGAACGTCGAGTCGCCGGCGAAGATCATGCCCGCCATGGCGAACATGACGGTCACGCCGGAGATCAGCACCGCGCGGCCCGAGGTCGCGGCGGCGATCGCCACCGCGTCCTTCGAGCTGGCGCCGCGCGCCTTCTCCTCGCGTTCCCGGCGCAGGTAGAAGAGCGAGTAGTCCACGCCGACCGCCAGGCCGACGAGCAGCACGATCTCGTTGATGAACTCGTCCAGCGCGAAGACGTGGCTGATCGGGCCCAGCAGGCCGATCGTGCCGATGACGGCGGTGAGCCCGAGCAGCAGCGGCACGCCGGCGGCGATAAGCGCGCCGAAGGTGATGACGAGGATCAGCAGCGTCACCGGGACCGACAGCAGGCCGGCCTGCTTGAAGTCGTCGCCGAAGGACTTCGACAGCGCCTTGCTCGCGCTGGCGTCACCGAACTGGCCGACGAACAGCGACGGATGCCGGGCGCCGGCGGCCTTCACGGCCGACTCGACGGCGTCGACGCGCTGCTCTGCGAGCGTCGCGTCGCCCTGGATCTTGAACGACACGAGCGCCGAGCGGCCGTCCTTCGACAGCTGGCCGGCGTGGCCCTTGGCGTAGGGCGAGAGGACCTCGGTGACGCCGGGCTGGCGCGCGACCGAGCCGGCGACGTCGGCCACGGCCCGGCGGAACTCGGGGGCCGAGGTGGTCGGACCATCACCGTGTGACTGGACCAGGACCGTCTCCGAAGCACGGTCGGGGTAGGCGTCGGAGACGATCTTGTCGGCCTTGGCGGAGTCGCCGTGGTTGCTGTCGTCGCTCGAGGGATGGACGCTGCCCACCGCCGTGCCCACGGCGACGGCGATCAGGACGAACGCGAGCCATCCGACGATGGCCTTGCCGCGGTGCCGGGTGCTCCAGCGGCCGATGCGCGCCGCCACCGAGTGCGACGCGCCGGAAGGGGGAAGAGGGGTCATGCGCGCAGCTTGGAGGCGACGCGTCCTCGCGACCATGCGGCCCGCAGGGGTTCGGCAGTGGGGCAATCCCCACCCTTAGGGGTTCGGAGGGTGATGCCAATGTGCATGGTCCGGCCCTGGTAAAGCGCTCGACCGCCGCTACTGTGGGCGGCTGCCGAAACGCTCGGCTGCAGGCTCAGCGCCCTGCGGCCGATCACTTCGAGCGAGCCCCCATGGATCCGAACATCGATCTCGCCACCTCCCCCGCGACGCCCGACAAGGCGCTCGACGGGCATCCGCCCCGCGCGGGCGCGATGGACCCTGGGGCCGTCGAGGTCCGCGACACCACGCCGTTCGTCGAGCGCACGCCGGTCCGCTCGGCGTTCCCGCCGATCGCCGACTACGGCTTCCTGAGCGACTGCCACACCGGCGCGCTGATCGCCCCCGACGGCACGATCGAGTGGCTCTGCCCGCCGCGCTTCGACTCCCCCAGCGTCTTCGGCGCGATCCTCGACCGCTCGGCCGGCGGCTTCCGCCTGGGCCCCAGCACCATGGGCGTCCCCGCCGGGCGCCGCTACGAGCCGGGCACGATGATCCTCGAGACCACGTGGATGACCCCGACCGGCTGGGTCGTCGTCCGCGACGCGCTGGTCATCGGCCCGTGGCGCGAGCGCACGCAGGGCTCGACGACCGCCCACACGCGGCCGCCCACCGACTACGAGGCCCACCACGTCCTGGTGCGCACGATCACGTGCATCCACGGGCAGGCGCAGATCGAGCTGCTGTGCGAGCCGATGTTCGACTACGGCCGCGTCCCTGCGACGTGGACCGCCGTGCCCAACGACTCGCACGCGCTGGACGCGACCGACGGCACGCGCACGATGCGCCTGATGTCGGACCTCAACCTCGGCATCGAGGGCGGCTGCGTCCGCGCCCGCCACCGCATCGAGCGCGGCGAGACGCGCTTCTGCGCCCTCTCGTGGTCGCGCCTGCTCGACGGGCCGCGCACCGCCGAGGCGGCGACCGCCGCGCTGGACGTCACCAGCGAGTACTGGCGCGGTTGGCTGGCCGACGCCGACTTCCCCGACCACCGCTGGCGCAACCACCTGGAGCGCAGTGCGCTGACGCTCAAGGGCCTGACCTATGCGCCGACCGGCGCGCTGGTCGCCGCGCCGACCACGTCATTGCCCGAGACGCCGGGCGGTGAGCGCAACTGGGACTACCGGTTCACGTGGATGAGGGACGCCACCTTCACCCTGTCGGGCCTGCACAGCCTCGGGCTGAACTGGGAGGCCGACGACTTCATCCAGTTCGTCGCCGACCTCGGCCGCAACGAGGACGGCGCCCTGCAGATCATGTACGGGATCGGCGGGGAGCGGGTGCTGGAGGAGGAGACGCTCGACCACCTCACCGGCTACGAGGGCGCCCGCCCCGTGCGCGTCGGCAACGACGCCTACAACCAGCGCCAGAACGACGTCTTCGGCGCCGTGCTCGACTCGCTGTGGCTGCACGCCAAGGAGTACGGGCACAACTCCGCGCGCCTGTGGCCCGTCATCCACGACCAGGTCGAGCAGGCCATCGCCTCCTGGCGGCTGCCCGACCAGGGCATCTGGGAGTCGCGCGGCGACCCCCAGCACTACGTCTCCAGCAAGCTGATGTGCTGGGTCGCGCTCGATCGCGGCGCGCGGCTGGCCGCCCGCCGCGGCAAGGACGACCTCGCTGATCGGTGGCGCCTCGTCGCCAACGAGATCCACGAGGAGATCGTCACCCGCGGCGTCGACGAGAAGGGCCGGTTCACCCAGTACTACGGGTCGACCAACCTGGACGCGTCGCTGCTGCTGATCCCGCTCGTGCGCTTCCTGCCCCACGACGACCCGCGCGTCCGCGACACCGTCTGCGCGATCGCCGACGAGCTCACCGAGAACGGCCTCGTCCTGCGCTACCGCACCAACGAGACCGACGACGGCCTCAGCGGTGAGGAGGGCACGTTCCTGATCTGCTCGTTCTGGCTGGTCAGCGCGCTGATCGAGATCGGCGAGCGCAAGCGCGGCCACCAGCTGTGCGAGCGCCTGCTGTCGCTGGCCTCGTCGCTGGACCTCTACGCCGAGGAGCTCGAGGCCTCCACCGGCCGGCACCTGGGCAACTTCCCCCAGGCGTTCACGCACCTGGCGCTCATCAACGCGGTGATGCACGTCATCCGCGACGAGCAGCAGAACCCGACCGCCTGACAGCGTCGACCGATCGTCTGATCGCCGGCGCGACTTGCGCCGGGCTCGTTCGGGATTAGTTTCGTAGGAACGATGCGCCCCCCAGCTGCTCTCGTTGTCCTGCTCGCGACCCTCGGGGTCGTTGCCTTGGCCGGATGCGGGGGCGGCTCGACCAAGACGGTCACCGTCGGACCCGGCACGGCGGCCGACACGTCGGACGGCTCGTCGTCCTCCACGGCGCAGGGCCTCCAGGAGAAGTACGTCCAGGTCGTCCAGCGGCTCTCGCCGCGCGTCGTGCAGATCCAGACCTCCCAGGGCCTGGGGTCGGGGATCGTCTACGACGGCCACGGCGACATCGTCACCAACGCGCACGTGGTCGGCACCAGCAAGAAGTTCGACGTCACGCTGGGGGCGGGCGACCAGCACTCCGCCACGCTCGTCGGCTCGTTCGTGCCCGACGACCTCGCGGTCATCAAGCTGAACCCGGTCCCCTCGCCGGCCCCGCAGCCCGCGCAGTTCGCCGACTCCTCGAAGCTGCAGGTCGGCCAGCTCGTGCTGGCGATCGGCAACCCGCTCGGCCTGCGCTCCAGCGTCACCGACGGCATCATCTCGTCGCTGCGCCGGACGGTGTCCGAGGGCAACGGCGCAGTCATCGCCTCCGCGGTGCAGACCAGCGCGTCGATCAACCCCGGCAACTCCGGCGGCGCCCTGGGCGACATGACGGGCGCCGTGGTGGGCATCCCGACGCTGGCGGCCGTCGACCCGCAGCTGGGCGGCAGCGCGGCGCCCGGCATCGGGTTCGCGATCCCGTCCAACCGCGTCAAGCAGATCGCCGACCAGCTCATCGCCGACGGGCGCGTCACCCAGTCCGGTCGCGCCTACCTCGGCGTCAGCGTGGCGACCTCGGTGATGGGCCAGGGCATCATCGTCGCCTCCGTGCAGAAGGGCGGCCCGGCGGACAAGGCCGGCATCCGCGTCCAGGACACGATCCTGAAGGTCGACGGCAAGCCGACGCCGACCGCCGACGACCTGGCCACGGTGCTGGCCGGCCTCAAGCCGGGGCAGAAGGTGCCCGTCGAGGTCCGCCACGCCAACGGCCAGACGCAGACGGTGCAGGTCACGCTCGGCCAGATCCCGGGCTAGTCCTCGGCCGCCGTCGCGCGCATCGCGGGCGCGACGGCACGGGCGAAGCGCTCGATCGTGGGCCCATCGGCCGGCGGCCGGGCCAGGAGCAGGAAGTCGGCCACGCCGGCGCGTCGGTGCTCCTCCAGCGCCGCCGCGCACTGCTCCGGCGTGCCCACGACCATGCCGTCGATCAGCTGCTCGACGGGCACGCCGGCCCGCTCGGCGCGCTCTCGGGCGCGGTCGTGGGCGGCCGCCTCGGTGTCGTCGAGGATCGCCCGCAGGACGACCTGCTTGCGGATGTCTGTTGGATCGCGGCCGACGTCGGCGCAGTGGCGGGCGAGCACGTCGAGCTTGTGCCGGTACTCGCCGACGTCGCCGTGGAACGTGTTCCAGCCGTCGGCGTGCTCGGCGACGATGCGCAGGGTCCGCCGCTCGCCCGAGCCGCCGATCCACAGCGGCAGCGGGTCCTGCAGCGGCTTGGGCTCGGCGAGCGCGTCGCGCACCGCGAAGTGCTCGCCCGCGACCGTCGCGCGCTCCTGCGTCCACAGCGCCCGCACGATGCGACAGGCCTCGTCCAGCATGTCCATGCGCACGCCGATGCGCGGGAACGGCACGCCGTACTGCGCGTGCTCGTCCTCGTACCAGGCGGCGCCGAGGCCGAGCTCCATGCGACCGCCGGAGATGTGGTCGAGCGTCGCGGCGATCTTGGCCAGGATCGCCGGGTTGCGGTAGGTGACGCCGGTCACGATGATCCCGCAGGCCAGGCGCTCGGTGTGCGCGGCCATCGCGCCCAGGAGCGTCAGGCCCTCGAAGCACGGCCCGGTCGGGTCCGACTGGATCGGGAGGAAGTGGTCGAAGACCGAGGCCCAGTCCAGGCCGACGTCCTCGGCCAGGCGCCACAGCGCCAGGTACTCGTCGAACGTCGCGTGCTGTTGGCCGGCGTGGATGCCGAAGCGGAGGGTGTCACCGTGGATCTGCATCCGTCTGCCCTACCCGTACCCCGCGACGCCGGCTCAATACGAAAGCAACGAAAGATGCTTGACACGGCATCGATGTTCGTGTCTGATCGTTCTTGTCCGGTTTGGAGAGGTCGGAGGGTCGTATGGGGTCAGGTCAAACAGAAGGGCGCATGATCGCGCACGTTCGGCGACAGGAAGTCGTCGAGATGCTTCGCACCGAAGGCTCGGTGACGGTCGCTCAGATGGAGGAGCGCTTCGCCGTGTCGTCGATGACGGCGCGCCGCGATCTGGCCGAGCTCGAGCGCCGCGGGCTGGCCCGCCGGACGCACGGCGGCGCGGTCCTGCCGACCGCCGCCGGCCACGAGGACTCGTTCCTCTCGCGCCTGACCCGCAGCTCGGGCGCCAAGCTCGCGCTGGCCCGCGCCGCCGCCGCCACGGTCGCCGAGGAGGACAGCGTCTTCCTGGACTCGTCCTCGACGGCCTACCACGTCGCCCGCGAGATCCTCGAGCGCGGCCTGCGCGTGACGCTGCTGACCAACTCGCAGCCGATCATGGAGCTGGTCGCCGCCCATCCCTCCTCCCCCGCCGAGCTGATCGGCGTCGGCGGCACGCTGCGCCGCCTGACGCGCTCGTTCGTCGGGCCGCTCGCCACCCAGGCGGTCCAGAGCCACTACGCCGATCGCTTCTTCTTCAGCGTCAAGGGCGTCACGCCGGACGGCGTGCTCACCGATGCCGACGCCCTCGAGGCCGAGGTCAAGCGGACGATGCTGCGCCACGCCACCGAGCCGGTGCTGCTCATCGACCAGTCCAAGCTCGACTCGCGCGGCCTGAGCGTCATCGCGCCGGTCGGCGAGGTCAGCCGGATCCTCACCTGCGGCGTCGAGGAGGAGCACCTCGCGCCGCTGGCCGCGCTCGGCGTCTCGCTCAACACCATCCCCACCACCGAGGAGGCCGCGTGAGCGCGGAATCGCTACTTGCGCTCCAGGGCGCCGAGGTGAGCTACGGCGCGGTCCGCGCGCTGCGCGACGGCACGCTGGACATCCGCTCCGGCGAGGTCCGCGCGCTGCTGGGCGAGAACGGCGCCGGCAAGTCCACGCTGGTCAAGGTGCTCGGCGGCGTGCAGCAGCTCGACGCCGGGACCATGCTCGTCGACGGGCAGGAGATCAGCTTCCACAACCCGACCGACGCCCGCGACGCCGGCATCGCCGTCATCTACCAGGAGCCCACGCTCTTCCCCGACCTCAGCGTGGCGGAGAACATCGCGATGGGCCGCCACCCGCTGCAGGCGCTGCGCCGGATCGACCGCCGCAAGATGGTCGCCGAGGCCCAGGAGCTGCTGCAGCGCCTCGGCGTCCGCCTCGACGCCGACCGGCCGGTGCGGGGCCTGTCGATCGCCGACCAGCAGGTCGTCGAGATCGCCAAGGCGCTCAGCTTCGAGGCGCGCGTCCTGATCATGGACGAGCCGACCGCGGCGCTCAGCGGCCCGGAGGTCGCCCGCCTCTTCGGCGTCGTCCGCACGCTGCGCGAGCGCGGCGCCGGCATCCTCTTCATCTCGCACCGCCTCGAGGAGGTCTTCGAGATCTGCCAGACGGTGACGGTCATGCGCGACGGTGCGGTCGTCTCCGACGAGGCGACCGAGGGCCTGACCGCCGACGACCTCGTGCGCCGCATGGTCGGCCGCGACCTCGGCGCGCTCTTCCCGAAGGCCGACGCCAAGATCGGCGGCCCGCTGCTGAAGGTCGAGCGCCTCACGCGCGAGGGCGTCTTCACCGACGTCTCCTTCGAGGTCCGCGCAGGCGAGATCGTCGCCCTGGCCGGCCTCGTCGGCGCGGGGCGCAGCGAGGTCGCCCGCGCGATCTTCGGCATCGACCGCGCCGACGGCGGGCGCGTCGAGGTCGACGGCCGCGCGCTGCCCAACGGCAAGCCGAGCGCCGCGATGGCCGCCGGCCTGGCCTTCGTCCCCGAGGACCGCCGTCAGCAGGGCCTGGTCATGGAGCTGTCGATCAAGCGCAACGCGACGCTGACCGGCCTGGCGCGCCTGACGTCGCGCTTCGGGCTGATCAGCGGCAAGTCCGAGCGCGTGCTCGCCGAGGACTGGGCGCGCCGCCTGCAGCTGAAGTTCCACTCGCTCAACGACTCGGTCGGCACGCTGTCGGGCGGCAACCAGCAGAAGGTCGTGCTGGCCAAGTGGCTCTCGACCGAGCCCAAGGTCCTGATCGTCGACGAGCCCACGCGCGGCATCGACGTCGGCACCAAGAGCGAGGTGCACCGCCTGCTCGGCGACCTGGCCGCCGACGGGCTCGCCGTCCTGATGATCTCCAGCGAACTGCCCGAGGTGCTCGGCATGGCCGACCGCGTCCTGGTCATGCACGAGGGCCGGATCACCGGCGAGATCGCGCGCGCCGACGCCGACGAGGAGCGCATCATGCGAGCCGCCACCGGCCGCGTGGAAGTGGCCGCCGCATGACGACCAGAAGCCGCACCGCCGGAACCTTCGTCATGCGGTCCGCCGCATGAGCGCTCAGGCCGACACCGCCCCGGCCCCGGTCGTCCCGGAGCCCGGCCACGAGGCGCGCCGCCTGACCGACGTCGTCTTCCGCGTCCGCGAGCTCGGGATCGTCGGCGCGCTGGCGCTGCTGATCGCCGTCACGGCGATCATGGAGCCGCGCTTCCTGCAGGCCGACTCGCTGCGCAACCTGGCGCTCAACGCCGCGATCTTCGCGATCCTCGCCGCGGGCCAGACGCTCGTCCTGATCACCCGCAACGTCGACCTCTCGGTCAGCTCGGTCCTGGCGCTCAGCGCGTTCATGGCCGGCACGCTGCTGAGCGACCACCCGTCGCTGCCGATCCCGATCATCTTCCTCCTCGGGATGGGGCTCGGCGCGGCGGCGGGTGCGCTGAACGGCTGGCTGGTGACCTTCGGCCGCGTCCCGGCCCTGGTGGTCACACTGGGCACGTTGTACGCCTTGCGCGGCCTCGCGTTCCTGTGGACCGACGGACGCCAGGTCAACGCCGAGACGCTCCCCGACCGGTTCCTGAACATCGGCACCGGCTCGGTGCTCGGCGTGCCGACGCTGGCGATCATCGCGATCGTCGTCGTGCTGGTCGTCGGCCAGTACCTGCGCGACTTCCGCTCCGGCCGCGAGCTGTACGCGATCGGCTCCAGCCCCGAGGCCGCCCGCCTGGCCGGCGTACGCACCGACCGCCGGGTCTGGGGCGCGTTCGTGATGGCCGGCGCGCTGGCGGGACTGGGCGGCGTGCTCTTCACCGCGCGCTTCGGCACCGTCGACGCGACCGCGGGCTCCGGCTATGAGTTCACCGTCATCGCCGCCGCGGTCGTCGGCGGCGTGACGATCAACGGCGGCTCGGGCAGCGTCTACGGCGCGGCCATCGGCGCACTGCTGCTGGGGACGATCACCTCGTCGCTCATCGTCCTGAAGGTCGACGCCTTCTGGCAGCAGGCGGCCATCGGCACGCTGCTGCTCGTCGCGATCGCCTTCGACCGCTGGATCGGGCTGCGGCTCGACGCCGCCCTTCGACAGAGGAGTGCCCGCCGTGCCGGCTGAGCCCACCACCACGACGACGCCCCCGCCCGGCGGCGCCCCGGCCACGGCGCCGGACGCGCCGAGCCGCACGCGCTTCGGCGCGCTGGCCCGGTGGGAGACGCTGATCCTGTGCCTCATCGTGGTCACGGGCTTCGTCGGCCACGGCCTGTCGTCGGACTTCCTGTCGGCCGATTCCTTCACCACCGCCTCGCTGGACCTGTCGGAGGTCGCGCTCATGGCGCTGCCGCTGGCCCTCGTGGTCGTAGCAGCCGAGATCGACCTGTCGGTGGCGTCCGTGCTCGCCCTGTCGAGCGCGGTCATGGGCGAACTGTGGAACCACGGCCAGCCGATCGAGCTGATCATGGTCGAGTGCATCCTGGTCGGCGCGGCCTGCGGTGCGCTCAACGGCGTCCTGGTCACCCGCTTCGGCCTGCCCTCGCTTGCGGTCACGATCGGCACGCTGTCGCTCTTCCGCGGCCTCGCGTTCGTCGTCATCGGCGACCAGTCGGTCACCGACTTCCCCGCGCAGTGGACCGATCGCGCGTTCGGCAACTTCGCCGGCACCGCGATCCCCAACACCATGATCCTGTTCGCTGCCCTGGCGATCGGCTTCGGCGTGCTCTTGCACGCCACCGGCTTCGGCCGCTCGATCTACGCGATCGGCGCCAACGAGGAGGCCGCGCGGTTCTCCGGCATCCGCGTGCGCCGGATCAAGATGTGGCTCTTCGTCGCCTCCGGCGCGGTCGCGGGCCTGGCCGGCGTGGTGATCTCGCTGCGCAACTCGACGGCCGCGGCCAACGTCGGCACCGGCTTCGAGCTGACGGCCGTCACCGCCGTCGTCCTCGGCGGCGTCTCGATCTTCGGCGGCAAGGGCACGATCCCCGGGGTCGTCCTGGCGCTCGTGCTGCTCGGAGGGATCCAGAAGGCGCTGACCCTCAGCGACTCGATCTCGAGCTACTGGATCCAGATCGTCACCGGCACGCTGCTCATCGGCTCCGTGCTGGTCCCCAACCTGTACCAACGTGCCCGCGAGGCACGCGGGCACACCACCCGCGGACGCCGGCTGTGGCCCTGGCGCCCCGGGATGAACTCGTCAAGGCCACAGGAGGAGAGCGCATGATCCTGTCTCGAGCCAAGCGGCTCTCGGTCGCTTCGGCGTCCGTGCTCGCATTGTCGGTGTTCGCCAGCGCCTGCGGGAGCACCAAGAACGACAACTCGTCGTCCGGCAGCACCGGCGCGAGCGCGGCGGCGGCCGACAGCACGAAGGCCAACGCCGACGCGGCGTACAAGAAGGGCATGAAGGTCGTCCAGATCCCCAAGCAGCTGGGCAACCCGTACGAGGACATCGAGGACAACGGCACCAAGGCGGCCATCACGGGCCTCGGCGGCACGTTCACCCGCAAGGGCCCGACCGACGCCGGCGCCTCGACGCAGGTCCCGATCATCCAGTCGACGGTCCAGCAGAAGCCCGACGCCATCATCATCGCGGGCAACGACCCCGACGCGGTCGCTCCGGCGCTCAAGCAGGCCATGCAGCGCGGCATCAAGGTCGTGACGCAGGACTCCGACGTCGCCAAGGACGCCCGCACGGTGTTCGTCAACCAGGCGACGGTGCAGACGATCGGCGCCGACGAGGTCAAGATCCTCTCCCAACAGATCGGCGGCAAGGGTGACATCGCCATCCTGTCGGCCACGGCCAACGCTCCGAACCAGAACTCCTGGATCAAGGTCATGAAGACCGAGCTGGCCAAGCCCGAGAACCAGGGCATGAAGCTGGTCAAGGTCGCCTACGGCGACGACGACGACCAGAAGTCCTTCCAGGAGACCCAGGGCCTGCTGTCGGCCTATCCGAACCTGAAGGGCATCATCTCGCCGACCACGGTGGGCATCGCGGCCGCGGCCCGGTACCTGTCCAAGTCCCCCAAGAAGGGCAAGGTCGCGCTGACCGGACTCGGCACGCCGAACCAGATGCGCAAGTTCGTCAAGGACGGCACCGTCAAGGAGTTCGGCCTCTGGAACCCGGCCGACGTCGGCTACCTCGGCGGCATGGCCGCCGCGGCGCTCGTCTCGGGCCAGATCACCGGCGCCGAGGGCGAGTCGTTCAAGGCCGGCAAGCTCGGCAGCCGCACCATCGGCAAGGACGGCGAGGTCATCCTCGGTCCGCTGACGCGGTTCAACGCGCAGAACATCGACAAGTTCGACTTCTGATGTCGCGGGCGGGCGTCGCACACGCGGCGCCCGCCCGGTCGCCGTACATGCACACCAACACCATCATCATCGACCGCGACGTCCCGGTGCCGATGGCCGACGGGACGACGCTGCGGGCCGACGTCTGGCGGGCGGCCGAGCAGGCCGCCGCCGGACCGGCGCTGCTGCAGCGCACGCCCTACGGCAAGGGCGCGTCGCTGGGAGCGATCCACCACCAGGGCCTGGAGCCCGCCCGCGCGGTGGACGCCGGCTGGTCGGTCGTCATCGCCGACGTCCGCGGGCGCTGCGCGTCCGACGGCGCGTTCGACCCCTTCTTCCAGGAGCCGGCCGACGGCGCCGACGCCATCGCCTGGCTGCGCGAGCAGCCGTGGTGCGACGGGCGCGTGGCGACGTACGGGACCTCCTACTGCGGCGCTGCGGCGCTGCTGGCCGCCGGCACCGCGCCCGACGGCCTGATGGCCTGCAGCACGATCGAGACCGCAGCGCAGTACCACGACGGCTGGACCCACCGCGGCGGCGCGGTGCAGCTGAGCTTCCTGCTGAGCTGGGTCGCGAGCGATCTGCTCGGCGTCGACCCGGCCGCGCACGACCTCGCGACGCTGGCCGGCCGCTTCGGCCCGCTGGCCGACTGGCTGGCCCACCCCGACGACGACGCGTTCTGGCGCGCGATCTCCCCGCGCGAGCGCTGGGGTGCGACGGCCGTCTGCGGCCTGCACATCGGCGGCTGGAGCGACCTCTTCCTCGAGGGCACGCTGGAGACCTACGCCGGGCTGCGCGACGGCGCTGCGACGCCCGCGGCCCGCGCGGGCCAGCGGCTGGTCGTGGGTCCGTGGGCGCACGGCGTCACCGGCTCGCGCGTCGGCGAGCTCGACTTCGGCCCCGACGCCCCGCAGGACGCGCTGGACCTGACCGCCGTGCAGCTGGACTTCGTCGACGCCGTGCGGGACGACCGCCTGGACGAGATCGCGCCGGTGCGGCTGTTCGTCATGGGCGCCGACGCCTGGCAGGACGAGGACGCCTGGCCGCCTGCGCGCATGGTGCCCACGCGGCTGCACCTGCACCCCGGCGGCGCGCTGCGGGCCGCCGCGCCCCCGGCCGGCGCCCCGAGCGACACCTACACCTACGATCCCGCCGACCCGGTCCCGACCACCGGCGGCCCCGCCGTCCTGCCGCCCGCGCTCGGGATCCCGGGCCCGGCCGACCAGCGCGCGGTGCAGGAGCGCCCCGACGTCCTGGTCTACACGAGCGACCCGCTCACCTCCGCGGTGGAGCTGATCGGCACCGTGCACGCCAGGTTGTGGGCGGCGACGTCGGCGGCCGACACCGACTGGACCGTCAAGCTGGTCGACGTGCACCCCGACGGCCGCGCCATGAGCGTCACCGACGGCATCGTGCGTGCGCGCTATCGCGAGGGCCTGGACCGCCAGGTGCCGCCCGTGCCCGGCGAGCCGGCGCCCTACGACATCCTCGTCGGGTCCACCGCCCTGCGCCTCGCCCCCGGCCACCGCCTCGCCGTCGAGGTGTCCAGCTCGAACTTCCCGCGCTTCGACGCGCACCCCAACCACGCCGGCGTGCTGGCCACCAGCAGCGCCGCCCGCCGTCGCGTCGCGCACCAGACGATCCTCCACGACGCCGACCACCCGTCGTCGGTCCTCCTCCCCGTCACCTCAGGAGCGCTCTCGTGAACCAGCCGCCCGATGCCGGCTCCGCCGTCCTGGACCGCGACCGCGGCGACGCGCCCGCCATGGCCCACCGCCCCGCCCCGCGCGCCCGCATCGGCGTCTTCGGCATCGGCCTCGACACGTATTGGCCGCAGTTCGAGGGCCTGCGCGACCGCATCGCCGGCTACCAGGCCCGGGTCGAGGAGCGCGTCGGCGAGCTCGGCGCCGAGGTCGTCTCCGGCGGCCTGGTCGACAGCGCGCAGGCGGCCCGCGAGGCGGGCGACCGCTTCGCCGCCGCGCAGGTCGACCTGGTCCTCTGCCACGCCGTCACCTACGCGACGTCGAGCACCGTGCTCCCGGTCCTGCAGGCCGCCGGCGTGCCGGTCGTCCTGCTCGGGCTGCAACCGACCGCCAGCATCGACTACCCGAACACGTCGACCGGCGAGTGGCTGGCCAACTGCGCGGCGTGCTGCGTCCCCGAGATCGCCGGCGCCTGCACGCGTGCCGGGATCCCCTACGACACGGTCGCCGGGCTCATCGACGACGACGACCGCGCGTGGGGCAGGATCGCCGCCTGGGTCCGCGCCGCGGCGGTGGCGCGCGACCTGCGCCGTTCGCGCATCGGCTTCCTGGGCCACGTCTACCCGGGCATGTTGGACATGTACACCGACTTCACCGCCGTGCACGCGCAGACCGGCGCCCACGTCGAGGTGCTGGAGATCGACGACCTCGGCGCCCGCGTCGCGCAGGCCACCGACGCGGAAGTCGCGGCCAAGCTCGCCGAGATCCGCACCATGTTCGCCTTCGCCGACCCCACGTCTGACCCCATCGCCGGACCGATCGACGACCAGCAGCTGGACTGGTCGGCCCGCGTCGCCGTCGGCCTGGACCGCCTCGTCGCCGACTTCGCGCTCGACAGCCTCACCTACTACTACCGCGGCGTGGACGGCAACGAGGCCGAGCGCCTCGGCGCCGGCGTCATCGTCGGCAACTCGCTGCTCACCGCCCGCGGCATCATCACCTCCGGCGAGGCCGACCTGAAGACGAACATCGCCCAGGTCATCCTCGACCGCCTCGGCGCCGGAGGCTCGTTCACCGAGTGGTACGCCATGGACCTGGCCGAGCAGTTCACGCTGATGGGCCACGACGGGCCCGGCCACGTCGGCATCGCCCAGGGGCAACCGACCCTGCGCAACCTCAAGCTCTACCACGGCAAGTCGGGCTCGGGCCTGAGCGTCGAGTTCAAGGTCCGCTACGGCCCCGTGACGATCGTCGGCTGCACCCAGACCGCCGACGGCAGGTTGAAGCTCATCGCCGCCGAGGGCGAGTCGGTGCCCGGCGACACGATGCGCATCGGCAACACCAACAGCCGCCTGGTCTTCGGTCTGGGTCCCGCCGAGCTGCTGGAGCGCTGGTGCGCCGAGGGCCCGACGCACCACGTCGCGCTCGGCGTCGGCCACCACCTCGACGAGGTGCGCCGCGTCGCCTCGCTGCTGGGCCTGGCCTTCACCGCGGTGGAGGGCTAGCGTGGAGCGCGTCTGCTTCCTGCTGCAGGTCCGGCCCGACCGCCTGGACGAGTACAAGGCCCGCCACCGCGAGGTCTGGCCCGACATGCTCGCGGCCCTCAGCGAGACGGGCTGGACGAACTACTCGCTCTTCCTGCGCGACGACGGGCTGCTGGTCGGCTACCTGGAGACCGAGGACTTCGCCGCGGCCCAGGCCGCGATGGACGTCACCGACGTCAACGCCCGCTGGCAGGCCGACATGGCCGGGTTCTTCTCGCTGCCCGGGGACGCCCGGGTGGGCGGGGACGGGGTCAGCTTCGTGCGCCTGGAGGAGGTGTTTCACCTTGCCTAGCCCGGCGCCCGCCTACGCGGCGATCGACTTCGGCGCCTCCAGCGGCCGCGTTCTCACGGGCCGGCTCGACGGCGGCCGCATGGCGCTCGAGGAGCAGGCGCGCTTTGCCAACGTCCCCGTCCGGCTGCCGGGCGGCCTGCACTGGAACCTGCTCACGCTGTTCGCCCAGAGCCTCGACGCGCTGCGCGCCGCCGGCCCGCTGGCCGGGATCGGCGTCGACACCTGGGGCGTCGACTACGGCCTGCTCGACGCGCGCGGCCACCTGCTCGGCCTGCCGTTCCACTACCGCGACGGGCGCTCCGGCCCGATGGTCGAGCGCGCGTTCGCGCGCGTCGGCGCCGCCGAGCAGTACCGCGTCACCGGCATCCAGACGCTGCCGATCAACACCGTGTTCCAGCTGCTGGCCGACGAGGACTCCGCCGCGCTGGCCGGCGCCGCGCGCCTCGGGCTCGTGCCAGACCTGCTCGCGCTGTGGCTCAGCGGCGAGCTGGCCAACGAGCGCACCAACGCCTCGACCACCGGCCTGCTCGACGCGCGCACCGGCGAGTGGGCGCACGAGCTCGTCGCCGGCCTGGGCCTCCCGGCCACGCTGTTCGGCCCGCTCGTCGAGCCGGGCACGCTGCTCGGGCCGGTCCTCGCCCATCACGACCTCGGCGACGTCCCGGTCTTCGCCGTGGCCAGCCACGACACCGCCTCGGCGTTCGTCGCCGCGCCGGTGGCCGACGAGCATGCCGCGATCCTCAGCTCCGGCACGTGGTCGCTGCTGGGCATCGAGCTCGCAGCGCCGGTCCTGACCGACGTCGCCCGGGCGGCCAACCTCACCAACGAGCGCGGCATCGACGGCACGACGCGGCTGCTGAAGAACGTCATGGGGCTCTGGCTGGAGCAGGAGTGCGCGCGCACCTGGGACCTCGGCCACGCCGAGCTGTTCGCCGCGGCCGCCGCCGCGCCCGCCGACGGGCCGCTGTTCGACCCCGACGACCCCGCCTTCCTGCCGCCGGGCGACATGCCCGCGCGCATCGCCGCCGCATGCACGGCGTCCGGACAGGCCGCCCCGGCCGGGCCGGGCGCGACCGTCCGCGCGATCATCGAGTCGCTGGCCTGCAAGTACCGGCTCGTGCTCGACCTGCTGCAGCAGGCCAGCGGCCGCGACGTCCGCCGCATCCACGTGATCGGCGGCGGCGTGCGCGTCGGGCTGCTCTGCCAGCGCACCGCCGACCTCACCGGCTGCGAGGTGCTCGCCGGTCCGGTCGAGGCCACCGCCATGGGCAACCTGCTCGTGCAGGCGCGCGCCGCCGGCGAGCTCGGCTCGCTGGCCGACATCCGCGCCGTCGCCGCGGCCTCCGCCGACGCCGTGGTCTACGAGCCGTCTCCCGACCGCGCGGCGGCCGACGCCACCTTCCACCGCTTCCTGGACGCCACCGGCACCGTGGCGCCCGCCCCTGCCTGATCCGCCCCTCCCCAAGGAGATCCGACCACCGTGACACCGACCCCGACACCCGACTACGACCTCCTCAGCACCCGCCTGGCCGAGGCCGGCACCGACGTCGCGCGCGTCGAGCGCGCCCTGGCCGACCTCGTCATCGAGACGCCGTCCTGGGGCTACGGCGACTCCGGCACGCGCTTCGCCACCTTCCAGCAGCCCGGCCGCCCGCGCGACGTGTTCGAGCGCGTCGACGACGCCGCCGAGGTGCACCGCCTCACGGGCACCGCCGGCTCGGTCGCGCTGCACTTCCCCTGGGACGAGGTCGACGACCTCGCCGCGCTGCGCGCCCACATCGAGGGCGCCGGCCTGCGCGTCGGCGCCGTCAACCCCAACCTGTTCCAGGACGCCGACTACAAGCTCGGCTCGATCACCCATCCCGACGCCGCCGTGCGCGAGAAGGCGCTGGCCCACCTGCTGGAGTGCCTGGGCATCGCCACCGAGCTGGGCGCCACCGCGCAGTCGCTGTGGTTCGCCGACGGCACCAACTACCCCGGCCAGGACGACCTGCGCGCGCGCCGCCACCGGCTGCTCGAGGGGCTCGGCCGCGTCTACGCCGAGCTGCCGGCCGAGCAGGAGCTTCTGGTGGAGTACAAGCTCTTCGAGCCCGCCTTCTACGCGACCGACCTGGCCGACTGGGGCTCCTCGCTGCTGGTCTGCCAGAAGCTCGGCGAGCGCGCCAGGGTCCTCGTCGACCTGGGCCATCACGCCCAGGGCACCAACGTGGAGCAGATCACCGCGATCCTCGCCGACGAAGGCCGGCTCGGCGGCTTCCACTTCAACAACCGCAAGTACGCCGACGACGACCTGATCGTCGGCTCCGTCAACCCGTTCGAGCTGTTCCTCATCTTCTGCGAGCTGGAGGCCGGCGACGGCCCCCTCCCGCGACTGACCATCGACCAGGCGCACAACGTCGAGGCGAAGGTCGAGGCCATGGTGTTGAGCGTCGTCAACCTCCAGGAGGCCTACGTGAAGGCTTTGATCGTCGACCGCGACGCGCTGCGCCAGGCGCAGGAGCGCGGCGACGTCCTCGGCGCGCACACCGCGCTGCTGGACGCCTACCGCACCGACGTGCGCCCGCTCTGCGCCAAGGTGCGCGAGGAGCGCGGCGCCGCCGCCGACCCGGTGTCGGCGCTGCGCAGCGGCGGCTACGTGGAGCGCATCGTCGGCGAGCGAGGAGCCACCGCCTCCGTGGCCGGCGGGCGACCCTCCGGTCTCGGCACCGGTGGGGAATCCACCGCCTCCGTGGCCGGCGGGTGGGGCCGATGAGCGCCGTGTCGGACCCGATCGTCGAGGCCGTCCCGGACCGCTGGCCCGCCGACCACGCCGCGGCCGGCGGCTCCGCGCTGGACCAGCTCGTCCTGGCCTCCAACCTCTTCGGCGCCGACCGCCGCGTCGCGAACTTCGGCGGCGGCAACACGTCGGCCAAGGGCACGATCCGCGACCACGTCGGCCGCGAGGTGCGCGTGATGTGGGTCAAGGGGTCCGGCAGCGACCTGGCCACCATGGGCCCCGAGCACTTCACCGGGCTGCGCATGGAGGAGATGGAGCCGCTGATCGAGCGCGACGAGATGCCCGACGACCAGATGGTCGCCCACCTCGCCAAGTGCATGGTCGACCCAGCGATGCCGCGCAGCTCGATCGAGACGCTGCTGCACGCGTTCATCCCGGCCGCGCACGTCCACCACACCCACCCCGACGGGATCAACGTCCTGGCCGGCACCGCCGACGGCGAGCGGTTCGTCGCGGAGTGCTTCGGCGACGAGGCGGCGTGGATCCCCTACATCCGTCCGGGCTTCACGCTGTCCAAGCAGGTCGGCGAGGCCGTCCGGGCGAACCCGGCGCTGCGGCTCGTCGTGCTCGCCAAGCACGGCCTGGTCTGCTGGGGCGACACGGCCGAGGAGGCCTACCGCACCACCATCCAGGTCATCGACAAGGCCGTCGCGTGGGTCAACGACAAGACGGCCGGCACGGCGCGCTTCGGCGGCCCGCTGCCGGCGGCGGCGGCGTTCTCCGACGAGCAGCGCGATGCCGTCCTCGCCGCGGTGCTGCCCGCTTTGCGCGGCGCGGTGTCGTCTGAGCGCCACAAGCTGCTCACCGTCGACACGTCTCCGCGCGCGGTGGAGTTCGCGTCCTCGCAGGACGCCGCCCGCCTGGTCACCGTCGGCGCCGCGTGCCCCGACCACCTCGTGCACACCAAGCGCGTGCCGATGTGGGTGTCCTACGACCCCGCCACCGACGACACCGACGCCCTCGTCGTCCGCATCCGCGAGGCCGCCGCGGCCTACCGGACCGACTACCGCGCCTACGTGGAGCGCTTCGGCGACGAGACCACCGTGCCGGCCGACCCCGACGCCCGCGTCGTGATCGTCCAGCACGTCGGACTGGTCTCGGTCGGCACCACGACCAAGGCCTCCGGCCTGTCGCGCGACCTGTACCACCGCGCGATCGACGTCATGGCCGGCGCCGAGGCGCTGGGCCGCTTCGTCTCCCTGAGCGACGAGGAGAGCTTCGCGGTCGAGTACTGGCCGCTGGAGCTCTACAAGCTCTCGCTGGCCCCCAAGCCCGGCGAGCTGCAGGGCCAGGTCGCCTTGATCACCGGTGCCGCGGGCGGCATCGGCCAGGCGATCGCCGACCGGCTGTCGGCGGCAGGCGCCTGCGTCGTGGGCTTCGACCTCGACGCCGACGGCACCGCCGCGGCGCTGGCCGGCCTGGGCGCCGACGGCCTGGCGGTCGGTGGCGACGTCACCTCCGAGGACTCGGTGGCTGCGGCCTACGCCGCCGCCGTCGGGCGCTTCGGCGGCGTCGACATCGTCGTCTCCAACGCCGGCATCGCGTCGAGCTCGGCGATCGAGGACACCACGCTCGAGGAGTGGGAGCGCAACCACCGCATCCTGGGCACCGGCTACTTCCTGGTCGCCCGCGAGGCGTTCAGGGTCCTGCGCGCCCAGGACACCGGCGGCGCGGTGATCTTCGTGGCCTCCAAGAACGCGTTGGTGGCGGGCAAGAACGCCTCGGCCTACTCGTCGGCCAAGGCCGCCGAGCTGCACCTCGCGCGGTGCCTGGCCGAGGAGGGCGGCGCCGCCGGCATCCGCGTCAACACGGTCAACCCCGATGCCGTGCTGTCGGGCTCGCGCATCTGGGGTCCGGACTCGACGTGGCGCAAGGAGCGCGCGGCCGCCTACGGCATCGCGCCCGACGAGCTCGAGGAGCACTACCGCCGGCGCAACACGCTGAAGGTGCACGTGCTCCCGGAGGACATCGCGCAGGCGGCGCTGCACTTCGCGTCGGTCCGACGGTCGGGCAAGAGCACGGGCAACGTGCTCAACGTCGACGGCGGGGTCGCCGCGGCCTACTCTCGCTGACATGGAGATCGCCCTCTTCGTCACCTGCGTGAACGACACGCTGTTCCCGCAGACGGGCCGGGCGACCGTCGAGCTGCTCGAGCGGCTGGGGTGCACGGTGCACTTCCCGCTCGAGCAGACCTGCTGCGGCCAGGTGCACGCCAACGCCGGGTACGGCGACCTGGCGGTGCCGCTGCTGCGCCGCTTCGTCAAGGCGTTCTCGGACCCCCGCTACGAGGCGATCGTCTGCCCGTCGGGCTCGTGCGCGGCGATGGTGCACGAGCAGTACGAGCGCCTGGCGCAGGAGGCCGGCGACGCCGCGCTGCTGGAGCAGGTGCGCGCGATCGCGCCGCGCGTGCACGAGCTGTCGCTGTTTTTGACGGGCGTGCTCGGCGTCGAGGACGTCGGCGCCTACTTCCCCCACCGGGTCACCTACCACCCGACATGCCACTCGCTGCGACTCGAGCGCGTCGGCGACGCGCCCCTGCGGCTGCTGCGCCACGTGCGCGGCCTCGAGCTGGTCGAGCTGCCCGAAGCGACGACCTGCTGCGGCTTCGGCGGCACGTTCGCCGTCAAGAACGCCGAGACGTCGGCGGCGATGCTCGCCGACAAGCTGGCGTGCGTGCAGCGCACCGGCGCCGAGGTCTGCTCGGCGCTGGACAACTCCTGCCTCCTGCACATCGGCGGCGGGCTCAGCCGCATCCGGGCGGGCACGCGCCCGCTGCACCTCGTCGAGATCCTCAACTCGACCGAACCCGCGGCCGCCTGATGGCCGCGCCCGATGGGTTCACGCAGGCGGCGAAGGTCGAGCTGCGCAACCCGCAGCTGCGGCGCAACCTGCGCAAGGCCACCACGACGATCCGCGCCAAGCGCGAGGCGGTCGTGGCCGAGGTCCCCGAGTGGGAGGAGCTGCGCGAGGCCGGCCGCCGGATCAAGCGGCAGGCGATGGCGCAGCTCGACGTGCACCTCGAGCGGCTCGAGGCGCAGGTCGTCGCGGCGGGCGGCACGGTCCACTGGGCGCGCGACGCAGCCGAGGCCAACGCGATCGTCACCCGCCTGGTGCGCGCGACCGGCAGCCACGAGGTCATCAAGGTCAAGTCGATGGCCACCGACGAGATCGGCCTCAACGACGCGCTGGCGCTGGCCGGGATCACGGCGCACGAGACCGATCTGGCCGAGCTCATCGTCCAGCTCGCCGACCACGACCGTCCGTCGCACATCCTCGTGCCCGCGATCCACCGCAACCGCTCCGAGATCCGCGACCTGTTCCGCGCCAGGCTGCCCGGCGCCCAGGACGTCTCCGACGACCCGGCCGCGCTGGCCGAGGCCGCCCGCCGCCACCTCCGCCAGCAGTTCCTGTCGGTCAAGGTCGGCGTCAGCGGCGCGAACTTCGCGGTGGCCGAGACCGGCACCGTCGGCGTCGTGGAGTCCGAGGGCAACGGGCGCATGTGCACCACGCTGCCCGAGACGCTCATCACGGTCATGGGCATCGAGAAGGTGCTGCCGCGCTTCGAGGACCTCGGCGTGATGCTCGAGCTGCTGCCCCGCTCGTCGACCGGCGAGCGGATGAACCCCTACACCTCGCTGTGGACCGGCGTGACGCCGGGCGACGGGCCGCAGGACTTCCACCTCGTGCTGCTGGACGCCGGGCGCACCCTCACGCTCGCCGACCCGGTCGGGCGCGACGCGCTGCACTGCATCCGGTGCTCGGCCTGCCTGAACGTCTGCCCCGTCTTCGAGCGCACCGGCGGCCACGCCTACAACTCGACCTACCCCGGCCCGATCGGCGCGATCCTCACCCCGCAGCTGTCGGGCCTTCAGGAGGGCGCCGACCTGCCGTGGGCCAGCTCGCTGTGCGGCGCGTGCTTCGACGCCTGCCCGGTCAAGATCGACATCCCCAGCCTGCTCGTGCACCTGCGCGGCCGCGTGATCCGCGAGCGTGGCGGGCCGCGCGGCGAGGGCATCGCCATGGAGGCGCTGGCGCGCGTGTTCGCCCACCGGCGCCGCTACGAGGCGGCGCAGAAGATCGCCCGCCTCGGTGGACGCCCGCTGTCGCACGACGGCCGCATCGAGGCGCGCCTGCCCGGTCCGCTGAAGGGCTGGACCGCCGTGCGGGACCTGCCGGCGCCGCCCGAGCAGAGCTTCCGCGACTGGTGGCGGGAGCACCGCGCATGAGCGACGCCCGCGACGTGATCCTCGGCCGCATCCGTGCGGCGCTGAGCGACCGCCCCGACGTGCCCGAGCATCGGGCGGGCGCGCTGCGCGCAGGAGTGCCCGGGACTGACCTGGTCGCCCTCTTCATGCAGCGCGTCGCGGACTACCGCGCGACGGTGGTGCGCGTCGACGGCGCCGACCCCGACGTCGTCCGCACCGCGATCGAGACGGCGCTGGAGCGCCACGGCGCGCGCGAGGTGGCGGTGCCCGCCGGCTTCCCCGCCGCCTGGCGCCCGGCCACCGTCACGCTCGACGAGGCACCCGCCGACACGCTGCCCGACCCGCGCGCGCTGGCGCGGCTGGACGGCGTCGTGACGACCTCGGCGGCGGCGATCGCCGAGACCGGCACGATCATCCTCGACGCCGGTCCGGGCCAGGGCCCGCGGGCGCTGACGCTGCTCCCCGACGTCCACGTCTGCGTCGTGCGCGCGTCGCAGGTCGTCGCCGGCGTGGTCGGCGCGGTCGTGGAGATGCGCCGCTCGGTGGCGGCGACGCGGCGGCCGCTGACGCTCATCTCCGGCCCGTCGGCCACCTCCGACATCGAGCTGGACCGCGTCGAGGGCGTCCACGGCCCGCGCCTGCTGGAGGTCGTCGTCGTCGACGACGCGGCCCCCGGAGCCCCGCATCCGGCGACCTGGGGGTGACGCGCCGAGCCCGCGAGTCCGGGTGTGTAACGTGGTCGGTCACGGGGAGACTCCGTGAGCACCGATGACGGTCACCGACACCGCCACCCTGGTCGAGGATCTCGCCGCCGCGCGGCAGCGCACCCTCGCCCTCGTCGCCCATCTGCCCACTGCCGACCTCGAGCGGCAGATCGCGCCGATCATGAGCCCGCTGGTCTGGGACCTCGGGCACATCGCGGCCTACGAGGACCTGTGGCTGGCGCATCGCCACGCGGGGATGGAGCTGCTGCGCCCCGACCTGGCGGCGCTCTACGACGCGTTCGAGACGCCGCGCGCCGTGCGCGGCGACCTGGAGATCCTCCGCCATGCCGAGGCGGTGGCCTACCTGGACGCCGTGCGGGAGCGCACGCTGGCGGCGATCGAACGCCACGGCGTCGACCCCACCATCCACGAGATGGTCCTGCGCCACGAGCTGCAGCACACCGAGACGATGCGCCAGGCCATGGCCATCGCCGGCCTGTTGCCGGCCGGCGAGCCGGACCTGCCGCCGCTCCGCGGGCCCGACGAGTGGCTCCGCGTCCCCGCCGGGACCCACGCGCTCGGCGCGCCCGACGACGGCTTCGCGTACGACAACGAGCGTCCGCGGCACGCGGTCCACGTCCCGGCCTACGCGATCGCGCGCCGGCCCGTGACCAACGCCACCTGGCTGGCGTTCGTCGAGGGCGGCGGGTACGTGCGTCGCGAGTGGTGGTCGGCCGAGGGCTGGGCGTGGAAGGAGGAGTACGACATCACCCACCACGCATCCGTGGTGGACGGGGCTGCCGACGCGCCCGCCTGCCACCTTTCCTGGTTCGAGGCAGAGGCCTTGGCGCGGTGGTGCGGAGCACGGCTCCCCACCGAGGCCGAGTGGGAGAAGGCCGCCGGCCGCCTCGACGGCGTCGGGATGATCTGGGAGTGGACCGCCAGCACGTTCGGCGGGTACCCCGGCTTTCGCGCGCACCCGTACCGCGAGTACTCCGAGGTCTTCTTCGGCGACGCCCACCGCGTCCTGCGCGGCGGCTCGTGGGCCACCGCCCGCCGCGTCGCCACGACCACGTTCCGCAACTGGGACCTCCCCGAGCGCCGGCAGATCTTCGCCGGCGTGCGGCTGGCCCGCGATCCCGAATCCGAGGAGCAGTCCTGATGGAGCCCGTGCTGGCCCCCTCCGCCCGGTCCCGCGTCATCGTCGAGTCCCACCTCGGCGGCGGCGAGCATCGCACGCTGGCCGACGACGTCCTCGACGGGCTCACCCGCCCGTTCAAGGAGCTGCCGCCCAAGCACTTCTACGACGCGCGCGGCGCCGACCTGTTCGACCAGATCTGCGAGCAGCCCGAGTACTACCCCACGCGCAGCGAGCGGTCGATCCTGGCGACCCGCAGCGCCGAGATCGTGGCCATGACCGGCGCGGCGGAGCTCGTGGAGCTCGGCTCGGGCACCGCGGCCAAGACGCGCCTGCTGCTGGCCGCGATGGACGAGGCGGGGACGCTGGACCGCTACGTGCCGATCGACGTGACGGAGGGCATGGTGCGCGCGTCGGCGCACGAGCTGGTCGGGGAGTTCCCCGGCCTGCGCGTGCACGGCATCGTCGGCGACTTCGAGCGCCACCTGGACCGCGTCCCGCCGCCGGTCCCCGGCCGCCCGCGGATCGTCGCGTTCCTCGGCGGCACGCTGGGGAACTTCACGCCGGGCAGCCGTCGCCGCTTCCTCCGATCGCTGGCACAGCTGCTCGGTGAGGACGGCTATCTGCTCCTGGGAACCGATCTGGTGAAGGACGTCGCGACACTCGAGGCCGCCTACGACGACGCCGCGGGCGTCACGGCCGAGTTCAACCGCAACGTGCTGCACGTCCTCAACCGCGAACTGGACGCCGACTTCGTGCCCACCTCCTTCGATCACGTCGCGTTCTTCGATCGCGACCGCGAGTGGATCGAGATGCGGCTGCGCGCCCAGCGCCCGCAGCGCGTGCACGTGCGCAAGCTCGACCTGCAGCTGACCTTCGCGGCCGGCGAGGAGCTGCGCACCGAGATCAGCGCGAAGTTCACGCGCGAGCGCATCCAGGGCGACCTCGCCGCGGCCGGGATGGTGCTGGAGGACCGGTTGCTCGACGCCGACGGGCTCTTTGCACTGAACCTCGCGCGCAAAACCTAACTGAAGGTGCGGGAATCTCCCCTTCCCGCCGCGAAGCTCTACTTCTAGACTCTTCGTCTCACCAGCCCGCGGCACCCAGGCACGGATGACCTGGCCGTCCGCCGCGAGCGACAAGGGGCAAAGAGAACCTTTCGGATGCAGCGGCTCCTCCAGAGCGTCGAGCGGCTGGCGCGCCTCGCCCAGCGAGACGCCGGCCTGCCTGCGGTTCAGCGCGCGCTGGGCGAGGAGCTCGTCGCGGTGCTCGGCGTCGACCAGGCGCACGTCATCGTGCTCTCGTCCGGCCACCCGGCCTACGGCGTCGTCTCGCTGCGCGACGCCGGCTGCGCCGAGTACGTCCTGCCGCGGCCGGGCGCGCTCGACGCGCTGCGCTGGGTCGCGGACTCCGGCCGTCCGGTCACCGTGCCCGACGCGCTCGTCGACGGCACGCTGCCGCCCGAGCTCGTGCGCACCTACGGCCTCGCCACCGCCGCCGTGCTGCCGCTGCGCGCCGGCGACACCGTGCGCGCGGTCGTCGTGCTCGGCGCGCGCGAGCCGCGCAAGTGGACCGAGGCGGCGCTGCACAGCGCCAGCGCCCTGGCCGACCTGGCCGGCACCGCGATCGCGCTGCGCGACGCCCGCCTGGCCGCGGCGATCGACCCGCTGACCGGCTGCCTGAACCACGGGGCGATGCGGGAGCGGCTGTCGGAGGAGATCGCCCGCGCCCGGCGCCAGGGCACGCCGCTGGCGGTGACGATCATGGACCTCGACAACTTCAAGCGCGTCAACGACGTCTACGGGCACCCGACCGGCGACGCGCTGCTGCGCCACGTGGCCGAGGCGCTGCGGGCCGAGTACCGCAGCTTCGACCAGGTCGCCCGCTACGGCGGCGACGAGTTCGTGGTCATCCTGCCCAACGTGCGCGGGCCGCGGGCCGACATCGCCGCCTCGCGCGCGCTGCGGGTGCTGCGCGAGATCCACATCGCCCGGCCCGACGGCGGGCACGAGGGCATCACGGTGTCCTGCGGCGTCGCGGAGTGGGTCGAGCCGGAGGGGCCGGCCGAGCTGCTGGAGCGCGCCGACCAGGCGTTGCGCGGCAGCAAGGCGGCAGGCAAGGACGGGGTCGTGCGGGCTCCGACGCCGACCTCCTGACGCGCCGCTTTCGGCGCCCTGGCGTCCAAGGGGGACCGGCCTACCGGAAGGGCGAGCGCCGAGCCGTCGACGGTCGGCGCGAACCGCTCACCCCACTTCTCGAGGAGCATGGCCATGGCCCGCAACGCCCCACGGACCACCGACGAGCAGCGCGACACGCTGCAGCACATCGCCGACAACGACGACAACTCGATCGCCGATCTCCTGACCATCCGCATCGCCGAGGCGGTCGACGCCTCCGACCTCGACGCCAAGACGTTCGCCATGTGCAACCTCGCCGCGCTGATCGCCGGCGGTGGCGACGACTCGTCCTACGTGCTGCACGTCACCGCGGCGCTGGACGCCGGCGCCTCGGTCGACGAGATCACGGGCGTCCTGACGGCCGTCGGCCCCAACGTCGGCGTCTTCAAGATGGTCGCCGCTGCCGACCCGCTCGCGACGGCATTGGGCATCTCGCTCACCGCGGCGTCCGACGACGCGTCAGGCTCCGGCCGCTCGTCGGGCTCGGGCGCCTGACCCCCCGCCCGCGCGGCCCCAGCCGCCCGGCCGACGAGCTCATGCCCGCCGGCCGGGCGGCGATAGGTTTCCGCGCATGGAGATCTCCGGAAGTGGTGCATTGGTCGTCGGCGGGGCGTCCGGGCTGGGCGAGGCGACCGCCCGGCGGCTCGCCGAGCAGGGAGCGGTCCTGACGATCGCCGACGTCAACGCCGAGAGGGGCCAGGCGCTCGCCGACGAGCTGGGCGCCGGCTTCGTCGCCGTCGACGTCCGCGAGGAGGACCAGGTCCAGGCCGCGGTCGACGCCGCCGCCGAGGCCGACGGCGGCCTGCGGATCGCCATCACGTGCGCGGGCACCGGCTGGGCGCAGAAGACGGCCAACTCCAAGGGCCCGCATCCGCTGGCGCCGTTCGAGGTGATCATCGCGATCAACCTCATCGGCACCTTCAACGTGCTGCGCCTCGCGAGCGCCAAGATGATCGGCAACGAGCCCAACGCCGACGGGGAGCGGGGCGTGCTGGTCAACACGGCGTCGGTCGCCGCCTACGACGGGCAGATCGGCCAGGTCGCCTACTCGGCGTCCAAGGCCGGCGTGGTCGGCATGACGCTGCCGGTCGCCCGCGACCTGTCGCAGTACGGCATCCGCGTCAACACGATCGCGCCGGGACTCTTCGACACGCAGCTGCTCGCCGCGCTCCCCGAGGAGGCCCGCGAGTCGCTGGGCAAGACCATCCCCTTCCCGCCCCGCCTCGGGCGGCCGCCCGAGTACGCGCTGCTGGCCGAGCAGATCGTGATCAACCCCATGCTCAACGGCGAGACGATCCGCCTCGACGGCGCGATCCGGATGGCGCCGCGCTGAGCGGGCGTGTCGGCGTTGCCGCGTGCCGGTCAGCCGCGCAGCCGCACCGTCAGCGTGCGCTTGACCGTGGCGGTCGCGCCGGCCCGGTCGCGCACGACGGTGGTGAGCGTCGCGCGCAGGGTGTGCGCGCGACGGAGCTGCCGCGCACCCGCTGCGGTGAGCTTCAGCGGCACGCGGGCGGCGCCGGGCCGGACGCTGCCCGTGCCGCGTGCCAGCACCGTCGTGCTGCGGCGCAGCGTGAGGCGCGCCGTCGCGGGCTCGGTGACCGACAGCGCGACGGTGGCCAGCCCGCGCCGGAAGGCCACCGACCGTGCGGTGACGCGGAGCCCCGGACGCGCGGTGCCGCTGCCCGTGGGCGCCGAGCCCGCGGGGCCGCTGGGCATGGTCGTCGAGCCGGCGCCCGGGCGACCGGGGGCGGCCGGCGTGGTGCCGGTGCCGGTGCCCGCGCCGGCCCCGCCGGGCCCCGGCGGGAGGCCCGTGCCGCCTCCGCCGCCACCGCCGCCCGCCGGTCCGGACGCGACGCTCACCACGTGCGCCGTCGCCGGCGAGGTCTCGTGGCCATCGTCGACGTAACGCAGCGCGACGGTCACGGCCCCGGCCGCCGGATAGGTGTGCGACGTCTGCGCGCCCGTGCTCTCGAAGCTCCCGTTGCCATCGAGGTCCCACTCGTAGCGGACGACCGTCCCGTCCGGATCTGCGAAGCCCGCCGCCGAGAAGGCCACCGCCTGGCCGGCCTGAGGCGTCACCGGTGCCCAGCCGAAGTCCGGGGTGGCGAACGCGTTGCCGGCGACGTGGACGCTGCCGGTCATCGACGCGTGGATCTGGCAATGAAACGCGTAGAGGCCCCCCTTGGCGAACGTGAACTGGGCGGTGGTCCCCGACGACTGCGTCGCGAAGTCGCCCGTGTTCCACACCAGCGGGTGCAACGCGAAGGCGCCGCTGAAGGTCACCGTGTCGCCCGGGCTCGCCTCGACGGCGTCGGGGGAGTACGGCGCGGCCGCAGCGCCGGTCGGGAAGGAGACGGGATGGTCGGCGGCTCGCGCGACGCCGGGCACGGCCAGGATCGCCGCCGAGACCGCGACGGCGGTGGCGATCCTCCGGACCGCGAGCGCGCTCATGTTCGGTCGGACACCGCCCGCGGCGGATCCTTCCCGGTCAGCGCGGCAGGATCTTGCGGATGCCGCCGATCGCGGCGGCGTTGCCCTTGACGAGCGCCGGGACGAGCCTGGCCGCGCCGGCGGGCAGCCTGCGCGGCGCGACGGCCATCGTCCAGGTCAGGCGCGAGCCGCCCGGCGTCGCCTCGACGAGGAAGTCCTCGGCGAGCCCGTCGAAGAGGCGGCGGCTCTGCTGGGTCACGCGGAACGTCGCGCGGTGCGGCGCCTCCCAGCGGTAGAACTGCTCCTCGATGGTCACGGCCTTCAGCAGCCGCAGCCGGCGGATGGCGCCGGGGGCCTGCGGGCGCGGGGTGATCCACTCGAGCTGGTCGATGATCGGCACCCAGGACCACATCGCGTCGCTGCCCAGCGCCTCCCAGACCTGCTCGGGCGTCGCGGCCAGCTCGACGATCGCCGGCACCACGAGCGGCGCATCGATCAGGAAGCGGTCGTCGATCTCCGGCAAGGCGTAGGTCATGTGCGCGGATCCTGCCAGAGAACGCCGGAGGCCCGCGCGGTGGCGGGCCTCCGGACCAACATCATGGCAATGCCGAGCGTCTAGTTGAGGCGCTCGATGATCATGGCCTCGCCCTGGCCCTGGGCGACGCACATCGTCTCGAGGCCGACGGTCTTGTCGAGCGTCTCGAGGTCGTTGAGCAGCGTGGTCATGATGCGCACGCCGGTCATGCCGAACGGGTGCCCGAGCGCGATCGCCCCGCCGTGCGGGTTCAGCGTGTCGAGATCGATGCCGACCTCCGACGCGATCGGCAGCACCTGCGCCGCGAACGCCTCGTTGAGCTCGGTGATGTCGATGTCGGAGGCCGACATGCCGGCGCGGTCCAGCGCCTTCTTGATGGCCCCGATCGGCGCGACGCCCATGTACTCGGGCTCGTTGCCCCACGTGGCGGCGGTGATGATGCGGGCGCGCGGCTTGAGGCCGAGCTCGGCGGCCTTCTCGGCGCTCATGATCAGCGCGGCGGCCGCGCCGTCGTTGAGCGGACACGAGTTGCCGGCCGTCACGGTGCCGCCCGGCTTGAAGGCCGGCTCCAGCGTGGCGAGCTTCTCGTAGGTCGAGGAGGCGCGCGGACCGTCGTCCTTGGAGACGACGGTGCCGTCGGCCAGCGTGACCGGCACGATCTCGCGATCGAAGACACCGGCCTCCTGGGCGGCCACGGCGCGCTCCTGCGAGCGCTGGGCGTAGCGGTCCTGGTCCTCGCGCGAGACGCCGTAGCGCTCGGCGACGTTCTCGGCGGTGAGGCCCATCGCGATGTAGGCGTTGGGGCGACCGTCGTTGCCCTGCAGCTGCTCGTTCTGGTCCTCGGGGTGGGCGGCCTCCGCGCTGGCGTTGTAGCGCGAGACGAACTCGACGCCGCCGGCGAGGTAGATGTCGCCCTGGCCCGCGGCGACGGAGTTGGCGGCGGACCGGATGGCGTCGAGGCCGGACGCGCAGTAGCGCGAGATGGTCGAGCCGTTGGTGCTCTGCGTCAGCTTGTCGGACAGCAGCACGGCGATGCGGGCGATGTTGTTGGCCTGCAAACCCTGCTGCATGCCGCAGCCGGCCACGAGCTCCTCGATGGTGCTCGGATCCACGTCGGGGTTGCGCTCCAGCAGCTGGTCCACCACGAACGCGAGGGTCTCATCGGGGCGCAGCGTGGCGAGCGAGCCCTTGAAGGCTCGGCCGACGGGCGTCCGGATGGCGTCGACGATGACGGCTTCGGGCATTGAGAATGATCCTCTCGGAGATGAAGCCCGGCGGTCGCACACCACGGGCAGGTTTATCCCCCGGCGGTCGCACACCACGGGGCCTTGAGACGGAAGGGTACTAGCCCGATCGGGCTATTCCCAACCGGAACCCTACTTCTTCAGGGCCGCGAGCACTTCGCTCGCGGCACGCTGACCGCTCTCCACCGCGCCGTTGAGGTAACCCTGGAAGTCCTGGGAGGTGTGCTCGCCCGCGAAGTGGCAGGCGCCCGCGACCTCCGCCTCGGCCCCCGAGAAGCGGGTGTACTGCCCCACCTTGAAGTACGAGTACGACCCCTTCGTCCACGGATACGTGGGCCACGCGTCCACCGTGGCGCGGCCGTCCCACGCGGCGGTGATGCCCGGCAGGACGGGCTCGATCTGGCCGAGGAAGCGCTTGGCGAGGTCCTGCGGCGTGCCTGAGCCGAAGGTGGTGCCGATCCGTCCGCCGGTGTAGTCCACCAGGATCCCCGACGTGCCGGGCTGCGCGCGGCTGACCTCCCACGTGGCCTGGTAGCCGGTGTCGGCGTAGGTGTCGCCGTTGTTGCCCAGCGTCTGCCAGTGGCGCCGGGAGAACCCGAGGTTGAGCTTCGAGTTGGTGCCCATGCCGAGCTCGGCGATCGCCCACCGCTTCTCCGTGCCGAAAGCCGCCTTGGTGAGGTCCACCGAGCGCAGCATCGAGAACGGCAGCGCGAGGATCGCGCGGTCGGCCACGACCGAGACGGTCTTGGTGCCCTGCCGGAAGCTCAGCGTCTGCGTGCCGTCGGCGTTGGTGGCCACCGCGACGAGCTGGGAGCCGTAGCGCAGCGCGCTGCCGATCCCCGCCGCCAGCGCCGTGCTCACCTGGTCGTTGCCACCGCGCACGTGGAACTTCTCGTTGGACTTGCCGAAGATCCGCAGGTTGCCCTGACCGGCGTAGCCCAGGAGGTAGAGCATGTTCAGCGACGCCTGATCCGAGGTCTCGGCGCCGTACTCGATGTTGTAGGCCACGTCGAGAAGTTGCCCGAGGTTCGACGCGGCGCCGCCGGGCACGTAGTTGGCGATCCACTGGGCGACGCTCATCGCGTCCAGCTCCCGGCCGCGCTGGGTCGAGGAGTGGTAGGTCGTCGGGTAGGAGGCGGCCGACACGTCGCTGTGGATCTGCTGCCAGATCCCCTTGAGGTCGTTCGTCGCGTCGTCCCACGTGTACGGGCGCCCGTCGAAGTAGGTCACCGGATCGGTGCCCGCCTGCTCGGCCTGGAAGAGGTTGTCGAGCTGGAAACCGAGCTCGCTGACGAGCTGCTTCATGGCGATGTGGTTGCTGTCGATCAGCTCGCCCCCATGCTCGGCGATCTGACCGTCGGCGAATGTTCCGCGGATCGTCCAGCACCGGCCGCCGGCGCGCGTCGACGCCTCGTGCAGCTGCGGCTGGTAGCCGGCCTGCTGCAGGCGGTAGGTGGCCGTCAGCCCGGCCAGCCCCGCGCCGACGACCACGATCCGCGGCTGTTGGGAGGCAGCGAACGCCGGCCGCACCGGCCAGCTGGTCACCGCCGCTCCGGCCGCCAGCGTGCCGGTACGCGCCAGGAAGCGGCGTCGCGTCGTTCCCTCGTCGTCGGCCGCCGCACGGGCGGCGGCGTCCTGGAGGCCATCGAGCAGCGGCGAGCGAGCCATGGCCCACCATAAAGCGGTGCGCGGGTGCCGCCGCGGCCAACGTCACAGCGCCGGCCGCTCCTCCGCGTCCTCCCAGAGCTCCCAGTAGGCCCGGGCGATCATCCGCCGCCCGAAGCGGTTCGTGCCCGGCGGCAGCGCGTCGCGGGCGACCCAGCGGGCCTGCGCGATCTCGGCCTCCGACGGCGCGATCGCGGTGCCCCCGACGTCGGCCACATAGGTGAAGAGCCACTCGCGCTTGCGGTTGGCGCGGGACGGCACGATGGCGATCAGCGCCACGGCGACCGCGACGATGCCGAGCTCCTCGTGTAGCTCGCGCCGCAGCGCGAGCTCCGGGTCCTCCCCGGGCCGGAGGAACCCGCCCGGCAGATCCCATTGGTCGCGCCGCGCGTAGGTGTGGCGCACCACGAGCACCTGCTCGCCGAACCGCACGACGACCTTGACGCCCAGCGTGTGCGGGCGGGTGACGAACCACCAGGGCTGCAGCACGAGGTAGCCGAGGCGATAGGCCCGGCGCAGCATGCTCGTCGACACGCGGTCGCGCAGGCGCGACTCGACGGCCTCGACGACCCTATTGGTCAGCGGCTCGCGATCGCCCATGGGCAGCCGGAAGGCTAGGCCCTACGCCAGCGTCTTGCCCAGCAGTTGCGCGTGCGCCGCGACATCCCGGGCGTACGTCGCGAACGAGGACGCGTACATCGCCTGCGGCCCGTCGCAGAGCGCGTGCTCGGGGTCCTCGTGGACCTCGACGATGATGCCATCGGCGCCGACGGCGGCGGCCGCGCGGGAGAGCGGCTCGACCAGCCGCCGGTCGCCGGCGGCATGCGACGGGTCGACGATCACCGGCAGGTGCGTGTGGAGCTTCAGCCACGGGATCGCGCCGAGGTCGAGCGTGAAGCGCGTGGCGGTCTCGAAGGTGCGGATGCCGCGCTCGCAGAGGATCACCGTCTCGTTGCCCTCCTTGAGCACGTAGTCGGCCGCCATCAGCAGCTCGTCGAGCGACGACGACAGCCCGCGCTTGAGCAGGACGGGCTTGCCGAGGCGGCCGGCGACCTCCAGCAGCGCGTAGTTCTGCATGTTCCGCGCGCCGATCTGGACGACGTCGGCGTACTCGGCGATGACGTCGGCGTGAGCGCTGTCGAGCAGCTCGGTGACGATCGGCAGGCCGGTCTGCGCGCGCGCCTCGGCCAGGATCTCCAGCGCGGGAACGCCGAGGCCCTTGAACGCGAAGGGCGAGGTCCGGGGCTTGAACGCGCCCCCGCGCAGCATCGCCGCGCCGCCGGCCTTCACCGCGTGGGCGACCTCGATCGTCTGGTCGCGCGTCTCGACCGTGCACGGCCCGGCGATCAGCGTGAAGGTCGCGCCGCCGCCGACGGTCCGTCCCGCGATGTCGAAGGTCGAGGGCTCGTGGTGGCTGAGCTCGCTGGAGGCGAGCTTGTACGGCCGCGAGATCGGCACGACGCGATCCACGCCGCTCATGCCCTCCAGCCCCAGCTCGGCAACGCCGGCCGGATCGCCGATGGCGCCGATGGCGGTCGTCAGCTCGCCCGGCATCACCACCACGTGCACGCCGGTGATCTCGACGCGGGCGACGACTGCGTCGATCTGCGCCCGCGTCGCCTGGGGGGTCATCACGATCATCATGGGCGTCGCGCATGGTACGTCGGCGCGGGCCCGGGAAGCCCCGATCCAGGAGCTCCTAGGGATCGGGGAAGCGCTGGACGGTCAGCCCGTCGGGCGCCTCGCGCATCCCCAGCTCGTAGGCCGCGCCGTGGGCGGTGCGCAGCGTGACGGGCGCGCTGCCGCGCCGGCGCACGACCGCCGCGAGCCCGGCCACCGCGCAGCTGCAGACGTGGTGCTCGGAGCCGTCGGGGTCCGCGTAGCGCCAGACGACCGTCTGGTCGCGCTGGCCGTGGACCGTCACGTGCACGCACGCGGCGCGTCCCTGCACCGACAGGTCCAGGTGCAGCGGACCCTCGTCGACGCGCGCCCGCGCCAGCGCTCCGATTCGCAGCCGCTCGCCGCCGAGGCTCACCGTGCCGTTGGCCAGCCACGGCGCCGTGGCCGGGCCGAGGCGGACGCGGCCGATCGCGACGTTCAGCCAGTCCGCCGGCCGGTCCTCGAGCGCGACGACGTGCAGCCGGATCCAGCGCTCGGCGCGCTGCGCGCCCCAGCTGTGGACCACGACGCCCGGCCAGCCCTCGAGCTCGACCGTCGTCGCCCCCACGTTCACGCGCCCGCCGACGCGCAATCCCGGCCAGAGGGTCTCGCCCCGCGTCCGGGGCGCCGGCGGGCGCGCGGGCAGCCCGAGCGGCGGATGGCGCACGGGCTGCTCGGATCCGCCCCAGGTCAGGTCCCACTCCGCGGGCCCGGCGGCGCCCTCCACCCCGCGCGCGCCGAAGACGCTGTCGCCGACGCGGAGACGACCGCCGTCGACGGTCGGGTCCGAGTCCGACGCCTTGTGGGTCAGCAGCGACCGCCCGGTCGGCGCGCCGGCGCCGAAGATCGTGATCCAGGACGAGCCGACGGGCGCCTCGCCCGGCGCCCGGAAGATCGTGTGACGCAGCCAGACGGCCCGAGGACGATCGGGATCCACCGCACGCAGGCCGTAGGACTCATAGCCGCCGGCCACCCCGAACGATCCGAAGCGCGGCGTCAGCCCCGGCCCGATCGCAGACGGCGGCGACATTCGCTCAGTGTTCCGCTGCCCTCAACGGGCGTCAAGGCAAGCGTGTGCCACACGGCTGCGCTGAGGGTCTGGGTCTGAGGCGTCCGAGGCGCCCCTCAGATCACAGACCCAGATCTCTGACGCCGAGCTCGTCGAACCCGATGTGGTGGGCGAGCTCGTGGCGCACGGTCACGGTGACCTGGTGACGCAGCAGGTCGGCGTCGTGGCCGAAGTCCCGTCGCAGCGTGTCGCGGAAGATGATGATGCGGTCGGGGTAGTCGTCGCGCGAGGCGCCGTCGCCGTTGTAGAGCCCGTAGGCCCCGTGGCGGCGCCCGCCGTCGGAGATGACGACGGCGACGTTGCGGTCCAGCGCGGCGCGCAGCAGGTCCGGGAGGTCGTCCATCGCGTCGCGGACGAGCTCCTCGAAGTCGTTGTCGTCGTAGGGGTCGAGCTCCAGGAACTCCTGCTCGTCGGGCTCGGCCGCGGTGCCGTCGCGCGCCAGGCGCTCGGCGCGCAGGACGACCCGCTCGAACTCCTCCTCGGACTCCGGCTCCTGCCAGCCCGCCATCCGCACCCCGACGATGGCCATGGCGCCCAGCAGCGCGGCGCCCGCGGTGATCACGACGCCGAGCATCTCGGCCAGGCGCACCCACCCGACGGTGCTGAAGCCGCTGTCCAGCAGCACGATGACGGTGAGCCCGAGGCTCAGGGCGAGGACGGCGGCGAAGGCGGTGCGGCGGAGGGGCATGGGAGACCGCCCCTGAGACTACCTCGCGAGCTGGCGCGCGATGACGACGCGCTGGATCTCGTTGGTGCCCTCGTAGATCTGGGTGATCTTCGCGTCGCGCATCATGCGCTCGACCGGGTAGTCGCTCACGTAGCCGTAGCCGCCCAGGACCTGCACCGCCTCGACCGTCACGTTCATCGCCGCGTCGGAGGCGAACAGCTTGGCCATCGAGCTGTAGAGCGCCTTGTCGGGGTCGTCGCGGTCCATCATCGAGCAGGCCTTGTAGAGCAGCTCGCGTGCCGCGGCCGTCTTGGTCTGCATGTCGGCGAGCTTGAACTGCAGGCCCTGCAGCTCGATGATCGGCTTGCCGAAGGCGATGCGCTCCTTGGCGTACTGGACGGCGTAGTCGGTCGCGCCCTGCGCGATGCCGACGGCCTGGGCGGCGGCGCCGAGGCGCGTGCGCTCCAGCGTCCCGAGCGCGACGCTCATCCCGCGCCCGACCTCGCCGATGACGTTCTCCTGCGGTACCCGCACGTCGTCGAAGACCGGCGACCCGGTCGGCGAGCCGTGGATGCCGAGCTTGTGCTCGTAATTGGGGACCGAGAAGCCTGCGCGGTCCTTCTCGACGACGAAGGCCGTGACGCGCCGGTGCGCGCGATCGGTCGAGGCGAAGACCACGTAGAAGTCGGCGATGCCGGCGTTGGTGATCCAGGTCTTGGTGCCGTTGATGACCCAGTCGTCGCCGTCGAGCAGCGCGGTGGTGCGCATGCCGGCGGCGTCGGAGCCCGACTCGGACTCGCTGAGGCAGAACGCGGGCGACCACTCGCCGGTCGCGCAGCGGGGCAGGAAGCGGTTCTTGAGCTCCTCGGAGCCGAACAGCTTGATGGGCAGCGAGCCGAGCTCCTGGACCATGAGCATCAGCGCGACCGACGCCGACGCCTTGGCCAGCTCTTCGACGGCCATCTGCAGCATGAGCGTGCCGGTGCCGGTGCCGCCGTGCGCCTCCTCGAAGGGCAGCGCGAGGACGTCGTTCTCCGACAGCAGCTTGCGCATGTCCCACGGGTACTCGTCCCGGGCGTCGATCTCCTGGGCGCGCGGTGCCACGCGCTCGACCGCGAGCTGGCGCACAAGGTCGCGGAAGTCCCGGTGCTCCTGGGGGATCTCGTACAGGTCAGTCGCGGTCGTGCCCATGCGGCTGAAGCGTATTCGTCCGGGGTACCCAACGACCCATGGGCATCGGAACCTCTCTCTTCCTCATCGCGGTCGGCGCGATCCTGCGCTACGCCGTCTCTGATTCGGTCAGCGGCATCGACGTGCCGACGGTCGGGCTGATCCTGCTGATCGTCGGGGTGATCGGGCTGCTGATCTCGCTGTTCATGCTGCTGGTCTACAACCGCCGCGGGACCGTCGTGACGCGTGACCCCTATGACGATCCTCCGCCTCCCCGCTATTAGCGGCCTGGGCCAGCCGCGCTGAGTAGGCTCCGGCCGGTGCGCCTCGCATCGGCGATCCGCCCCGCCACCGATCGTGAGGTGCCGCTCGCGGTCGACGTGCTGCGGCGCGCCGGCTTCGGCACCCAGGTCGCGCGGCTGCTCGAGTACCCGCGCCGCTCCCCGCACGGCGCGATCCTCGTCGCCGAGGGCGAGGGCGGCGGCGTCAGCGGCGTCGCGTGCGTCGCGGCGTTCGCGACGACCGGGTGGATCGGCGCGCTCGGCGTCGCCCCGGAGGGCCGCCGTCGCGGGCTCGGCGGCGCGCTGACCGAGGCCGCCGTGCGCTGGCTGCGCGGCCGCGGCGCCCAGACCGTGCTGCTCTACGCCACCGAGGCCGGCCGGCCCGTCTACGAGCGCCTCGGCTTCGTCACCGAAGAGCGCGCCGTGGCCTGGCGCGGCGTCTCGGGCGCCGCCCCGCCGGCCGACCTGCTGCGCCTGACGGAGTCCGATCGGGCCCGCATGGGCGCCTTGGACCACCTCGTGACCGGCGAGCGGCGCGAGGCCGTGCTGGACACCATCAGGCCGCTGGCCGGCGTCGCCGTCGACGGCGGCGACGAGGGCCTGCACGGTTGGGCGATCGCCTCCCCCTGGGGCGCGGGCACCGCGATCGCCGCGGCCCGGCCCGAGATCGGCGTGGCGCTCATGGGCGCGGCGACCGCCGGCCCGGCGGCCGGCACGCTGATCGTCCCCGACGGCAACGGCGCGGCGACCGACGCACTGCACGCCTGGCGCTTCGTGCGCCTCAACGACGCGCTGCGCATGCGCCTCGGGCCCCCGGTCGCGTGGCGCCCGGAGATGCAGTTCGGGTTGTTCAACCTGTTCTGGGGGTGAGCGGGGCGGGCGCAGTCGATCTCTCGGCCCGCGGGAGGGGTGGGCCCGTTTGCCGCGGTCTCGCCGCGCTCAACAGGCCCACCCCGAAGTGTTGGGCGACGCGAACGCGGGTGGGCCCGTTTGCCGCGGTCCCGCCGCGCGTAACAGGCCCACCCCCGGACTGACGGGCCGACTCCGAGCCGGGTGGGCCTCGCCGCGGACGCCGACCGTCCGTCAACCGGCCCAGCCCCCCGCCCGCGGTTGCGGCGCCGACGCCTCAGCCGAGCAGTCCTCTGACGAGAGCGAGCGCCGGGCCGCGTTTCCTAGACTCCGGCGCGGAGGTTGAACCCGAGCACATGAGCGAGCACCCCTTGGCCGATCCCGAGCTGGAAGTCACCCACGACGACATGCAGCGGCGCCTCGACGCCGGCGAGATCCAGGTGATCGACGTCCGCGAGGACTACGAGTGGGACGCCGGCCGGATCCCCGGCGACGTCCGCCACCTCGCGCTGGAGCACCTGAGCGCCCAGGCCGCGACCATCGACAAGGACAAGCCGGTGGTCTTCCAATGCCGCCTCGGCTCCCGGTCGCTGATGGCCGCGCAGGCGTTCCGCCGCGCGGGTTACGACGCCTACTCGCTGGCCGGCGGCCTGCAGGCCTGGCACGACGCCGGGCTGCCCTTGGACCCGCCCGACGGCACCGTCGCCGACCATTGAGCCGACCGCCGCTCCGACCTACCGGAATTCGGAGCGGTTCGTGTGAGCCGCTGCGTGATGGCCGACGAGCAGGGGTACCACGTAGGGCATGTACATCGGACTCGGCACCCTGCTGATCATCATCATCCTCGTGATCCTGCTGACGTAGGCGGGGTCCCGAGGACGCGCTTCTCCAACGACACGATCGAGGGCCCGCCTGCCGGCGGGCCCTCGGTCGTAGCTCGGTGCGCCGCGCCGCGGCGCGCTCAGGACTCCCGGGTGACGTTGACCGCCTTGGGCCCCTTGTCCCCGGCCTCCTCCTCGTAGTTCACTCGCGCGCCCTCGGGCAGCGAGCGGTATCCGTCGGCGACGATCGCACTGTGGTGGACGAACAGGTCCTTGCCGCCCTCGTCGGGCGTGATGAACCCAAAGCCCTTGTCGTCACTGAACCACTTCACGGTTCCGCTGGCCATTTCAGCGTGTCCTCCAACTACCTGCTTCGCCGGATCTCATCCCCGGCCGGTCGCGCGAGAACGTACCAGGATCCGCAAGGCGTGTCCGTCACTGGATCGCGAAGCTGACCGCTCCGCGGCGCGGCGGGTCAGGCGCGGTCGGCGGGCGCCGGCACGTCGATCTCGCGCTTGAGGATCTTGCCGGTCGGGCCCTTGGGGAGCTCGTCGACGATCCAGACGTGGCGCGGGTACTTGTAGGCCGCCACGTTCTTCTTGACGTAGGCCTTGATGGCCTCGGAGTCGACGTCCTCGCCGTCCTTGAGCACGACGGCGGCGCCGACCTCCTCCCCGAGGTCGTCGTGCGGGACGCCGACGACGGCCGCCTCGCGCACCGCCGGGTGCTCGTAGAGCACCTCCTCGACCTCGCGCGGGTACACGTTGTAGCCGCCGCGGATGATGAGGTCCTTCTTGCGGTCGACGATGAAGAAGTACCCGTCCTCGTCCACCTTGGCCATGTCGCCGCTGTGGAACCAGCCGCCCTTCATGACCTCGGCCGTGGCGTCCTCGCGGCCCCAGTAGCCCTTCATGACGTTGTGTCCGCGGATGACGATCTCGCCGACCTCGCCGGCAGCGACCTCGTGGTCGTCCTCGTCGACGACCTTCATCTCGACGCCCTCGATCGGCGTGCCGATGGAGCCGGGCTTGCGCTCGCGGTCGGGATGGTTGAACGACGCGACCGGCGACGTCTCGCTCAGGCCGTAGCCCTCGAGGATCTTGGTGTTGAACGCCGCCTCGAAGCTGCGCAGCAGCTCGACCGGCAGCGACGCGCCGCCGGAGGCGCAGACGCGCAGCGTCGACGTGTCGTAGTCGCCGTGCTCGGGGAGGTGCAGCATCGCGCCGTACATCGTCGGCACGCCCTCGAAGACGCTCACCTTGTCGCGCTGGATGATCTCCAGCGCCTTGGCGGGCTCGAAGCGCGGGATGAGGGTGAGGCAGCCGCCGGCGTAGGTGGTGGCGTTCATGCCGCAGGTCTGGCCGAAGGAGTGAAACAGCGGCAGGGCCCCGAGCGTGACGACGGTCTCGTCGAGGGAGAAGAGACCGGCCGCCGCGGCGGCGTTGCGGCGCAGGTTGTCGTGGGTCAGCTCGGCGCCCTTGGGCTTGCCGGTCGTGCCCGAGGTGTAGAGGATCACCGCGGTGTCGCCGCCGTCGCGCTCCACGACGCCCGGATCGGGCTCGTGGGCGAAGATCTCGCCCTCGATCTCCCCGGGCTTGACGGCGATCAGCTCGGCACCGGCCTCGTCGGCGCCCTGCTGGGCGGCCTCGGCGAAGTCGTGCCAGGCGAAGACGATCTTCGCGCCGGGGTCGCTCAGGTAGAACCCGACCTCGCGCCCCTTGAGCAGGACGTTCATCGGCACCACGACGCCGCCGGCGCGCAGGACGCCGTAGTAGGCGACCGGGAAGTACGGGACGTTGGGCAGCATGATCCCGACGCGGTCGCCGGTCTGCAGGCCCTTGGCCTTCAACATGGTCGCGACGCGCGCGCTCGCCTCGTCGAGCAAGGCGTAGGTGAAGACCGCGTCGTCGAGGCGCAGGGCGTGCCGATCGCCGAACCTGGCGGCCGAGTCGGTCAGGATCGTTGCGAGGTTGCCGCTCATGCCGGGACCATATCCGCGCGGCCGCGCCGCGCGCGCTAGCCGGCGTCGCCGCGGGCGGCCGAGAGCTTGGCGATGGCGCCGCGGATGATCCGCGAGACCTGCATCTGCGACACGCCCACCTCCTGGCCGATCAGCTCCTGCGTGAGGTCCTCCTCGAAGCGCAGGCGCAGCACGCGCTGCTCGCGCTCGTCGAGCCGCTCGAACAGGCGGGCCAGCGTCGCGCGCTGCTCGGCGCGCGCCAGCTCGGGATCGTTGACGCCGTGGGCGTCGGCCAGCGTCGCGTCGTTGTCCTCGCCGCCGCGCGGGGCATCCAGCGACGCGGCACGCATCCCCTGCTGGGCCTGGAGCGCCTCGAGGACCTGCTCGTCGGCGAGCTCGAGGGCCTGGCCGATCTCACGAACCGAGGGCGACCGGCCGAGGCGGGTCGTCAGCTCGGTGCGGAACTTGTCGACCTCGAGCGCGCGCTCCTGCAGCTCGCGTGGCGGGCGCACCGACCAGCAGCGGTCGCGGAAGTGGCGGCGCAGCTCGCCGACGATGGTCGGCACGGCGAAGCTGGAGAAGGCGATGCCGCGCGACGGGTCGAAGCGGTCGATGGCCTTGAGCAGGCCGAGGCTGGCGACCTGGAGCAGGTCGTCGAAGGGCTCCTCGGCCTTGCGGTAGCGCTTGGCGATGGACCGCGCCAGCGGCAGGAACCGCTCGACCAGCGCCTCGCGCTGGAGCGGATCGCCGGTCTCGGCATACGAGGCCAGCAGCTGGGCATCGGTGTGGGGCGGGCGGAGCGCCTCCCCCGCAGCGCTACGGAGCGTGGTCACGGACGTCATGATTCGGACTTGCCCCGGCGGAACGACCGATAAACGGTGTTGGGCGACCGCCGCTCCAACCCCGCAGATCCGGCATTCGGCCGCCCGGGCGCTAGTCGTCGCCGCCGGTGGGCCGCCGGCGATCGCGCTTGACCGCCCCGCGCTTGGCCTTGCTCTCCAGCCGGCGCTTGCGCGAGCCCTGCGTCGGCTTGGTGGCGGTGCGCGCCCGCGGCACGTGCAGCGCGCGGCTGAGGCGCTCCTCGAGCCGGCGCAGCGCCAGCTCACGGTTGCGGACCTGGCTGCGCGCGTCCTGGGCGACCGCGCGGACGACGGGTCCGCAGCGGTTGACGATCCGCCGCTTCTGGTCGTCGCTCAGCGCGCCTGAGGCGGCGACGTCGAAGCTCGCCTCGATGCGCGAGGCGGTCACGTTGGCGTGCTGGCCGCCGGGTCCCGACGAGCGGCTCGCGCGGATCGTGATCTCGTCGAGCGGGATCCGCACGGAGCGCGTCGGCTGCAGGGCGTCGGGCGTCACCGAATGCCCTCGCCGGTCGGCGGTTCCCAGGAGTTGGTCGCATTGGGCGTCACCGAATGCCCCTCTCCGGGCGGCAGTTCCCAGGAGTTGGTCGCATTCGGCGTCACCGAATGCCCCTCGCCGGTCGGCCGTTCCCAGGAGTTGGTCGCATTGGGCGTCACCTCCGCACATCCTCGCAGTCGGCGGCCACGTGGTCGGCGCCGTCGGCGAGCACGGTGTCGGTGCCCGAGCCGCAGCGCACGGTGTCGACCTCGCCGCGCACGACGTTGATGCGGTCGTCGCCCGAGCCGCCGGCCACGACGTCGGGGCCGAGGTTGCCGAACAGCGCGTCGTTGCCGGCTCCCCCGCTGATGCGGTCGGCGCCCCGGTCGCCGGTGATCTGGTCGTTGCCGTCCTCGCCGAAGATCCGGTCGTCGCCCGAGCGGCCCGCCATCGTGTCGTCGCCGGCGCCGCCGTGCAGCTCGTCGTTGCCCCACTCGCCGTCGACGTAGTCGTCGCCGCCGCCGGCGAACAGCCGGTCGTCGCCCTCCTTGCCGAAGAGCGAGTCTGGGCCGGGCGTTCCGCGCAGCAGGTCGTCGCCCTCTGTCCCGCGCACGAGCGACGTCGCCGCGCCGCCGGTGGCGCCCTCGGCCGGGACGGGGACGACGGACTCGCAGTCGATCAGGCGGTCCCGCGTGGGCGCGACGTCCTCGACGTAGACGGTGTCCTGCCCGTCGCCGCAGTCGATCCGGTCGCTGCTGTCGTCGGCGGCGCGGATCGTGTCGTCGCCGAGGCCGCCGTCGATGACGTCGGGCCCGGGGCCGCCGACGACGGTGTCGTCGCCGTCGTCGCCGTAGAGCTCGTCGGGACCGTTGCCGCCGTCGACGAGGTCGGAGCCGTCGCCGCCTTCGGCCAGGTCGTCGCCCTCGCCGCCGACGACGGTGTCGGAGCCGTTGTTGCCCTCGAGCAGGTCGCGGGCGGTGCCGCCGTCGATCACGTCGTCGCCGTCGCCGCCGAGGATGTGCTCGGTGCCCGACTCGCCGTAGAGCCTGTCGTTGCCCGCGTTGCCCTTGATCAGGCGGTCCGAGCCGCGGCCGCCGTGGATCGTGTCGTCGCCGTTGCCGCCGTAGAGGCGGCCGTCGTTGCCGAAGGCGCCGCCGTCGAGGTAGTCGTCGCCGTCGTCGCCGTAGATCCGGTCGTCGCCCTCGCCGCCGTCGAGCCGGTCGTTTCCGGGTCCGCCGTGCACGCGGTCGTCGCCGGTCCCGCCGAACGCCGTGTCGACGCCGTCGCCGCCGTTGAGCAGGTCGTTGCCCGATGAGCCCGAGAGGCGGTCGTCCCCGGCCCCGCCGTCGAGCCGGTCGTCGTAGGGGCCGCCGCTGAGGGTGTCGTTGCCGTCGTCGCCGTGCAGGATGTCGTTGTCGCGTCCGCCGTCGAGGCGGTCGTCGCCGGCCAGCCCCTCCAGCAGGTCGGGCCCGCGGGTCCCGAGCAGGACGTCGGCGGCCTCGGTGCCCTGCACGAGCGCGAGCCCGGGCTGGATCGCGACGTCGAGGGCGCGGAGGCCCGGCGGCAGCGCGACCGTGCCCAGGCGCCGGTGCGCGAACGGGCTGACGAGCGAGAGCGTGTGGGCGCCGCGGTCGGCGACGTACACGCGGCTGCCGTCGGGCGACCATGCCGGCACGCCGGGACCGCGTGCGGCGCGAAACACGTGGACCGCCTGCGTGGCGATGTCGACGATCGCGCCCTTGGCGCCGCCCTCGGCCGCGCCGACCGCCAGCTGCGTGCCGTCCGGAGAGGCGGCGATCCCGCCGCCGACACCCGTGCCGAGCTTCAGGCCCTTGCTCGCCTTCTTGGCGCCGGGTGTCAGCGTCCGCAGCCGCCCGTGCGCGCCGGTGATCCACGCGCGCCCCGCGGCGAACGTGGCGCCGGCGGCGCCCTTGACCTTCACGCGGCGCAGGAGCCTGGGGCCGCCGGCGAGGTCGACCATCGCCACGCGGCCGCCCTTCAGCGGGACCGCTCCCAGCGTGCCGTCGCGCGAGACGGCCAGCCCGAGCGCGGTGCCGTGCAGGTCGGTGGTGGCCCCGAGGGCCAGCGTGCGCGCGTCGAGGCGCAGCAGGCGCGTCCCGGCCACGACGTAGAGGCTCGCGCCGCCGGGCGAGACGCCCAGGCCGGCGATCGGCACGGCGCCGACGTCGAGCGCCTGCGGGCCGACCGTCGTGGCCGCGCGGAGGTCGAGGGCGACCACGGCGCCGCCGCCGGCCGCGAAGCCTGTGCGCCCGTCGCCGGTCACGGCGACCGCGGTGGTGGCGCCGGGCAGGGCCACGCGGCGCGCGACCTGGCTGGTGGCGACATCCAGCAGCGCGACGTCCGGCGTCCCGGTGGCCAGCAACGCCACGCGCGCGCCCGCGGCCGGAGCCGCGAGGCCGAGCGCCGCGAGGGCGAGCAGGACGATCCGGGCAGCTGACGGCATCGGACCCAGCTTCTGCGCCGTCGCCCGGCTCCCTGCCGTCAGTCCTCCTGGCGGTCGCGCGCGGCGCGCACGATGCGCACGACCTCCTCAGGGTCGTCGGTGACCCGCAACAACTCCGGGTCGTCGGCGTCGATGACGCCGTCGGCGACCAGGCGCTCGCTCACCCACGCGAGCAGGCCGCCCCAGAACTCGGTTCCGACCAGCACGATGGGGAAGTCGCGGATCTTGTCGACCTGCTCGAGCACGAGCGCCTCGAACAGCTCGTCGAGCGTGCCGAAGCCGCCGGGCATCACCACGAAGGCGGTCGCGTAGCGCACGAACATCAGCTTCCGCGTGAAGAAGAAGGAGAACGTCAGCGTGATGTCCTGGTAGCCGTTGGCGCCCTGCTCGAAGGGCAGCTCGATGTTCAGGCCGACCGACCGCACGCCGGCGTCCTGCGCGCCGCGGTTGGCCGCCTCCATGATGCCGGGGCCACCGCCGGTGATGATCGCCATCCCCTCCTCGCCCAGGCGCCGGGCGATCGTGCGGGCCAGCGCGTAGCTGGGGTGGTCGCTCGGCGTGCGCGCCGAGCCGAAGATCGAGACCGCCGGGCCGAGGTCGCGCAGCTCGGCGAAGCCGGCCTCCAATTCGGCGTCCACGCGCGCGATGCGCTCGGCCTCGGTCTGGGTGGCGAGGACCGGACGGCGCTTGGTGCCGAGCAGCTCCTCGTCCGGCGTCGCCGGAGGGCGGGGACGGGGGGTCACCCGTCAGGTTCTACTGGACGCGCATGGGCGACGGGCGGGCACGAGGCGAACCCACCGCCCGTGCCCGCCGTCGCGGTACCCCTGCGTGAGTTGGTTCAGAGCCCCGGCGGGTGGACGACGGTGTAGCCGCTGGCGGAGCGCATGTCGGCGTGCCACCGCGTGCCGTCCTGCTGACGGCCGCTGGTGTCGTAGCGCAGCCCGGCGACGACCATGAACATGTGGCCGCCGTTGGCGTACAGGGTGACCCACTGGCCCGGGCCCTTCTCGCCCCAGCTCATGAAGTCGCCCGACGGCAGCGCCTGGTCGAGCAGGCCGGCGCCGTGCAGCGCGTAGGAGACAGAGCCCGAGCAGTCGTAGCCCGTGTCCTGCCACTTGCCGTGCCCGCCGCCGTAGTGATAGGGCATCTTGGCGATCTCGTTGCCGGCCGCGATGATCTGCTTGACCTGGTCGGGTGCGTTGGCCGGCGCCAGCGCGAGTCCGTCGCTGCCGATCGTCGCCTTGTCACCGGGCGCCAGGGCGACGGAGGTCGTAGCCGGCGTGGACGACGAGGCGCCGGCGTCGCCGTCGACCAGCGAGCGCAGGAGGTCGATGTCGGCGGCGTCGATGACGCCGTCGGCGGTTCGCTGCTGGTCGGCCTCGAAGAGCTTGACGGTCTTGAGGGTCCCGTCGCCGAACTCGCCGTCGACGGAGGTGTCGAAGCCCGCGCGGTCGAGGAAGTCCTGGAGGATCCGCACGTCGTGGCCGCTCATGCCCTTGCGGAGCGGGATGCGGTCGCCGAGGTGGCGCGACGACGTGCTCGTGGCGCGGACGTCGAAGCCGCCGGCGGCGTTCTTGGCGGCCGAGCCGTCGGTCGCGCGGGTCAGCGCGGCGAGCGTCGCCGTGGTGGCGACGCCGGTGACCTTGAGGTTGGCGGCGCGCTGGAAGCGCTGGACGGCCTTGACCGTCGAAGCGCCGTACTGGCCGTCGGTGCCGGTCTTGAAGCCGGCCTTGGTCAGCAGCTGCTGCAGGGCCTTGACGCGGGAGCCGCGAGCGCCGGAGCGCAGGGTGCGGGTCCCGAGGACGGCTGCGGCGCCCGTCGTGGCGGTGCTGGTGCTGGTGGTCGCGGCGCCGGGGGTCGTCGCGGGCGCGGCGGTGGCGCTGGTGCTCGCCGGGGCGGTGCTGGACGCGCCACCTGTGGAAACTGGTGTGTCGGCCTTCGCCAGAGCGGGGACGAAGAGGACAGACGCGGCCGCAAAGGCGGTGGCTACGCCTAAGACGGACGAACGGAACGACGACGGCGGCAACGGGTGGGCTCCCTCTCTTTGAAAAGGCGCCTACGGGGTTAGCTGTCGGGCTCGCGCCAAGAGAGTGGCGCTACGTCGCGAGATCGCGATGATTCGCCCCGGGCCGGATCGCTCCGGTCAGTGGGTCCCCCGCTCCCCGACGATCGAGTCATCGGAGATTCGGCTGGTGCAAACGACCGGGGCAGCGTAGCGAAGGCCGCGGCGGCATGTCGTCATAACGACGTACGCACGCGTACCGCCCCGTGGCTACGCGGTTTCCCGGATTCCGGTGCCGCAGTCAGGCGGTTGCGCGTTCCAGCGCGGCCAGCGCCACGGCGAGCGCCACCTCGGCCCGCGACCGCAGCGACGAGATCCGCACGAACTCGCCCGGGTTGTGCGCCGCGCCGCCACGCGGGCCCAGGCCGTCCACGGTGAGCGGGATCGTGGCGGCGAAGTGGCTGGCGTCGCTCGCGCCGCCGCGCTGGGCGGCGACGACGGGCCGGCCCAGGAGCTCGCCCGCACGCGCCAGCAAGGACTCGGTGGCCTCGCGGGCATCCATCCCGGGCCACTCGCGGGCCAGGCCGGCCTGCAACTTGGCGCCCCCGACCTCGTCCGGCACGGCGTCGAGAACCCGCGCGAAGGCCTCCAGGCGGTCGGCGCGCACGTCGGCGATCAGGCGCCCGTCGGCGGGCACGACGTTGAAGGCGTCGCCGCTGCGCACCACGGTCGGAACGGCGGTGAGGTGGTCGGGACCCTGCGGGTCGTGCTGGGCGGCGATGGCCTGTGCGGCGCTCGCCAGCGCCAGCAGCGCGTTGATGCCCTTGTCGGGCGACGCGCCGGAGTGCGCGCTGCGCCCCGTGGCCAGCACCTCGACCGTCCCGGCGGCCTTGCGCTTGACGACCACGGCGTCGTCGCCGCTCGCCGTCAGCTCCCCCGCCTCGAAGCAGAGGCAGGCGTCGAAGCCGGCGAAGCGGTCGACGTGCGCGAACGGGCCCACCCGCCACTCCTCGTCGACGACCAGCAGCAGCGCCACCTCGGCGAAGCGGTCGGGCCGCTGCGCCAGCGCGCGCATGGCCCCCAGCGCCAGGACGTCGCCGCCCTTCATGTCGACCGTGCCTGAGCCGAGGAGCCGGTCGGCATCGTGGGGGTCGGGCGTCAGCGGCCGGTGCTCGCCGTGGGCCACGACAGTGTCGAGGTGGCCGAGCAGCAGGATCCGCCCGGTCCCGGTTCCCCGGAGGCGCGCGACGAGATCGGGGGCGTGGCCGGGCGACGAGCACGGGACGTGCTCCACCTCCGCCGCGTCGGGCAGCAGCGCGGCGGCGATGGCCTCTGCCTCCTGCGCGCCCGCGACGTCGCCCGACGGCGTCGAGACGCCCACGAGCGCCTCCAGCTCCCGCACGGCGCGCTTGGCGATGGACTCTGAGCTATCGGCGATCCACTGGTCCACGGGGTGCGTACAGTTGCACGTCATGGCCAAGGGACCGCGCGTGGGCGACGTTGCACCGGACTTCGAGCTGGAGGGCACCGAGGGCACGTTCCGCCTCGGCGACCACCGCGGCGAGCGGGTCGTGCTCCTCTTCTACCCGGGCGACGAGACGCCGGTCTGCACGAAGCAGTTCTGCTCCTACCGCGACCGCGCCGAGGACATGTCGGCGCTCGACGCCACCGTCGTCGGCATCTCCGGCCAGGACGTCGAGAGCCACCGCGAGTTCACCACGCACCACGGCCTCACCGTGCCGCTGCTGGCCGACCCCGACAAGGCGGTCGCGCGCGCGTTCGGCGTCACGCGGCCGGTGCTCGGGACGCAGCGGGCGACGTTCATCGTGGACGCGGACGGCGTCGTGGCGTGGTGCAAGGTGCACGCGCTGGGGTTGGACTACGTGGGCGTCGATGAGCTGCAGGCGGCGCTGGCGGGGTTGCCGGCGGCGCCGGCTGTGCCCGCCGCCGAGTAGTTGGCGCCCAGCTCCGGCGCTGGTCGGGGCGCGATCGCCTTCCGGGGCACTGACGAACGGGCGCCGGGCGAGGGCTCGGGCGCGCCCGGTCCTCCGCGATCGCCGAGGCGCGTGATGCATGTCGTCTAACCCGCCTATGTCCCGGGCCAGACGACACGGACCCCTGGATCGGCAACCCGCGCTGGTCTGTACATGTATGCCGAGCCCAAACCAGCGCGGACGCCCGAGCGCGCCTGAGCCCTCGGCCCCGCTCGCACTCGTCAGTGCCAACGCACCCCGCGCCGCGGCACGACCAGCGCCCGGGCTGCGCGCCACCGACGCCGGCAGCGCGAACGCAAACGGCCGCCCCAAAGGGCGGCCGTCAGCCAACACAAGACGAAGCGCCGACCCTCAGCCCAGCACGGCCGCCAGCCGCGACTCCAGCGCGCCCGCGATGGCGTCGCGAATCGGCCCCGGCGCGTAGCGCTCGACGATCGCGCCGAGGAAGCCCTCGACCACCAGCCGCTCGGCCGTGGTCTTCGACAGCCCGCGGGAGCGGAGGTAGAAGATCTGCTCCGGGTCGATCTGGGCGATCGCGGCGGCGTGCGTGCAGCGCACGTCGTCGGCGAGGATCTCCAGGCCCGGGATCGCGTCGGCGTGGGCCTTCTTGCCCAGCAGCAGGTTGCGCGCCTCCTGGAAGGCGTCGGTGCGCTGCGCGCCCGGGTCGACCTTGATCATCCCGCGCCACACGGCCGACGAGCGGCCGCTGATCAGGCCGCGGAAGGCCAGGTCGGAGACCGTGTCGGGAGCGGCGTGCTCCTGCAGCGTGTCGTAGTCGACGTGCTGGCGGCCGTGCGTCGCATAGGCGCCGGTGACCTTGGCGTGCGAGCCCTGGCCGTCCAGGGTCGTCTCGAGGAAGACCTTGCCGTTGGCGCCGCCGAAGGCGAGCGTCGTCCAGTCCAGCTGGGCGTCGCGACCGACGATCGCGCGCTGGCCGCCGAAGACCCAGGTCTTCTCGTTGAGATCCTGCGCGCCGATGTAGTGCAGCGTCGCGTTCTGGCCCACGACCAGCTCGACGGCGCCGTTGACGACCGCCTCCCCGTCGTGCGACGAGACGACCTGGTCCCAGACCTCGGCCTCGGCGCCCTCGTCGAGGACGACGAGCGTGCGGTGGTGCAGCGCGGTGCCGGGCTTGTCCTGGACCGTCGTGATCACGATCGGCGCCTCGACCTTGACGTTGCGCGGCACGTAGACCAGCGTCCCGTCGGTCCACTCGTCGGCGTTGAGCTTCGTGAAGTACGACGGGCGCACGACGGTGCCGAAGTGCCGGCCGACCACGTCGGCGTGGCGCTCCAGCGCGACGCGCAGCGGCGCGATGATCGCGCCGCCCGACGCCGATTCGGCGTCGGTCGGGACGAGCCCGTCCTCCGGCGCGAACGGGACGGGCGCGGCAGACGCCGCACCGCCCGGCGCGGTCGGGAAGGCCGCCATGTCGAGCTTGTCGATCGGGGTGAACTCCCAGCCCGGGGTGCCCTTGAAGGAGGGCAGCTCGGCGTGGAGCTGCGGCGCGGACGCCGCGGTCGCGCTAGCCAATTGAGCCCTCCATCTGCAGCTCGATCAGCCGGTTCATCTCGACCGCGTACTCCATCGGCAGCTCCTTGACGATCGGCTCGATGAAGCCGTTGACGATGAGCTTGCCGGCCTCCTCCTCGGTCAGCCCGTGGGCCATGAGGTAGAAGAGCTGCTCGTCGCCGACCTTGGAGACCGTGGCCTCGTGGCCGACGTC
>DASYLT010000063.1:0-27347 GCA_036009425.1 Baekduia sp. | reverse complement strand
CTCCTCGCGCTCGTCCCACTCGTGGGCGGCGGGGCGTACGACGCCTTCGGAGAACCCGTGGACCCAGTCGCGCAGGTCCTTCTGCTCCTGGGTCAGCGCGAGCGAGAACTGCGGCTCGGCGGGGGTCTCGACGTTGTCCTGAGTGGTCTCGGCGGTGCTGGCCATCAGACAAAGCTACCACGAAGTAGGAACGGGGTCGTTCAGTCGAGGCCCGTTCGCTCAGCCGGCCGGGAAGACCCAGCCCGCGAGCGCGACGAACTGCACCGCGGCGGCCGCGATGACCAGCGCGTGGAAGACCTCGTGGAAGCCGAACGTCGTAGGCCACGGGTTCGGGCGCTTGGTCGCGTAGACCACCGCGCCGATCGTGTAGAGCACGCCGCCGGCGCCGAGCAGGATCAGCGGGGCGAGGTCGAGGTGCTGGATCATCTGGGGCAGCGCGAAGACCGACACCCAGCCGAGCGCCAGGTAGCAGGCGGCGCTCAGCACGCGCGGGGCGGTGATCCACGCGACGCTGAGGATCACGCCGCCCGCGGCGCCGGCCCAGACCGCGCCGAGGATCACCCAGCGCAGCGTGCCGTGCATGACCAGCAGCGCGACCGGCGTGTAGGTCGCGGCGATGAACACGAAGATCGTGGAGTGGTCGATGCGGCGCAGCAGCGGGCGCCAGCGCGGGTTCCAGCGCCAGCGGTGGTAGGTGCCCGAGGCGGCGAACAGGGCGCAGAGCCCGGCGCCGTAGACGATCGACGCGACCCGCGGCGTGCCCGCGGGGACCATCACGGCCAGCACGATCGCCGCAGCGAGGGCGGCCCAGAACGCGTACGCGTGGGTCACTCCGCGCAGCAGCGGCTTGAGCTCGTCTTCGACGGCGTGGGCGATGTCGGCCGCGGTCATGGTCCTCTACGGGGCTCCTGGGTCAGGTGGTGGTGTCGGGCAGATGGCGCCCTACGACGGCCACGATGATGCCTCTCGGCACCTCGGGATCGCTGCCGTCGCTCACATGAAGGTAGACCCGCGCGATGAACTGCGCGCCGGAACCGGAGCCCAGGCCGATGTGCGGCCCTACCCAGAGCTTCCGCGACGAGCCCTCCAGCGCGAAGGAGTAGTCGTCCTCGTAGCGCTTGCGCGTCGTCTCGGCGATGTCGGGCTTCCATTGCGTGATGCCGTGCTCGGCGGCCGCCTGGCCGAGCGACTTGCCCATGTCGCCGGCCTCGTAGCGGCCGGCCAGCTCGTCGAGGCCGCGCAGCGTGCGCAGCACCAGGCCGGGGCGGCGGAAGGGGGAGTCGGCCGCGGTCTCGAACGCCTTGGGAGCGAACCGCAGGTGCCGGGCCTCGGCGGCCGCGCGCTCGACGGCCTCGAGCACGGTGGCCGGCGGCGTCTCGGGCTCCGCGTCCACGGTCCGCTCGTCGGTCGCCGTGTCGACGCGCGCCAGCAGCTGCGTGAGCTCGGCGATCGTGCGGCGGTCCTGCTCGCGCTCGGCGCGCAGCCGCTCCATGCGCTCGTGCAGCTCGTCGCGGGCCTGCTGCGTGGCCGCCTCGTCGGCGAGCGCGCGCTCCATCTCCTCCAGCAGCGCGGAATCCAGCCCGCCCGCCCGCGCGTCGGCCGCGGCCTGCGCCGCAGCGCGCAGCCCCTCGACCTCGGCCTCCAGCGCGGCGATCCGCGCCGCCAGCGTGGCGCGCTCGCGCCCCACGGCGTCCCGCGCGGCCTCGGCCTCCTGGCGCGCGGTGTCGGCCTCGTCGCGCTTGGCGCGCGCGACCTCCTCGCGGCGCTTGAGCTCCGGGATCTTCTTGCCCTCGTCCTCGAGCTTGCGTGCCTGAAGCTCGAGCTCCTTCTCGCGGGCGCCGAGCTTCTCGTGGGCGGCGAGCGCCTTCTCGACGACCACGCCGAAGATCGCATCGTCGATGCCCGACTCGTCGAGCATCTTGTCCCACGAGCCGAAGACGGCGTCGACCTCGTCGGCGGTCGGCCAGCCCTGCTCGGGGTCAAAATCGTCGGGCTCGGGCGCGTAGCCGGTCAGGCCCGTGAAGCGCCAGACGGCATGCATGATCTCCAGCCGGTCCAGCGCCCCCTGGGCTTCGGACCACCACGTGGCCGCGCCCTTCGGCGCTGGTCGCTCGTCCAGGCGCAGGCCCAGCTCCTCGAGCGCCTGCTCGGCGGCCCGGCGGGCGTAGTACTCCTGGCGCAGCTGGGCGGTCGTCGGCTCCGCGCTCTTCTGCGGGCGCGCCGGGCGCGCGGGCTTCTTCTTCGCCACGAGCGGCAAGCTAGCGGGTAGACCTCCCACCATGGGCTCACGCTACGACGACGACGACGACTGGACCGGGACCCCTCCGGAGGGCCACATCACCAAGGACCGGTCCGACGCCGCGCACTGGACGCGCAACTGGCCGGCGCAGACGATCGTCTACGGCCTGATCGGCGTCGGGATCGTCGTGGTGGTCCTGATCGCGCTGCTGGCCTAGGGCCGGTGCCTAGTTGACCGACGGATCGGGCGGCATGCGCGCGATCAACCGGAACTGGCCGCCCTTGCGGTCCAGGACCTGGCCCCAGAGCTCGATCGGCTCCGTGGCGAAGACGTCCTCGGGATGCGCGGGCTCCACGATCCAGTCCTCGCGCTCGAGCTCGGCCTCGAGCTGCCCCGGCCCCCAGCCGGCGTAGCCGGCGAACACCCGCCGGCGCGCGGTCACGGTGTCGAGCCGCTCCAGCCCGGTGCGCTCGGAGACCAGCCCGATGCCGCCGACGACCAGGAACGCCGCCTCGGACGGGTCCTCGAACTCGGCCAGGACGACGATCGATGCCGGCTGGACGGGCCCGCCCACGAAGACGACCTCGTCCACGTCGACGACGTCCTCGAGCTCGGGGACGGCCTCGGAGACCTCGGTCTCGCTGGGCCGGTTGAGGACGATGCCGAGCGCCCCGTCGTCGTCGTGGTTGGCGATCGCCACCACGGCACGGGCGAAGTTCGGGTCGGTCATCGTGGGCGAGGCGACCAGCAGCTGTCCCTGCAGCGAGTCCATGGGTCCTTCCATGGTGCCAGGATCGAGATCGGCCATCGGGCACCGGGCTACCCGCGTGGCGCCGCGCGCTAGCGTGGAGTCGTCGTCGCCTTTCGTCGCCGATGATGTTCGATTGCTGACACCGACTGGTGAGGGCTCTGCATCAGGTTGCATCGGTCGGTTTTCCGGTCGATTTGAAGTTCCGGCGACCAAATCGACCCGCTGTCGGTGTTTGTCTCCTGTCAGACGGGGAATCCCGAAGGTCTGGTGTCCGCTCAGACAATGACCACCCAACGTCCACTCATCTCGATCCTCGACGCGGATCCCGAGCTCGGGGCCGGCCTCAGCGGGGATGCCCGAGATCTCGCTCGCCGGCACGCCGTCGCGGTGGTGCACGCGCTGCCGACCGGTCCCTTCCAGTTTCCCTCGCCGAACGGGGAGAGCGCGGCGCCCGCCGTCGGCCTCCTCGTCCTCGACGGGCTGATCACGCGCGACGTCGAGCTCGCCGGCCGGTCCACGACCGAGCTGCTCGGCCAGGGCGACATCATCCGCCCGTGGGACGACGAGGCGTCCCTGGATCCGCTGCCCGGCAGCGTGTCCTGGGCTGTGCTCGAGCCCGCGCGCGTCGCCGTGCTCGACCGGCGCTTCGCCGCCGTGGCCGGCCGCTGGCCGACCATGCTCGACACGCTGATCGGCCGGACCGTGCGCCGCTCGCGCTCGTTGTCGGTGCAGCGCGCCATCGCGCAGGTCCCGCGCGTCGACGCGCGGGTGCTCGTCCTGCTGTGGCTGCTGGCCGACCGCTGGGGCCGCGTCTCGCCGCAGGGCGTCCGCGTCCCCCTCGCGCTCACCCACGAGACGATCGGCAAGCTCGTCGGCGCCCGCCGGCCCTCGGTCACCACCGCGCTCGGGGTGCTCACACGCCGCGGCCTGGTGGAGCGCACCGACACCGGCTGGCTGCTCCACGGCGATCCGCAGGAAGCGCTGCCCGAGCTCCTATAGGGGCCGGCGGGTCGGACTGGGCGTCCTCGCTCAGCCCAGCAGGGACTGCAGGATGTTCGAGAGGCTGCGCGGGTCCACGCCGTGCTCGCGCTCGAACTTCGCGCGGTCGCGCTCGTCGGTCAGCGCGAGGACGAGCTCCTCGCGCGTCGCGCCGGCGCGGCACGCCGTCGTGTCGAGCACCTCCAGCGCGCGGTCCTGCAGGAAGCCCTCCAAGCCGCCGGTCTGTGGCAGGTCGCGGCCGCGGCACGGGTCGCGCAGCGCGACCGGCTGCGGCGCGACGGCCCGGTGCAGGCCGAGGTAGGCCAGGGGGAGGACGACGGCCGCCACGGCGGCGGCCGCAAGCGCCTGCGGGCGGGCCGGTCGGCGGCGGGGCAGCACCGCGACCGCGGCGAGCAGGGCCAGGGCGCCGGTCACCAGGAACGCCGTGCGGAACGCCTCGCCGACGGCCAGGACGAGCGTGTCGTCGGTGCGCTGTGCGAGGTCGTCGTAGGCGGCGCGGTCGCCGGGGCTGATCGAGTCGCGGCCGGCGTTCAGCGCGGCGCGCAGGCCGGCGCGCGGCTGGTCGTCCTCGACGCCCGCGAGCAGGTCGGGCGCCAGGCGCAGCTTGTCGGTGGGGGGCAGCTGAGCGTCGAGCACGACCGCGACGCCGCGCTCGCGCGCCCGGTCGGTCGAGGCCTGCAGCTGGCTGCTGACGATGGGGGCCAGGACGACCAGGGCGGCGACGATGCCCACGTGGCGCAGCGTGAGCAGGCGGGCCGCGTCGCGGGCGTCGCGCTCGGGCAGCAGGTCGCCGCCGAGCGCCGGCAGCGCCAGGCCCATGCCGAGGCCGGCGGCCGCCTGCGGCGCGATCGTCCACAGCAACCGCGCGTCGGGCAGGAACGCGAGCGCCAGGACGCCCGCCCCGACCAGGGCGCAGCCCGCGGCGGCACGCGCGTGCGGCGGGCCGGGGATGCGCGAGCCCAGCAGCGCCCCGGCCGGGATCACGCTGACCGCGATCGCGGCGCGGATCGGCGAGACGTCCCAGCCGGCGACCAGCAGCAGCACGAGCAGGAACAGGACGGAGGTCAGCGCGGCCGAGACCAGGGCGAGCGCCACCGCCGGGCCGGCCGGCATCCGCGATGGGCCCTCGGTGCTCCGGGTGATTGCGGGGCGCGGCTCCTGCCAGGCGGCGAGCGCGGCGATCGCCGCCACCGGCGCCTGCACGTAGAAGATCGCCCGCCACGACAGCGCCTCGGTCAGCACGCCGCCCAGCGCCGGCCCGACCGCGGCGGCCAGCACGGCGGTTCCCAGCCACAGCCGGCGTCCCGCGGCGCCGGCCGCCCCGCCGGGCTCCAGGAGCGCGAACGCGCCCACCAGCGCTGCGGCGCCGCCGACGGCCTGGACGGCGCGGGCGACCAGCAGCAGCGCCAGCGAGCCGCTGAGGCTGCAGACCAGCGACGCGACGGCGAACAGCAGCAGGCCGCCGGCCGCGGTGTGCGGCGCGCCGATCCGGCGCTGGAGCAGCTCGGCGGGGATCAGCGCCGCCGCGATCACGGCGGCGTAGACGATCAGGACCGCCGCGACGCCCTCGACCGACGTGTTCAGCTCGCGCAGCAGCTCCGGGAGCGCGAGCGTGACCACGGACGCGTCGGCGAGCGCAAGGCCCGCGGCGACAGCTAGAAGGACGTGACGCGACCGCATCTGGCGAGCAGTCTGCCGCCTGCGGGCGATCGCGGAGTGGATCTAGGCCACGCCGACGAGCCGCCAGGGCGTGGCGGGATCGTCGCCGAGGGCGAACGTCCACCGCTGCAGCGTCTGGGTCTCGGCGGTCTTGCTGCCGCCGACCACGGCGGCGGTGTCGCGATCCTCGACGTAGCGGCGCCCGCCGACCGTCACCAGCGCCGTCATCGTCGCGGGCACGGCGTGCGGATCCAGCGCGGAGATCGTCAGCTGCTGCACGCGTGCGCCGCGGACGACGACGCGCGTCCGGCGGGACCCGTCGCCGCCGTAGAGCAGCGCGTCGATCGCGCCGCGGTCGGCCAGGGCCTCCAGCGCGTCGTCGGCGCCGTCGACCGCCTCCACCCACGCCTCGACGGCACGGCGCGCCGCGACCTCCAGGACGTCGGGGGCGAAGCGGCCGTCGGCCAGCGCGAGGTCCAGAGCAGCGGCGCGCGCGTCGGCGTCCAGCACCGCTGGCGCGATCTCGGCCACGGCCACGCCGGCCGGCAGCGCGTCGGCCACGGCGGTCTCGACCAGCGCGCTGTCGCGCACGCGGTCGTCGCCCCACGGCACGGCGATGAGCTCGTCGAGCAGGTGGTGGCGGCCCTCGGCCTCGGACTCGATCGACAGCAGCCGCCAGCGCTCGCCGGGCGGGTGCAGCGTCCACCACTCCTGCAGGGTGGTGGACGGGTCGGTCTCGCCCTGGCGCAGGATCGTGCGCCCGTGGCCGTCGACGACGTAGTCGTCCAGGCGGGCGGTGATGCGCACGACGACGCGGTCCTCGTCCTCGCCCTCGCGGTTGACCAGCCCGACGTACTCGACGGTCGGATCGCCCTTGGGCTCGCAGCGGTTGTGCCAGCCCTTGCGGCGGAAGTCCTCCAGGCGCCTGCGCCACTCGACCATGAGGTCGGGGCCGACGAGCGCCTCCAGTCCCGCGATGTCGTTGACCGACCAGCGGCGCTGGATCTCGTGGAAGAGCTCGATCGTCGCCGTGCGCACCGTGTCGGGCGCGAAGTCCTCGTCGTCGGTGGCCGCCTCGTAGGCCGCCAGCTCGGTGGCCCGCACGCGGTCGGCGCGGGCCCGGCGGTAGCGCATCGTGGCGATGAGGCCCCCGACGAGGAAGACGAGGACCGCGGCCACGATGAGCAGGATGAAGAACACGGAGATCCCGCCGCCGCCACCGCCCACGTAGACGCCGCCGCCACCGCCGCCACCGCCGAAGCCACCGCCGCCGCCACCACCGCCCCCGCCGAAGCCGGAGCTGCCGCCGCCGGCGGCCGCGAGGAAGAAGCTGATCGGACTGCTCATCGATCACCCAGGGTACGGGTACGCATTGGATAACCAACGTCCCACGGAGGGAGAAGGTCAGATGTCCACCGGAGCCATCATCGCCATCGTCGTGATCGTCCTGCTGATCGTCGCGCTGGTCGCCTACGCGCTGCCGCGCTCACGCGCCCGTCAGCGCGAGCGCCAGGTGATCCGCCGTCGCGAGGAGGTCGCCGGGGCGCACCGCGAGGTCGCCCAGGAGCGCCTCGCCGAGGCCGACCGCGCCGAGCGCGAGGCCCGCGCCGACCGCGCCGAGGCCGAGCTGCACGAGTCGCGCGCGTCCCTGCACGAGGAGGGGCTGGCCGACGACGACCTGGCCGCAGAGCACCAGCGCTTCGTGCGTGACGGCGACGGCGTCGCCGGCGACGGCGTCCGCGACCGCGGCACCCGCTAGCGGGCGCGGCCCGGACCTCAGACGGCGCGTGCTCGCAGCTCTGCGAGCGCGCGCCGCTGCCGCGCGAACACGAAGCGGACGATCCGCTCGCGCTCGGCCTCCTTGAGGCGCTCGAGCGCCAGGCCGCGCAGGCCGCCGTCGTCGTCGGCGCGGACGACGCGGGCAACGAGGTCGATGAGGTCCTCCTCGTCGTCGAGCTCGAAGCGCAGGCGCAGCCGGTCCCCGGACTCGAGGGCGCCGGCCCCGGCGATCAGCACGCCGCCGGCGCTGACGTTGCGCACGAAGCCGTTGAGCCAGCCGACCTGGAAGCCCTCGGGGATGATCGCGGCCGGGCGCACGAGGTCGATGCGCGCGAAGTCGCGGCGCTGCGCCGGACGGCGTGGCGCCAGGGGCACCACGGCCTGCAGGAAGTGCAGCACGTCGTCGCGCACCTTCCCGTGGGCGTCGGGCACGGCCAGCAGCATGCCGTCGACGCGCCGGTCGGCGGCCATCGGGACGATCGTCGCCTTGCGCCGGTGCAGGAAGCGCAGCGGCATCTCGGGGCGGTGCACGAGGGCGAGCTCGGCGGCGCCGGGGACCACGCGGGACACCACGGCCTCGACCGTCGCGACGCGAGGAACGAGCACGCGGACGCGCTCCTCCTGGCCCCTGCGCAGCCCCATCATCTTCTCCCGGCGGTCGGCCGCAAGGCGCAGAACTTGAGGCCGGAACGCACGAAGGGGACCATTTGCGCTAGTGCGGTTCGCGGCGGGGTATCCTGTAGGTATGGCCAAGACGCAGCGAGAGCGAGACCAGGCGGCACGCGAGGCGAAGCTCGAGCGCATCGCCGATCAGGTCGAGACGGGCGATCTCACGATCCGCACGATGACCGACGCGGAGCGCGACAAGTGGGCCAAGCATCGCGAGGAGACCGAGATGACGGCCAGCCCGGCCGATCGTCGCCGGGCCGCCGCGGCCCAGCGCCGCCGGCAGCGCCGCGCAGCTCGCACCCCGTAGCACCCCGTTCGCGCGCGGCGCCGGCAACGGGCGCCTGCGCGGGAGACGTTCCCGGCGACCGACTAGGGTTCGGCGCCCATGAAGCTCGCGACGTTCCTGCTCCCCGGCGCCGACGCGTCACTGGCCGGCGAGGTGCGCGGCGACTCGGCCTTCGCCTTCGATGACGGCACCACGGTGCTGGACCGGCTCGCCTCCGGTGACCGCACGCCCGCCACGGGCGCCGAGCACGCCCTGGCCGACGTCCGCCTGCTGGCGCCGGTTCCGCGACCGCGGGCGATCTTCGGCGTAGGGCTCAACTACGCCGCCCACGCCAGGGAGACCGGCCAGGAGCCGCCGGAGCGCCCGATCATCTTCATGAAGCTGCCGTCCAGCGCGGCCGCGCCCGGCGACGACGTCCCATGCCCCGCGGTCGTGCGGCGCCTGGACTACGAGGGCGAGCTGGCGGTGGTGATGGGCTCCGGCGGCGAGGTCGCCGGCTACGCCGTCGCCGACGACGTCAGCGCTCGCGACCTCCAGAAGCGCGAGCCGCAGTGGACGCGCGCCAAGGGCTTCGACAACTCCTGCCCGTACGGGCCATGGATCACGACCGCCGACGAGGTCGACGATCCGCACCGGCTTGTCCTGCGGACGTGGGTCAACGGCGAGCTGCGCCAGGACTCCTCGACCTCGGACCTGATCTTCGACATCCCGGCGATCGTCGCGTTCCTGCGCGAGACGTGCACCCTGGAGCCCGGCGACCTCATCCTCACCGGGACGCCCGCGGGCGTCGGGCAGGCGCTCGATCCGCCGCAGTTCCTGCAGCCCGGCGACACCGTGCGCATCGAGATCGAGGCGCTCGGGGCCATCGAGCACCGCATCGCCTGAGGGCGGACGCAGCGCCCGAGTCGTGTGACAGACTGCCGCCCGATGTCACGCGCGATCCCCACGGTCCTGTCCCTCTTCGCCCTCGCCGTCGCGGCTCCCGCCGCCGGCGCGGCGTCCAACCCCTGGCTCGTCAAGCAGCCGCTGAACATCGCCCACCAGGGCGGCGAGGACGAGTTCCCGTCCAACACCATGTACGCCTTCGAGCGGTCGCTGAAGGCCGGCGCCGACATGCTGGAGCTCGACGTCGGAGTGACCAAGGACGACCAGGTCGTCGTCATGCACGACACGACGCTGGACCGCACCACCAACGGGAACGGCACGATCGCGTCGCACACGCTCAAGCAGGTCGAGAAGCTCGACGGCGCCTACTGGTTCCACGCGGCCGACGACGCCTACCGCCACGATCGCAGCGGCAAGTCCTACACGTTCCGCGGCGTCGCGACCGGCAAGCGGCCCGCGCCCAAGGGCTACACCGCCGCCGACTTCCGCGTGCCGACGCTGCGCGCCGTGCTGAAGGCGTTCCCGAAGACCCCCATCAACATCGAGATCAAGGGCCGCACGAAGGCCGAGGCCGTCGCGGAGTACGAGCAGAACGCCGAGGTCCTGGCGCGGCTGCTGAAGGACTCGCCGCGCCGCGACCTGATCGTCGTCTCCTTCAAGCAGGAGGCGGTCAACCGCTTCCACGCGCTGGCGCCGAAGATCCCGCTGGCCCCGGGGATCGGTGGGACCGCCGACTGGCTGCTGGGGAACAAGTCGCCGGGCGAGAACGTCGTGGCCTTCCAGCTGCCGATCACCTATGTGTTGAACGGCGTCACGCTGAACATCACGACCGCCGCCAACGTCGCCCACGCCCACCAGGACGGCTTCGCCTGGCACACCTGGCTCAGCGACGACAGCGAGTCGCCGGCGACGTGGACGAAGCTCATCGACTGGTGCGTCGACGGCGTGATGACCGCCCGCCCGGTCGCGTTCGAGAAGCTGCTGAAGGCGCACAAGCGGCCGGCGGGGTGTGCGAAGCCGTAGGGAGCGGGGCGTCGGGGCGTCGAGGCGTCGCCGCTCCGGGCGTCGAGGGACGACTCACCCGCGATAGTCGCGGCTCGGTCGTCCCTCGATGGCTCCGACGGCCGTCGATGGCTCGCGGGTCGTCTGAGCGTTCGTGGCGCGCAGTGCGGGCGCCGGGGTGCCCCTTGCGTCGGTTGAAGGCAGCGAAGAGAGCGAGCGTGTGCGGAGCGCGACCGCTTGCTGTCGTCCGCCGGCGTTTGGGGACGGTCGTCCGCACGTCAACAGGCCCACCTTGATCCTGACGCGAGCGCCGGAGGCGGGTGGGCCCGAACGCCGCGGCCTGGCCGCGCCAGACAGGCCCACCCGGGGCCCGGAACCAGCGCCGCAGCCGGGTGGGCCCGAACGCCGCGGCCTGGCCGCGCCAAACAGGCCCACCCCGCCTCCCGGCGCCCGCGGACGACCGGTGGCGCGCGGAGGTGCCGACCCCGCTCGCTCTCGTCAGTGCCGACGATCCAGCGCCCGCGCCGCTCCGGCGCGCCGCGCTGAGCGCCAACGCCTCCGGCCTGCTCCGGGCGTCGAGGGACGACTCACCCGCGATAGTCGCGGCTCAGTCGTCCCTCGATGGCCCCGACGCCCCTCCCGCCGCGTCGAGGGACGAATCAATCTCGTACAGCGAGATTCAGTCGTCCCTCGACGCCCCGAGGCCTCGGCGTTCGTGGCGCCGACGCTTCGGTCGCCGCCGAAGCGTCCGCGCCCTAGCCTTCGCCACATGGAGGTCGATCTCGCTGGTGTCGCCGCTCTGATCGCCGATCCCTCGCGGGCGGCGATGCTGGATGCGCTGCTCTCGGGCGGGCGTCACAGTGCGCGGGAATTGGCGGTCGCCGCGGGCGTCGCGCCTTCGACGGCAACCGAGCACCTGCATCGCCTGGAGGCGGGTGGACTCGTCACGTGCGAGCGCGTCGGCCGGCGGCGGGAGGTGCGGCTGGCCGGGCCGGAGGTCGGCCGGGCGCTGGAGGCGCTGGGGGCGATCGCGCTGCCCAAGCCCGCCACGAGCCTGCGCGCGTGGACCCACGGCGAGGCGCTGCGGTCGGCGCGCTCCTGCTACGACCACCTCGCGGGACGAGCCGGGGTGGCCCTGGCCGACGGCCTGATCGCCCGGCGGGTGATCGAGCCCGGCGACGGGGCGTTCGCGATCACCGACCACGGGGCCGACCGGCTGGCCGGTCTCGGCCTCGACGTCGCGGCCATCCTCGGCGGCCGCCGGGCCACCGCTCGGGCCTGCATCGACTGGTCCGAGCGCCGGCCGCACGTCGGCGGCGCGCTCGGCGCGGCGCTGCTGGCCGAGCTGCTGGGCCGCCGCTGGCTGTCGCGCGTCACGGCCCGGGGTGTCCAGGGCCGCGCACTGCGGATCACGCCCGAGGGCCGCGACGGCATCCGCGACGCCCTTGGCGTCACGCTCCCCGAGCGCTGACCCGCCACCGGCGCGACGTCCCAACGCCGCGCCGCCCCCGCCTAGTGCTTGTAGATCACCTTGTCGATGAGGCCGTACTCGACGGCCTCGTCGGGCTTGAAGAAGCGGTCGCGCTCCATGTCGTTGTGGACCTTCTCCAACGGCTGGCCGGTGTGCTGGGCGTAGATCTCGTCGATCCGCCCCCGGGTCTTGATGATCTCGCGGGCGTGGATCTCGATGTCGGAGGACTGGCCCTCGAAGCCGGAGGACGGCTGGTGGATCAGGATCCGGCTGTTGGGCAGCGAGAACCGCTTGCCATGCGCGCCGCCCATGAGCAGGAGCGAGCCCATCGACATCGCGATCCCGACGCAGATCGTCGACACGTCCGGCTTGATGAACCGCATCGTGTCGTAGATCGCCAGGCCGGCGTAGATCGATCCGCCCGGCGAGTTGATGTAGATCGAGATGTCCTTGTCGGGGTCCGCAGACTCCAGGTGCAGGAGCTGGGCGACGATCAGGTTGGCGACCTGGTCGTCCACGGCGGTGCCGAGGAAGATGATCCGCTCGTTCAGAAGACGCGAGTAGATGTCGTACTCGCGCTCGCCGCGCGCGGTTCGCTCGATCACCATCGGGACCAGGGGCATGGGCCTCACCCTAGCGGCCCGGGCCGCGAGACCGGTCTGCTGACACACGTTCACGGCCGCTGAACGCCGTTCGCCCCGACGTCACGCCCTCGGTGCGTAAGGACGACGCAGATGCGGCACCGGAGGGCGGCGGGGATGACGCGCTCCGAGTCCAGGGACGGGCCAAGGACGGCCCCGCTCGCGGATATCCACGCCGCCGCTTCTCCGATGTTCCCCGGCTCCGTCATGATGCGGGCGTCGGATGGCCCGTCACGGAGCCGGGGGCATGGGAGACCCAGACCACCCAGCGCAGCACACCAGGATCCACCTCTCGGCCGCCCTCGCAGGCGGTGCGCAGGCCCGTGGGCGCCAGCTGGCGCTCATGCAGACGATCGTGGCGACGGCCGACGGGGCCGTGGACGTGCGCGCCGAGGCCGACCTCCTGCGGGTGGCGTTCGCCGACGCCCACGACGCCGCCGCCTGCGCGATCGAGCTGCAGCAGCGCATCGAGGCCGACAACCGCACCGCCGCCGTGCCGGGCGTCCTGCGGATCGCCGCCGCGGTCGAGCCCGGGCGCGACGACCACCTCTGCGCGCTCGCCGGCGCCGGCCAGATCCTGGTCGACGTAGGCCTCTGGGAGCGCCTGCGCGGCGGCGCGTTCGCGCTCGGCGAGCCGCGGCGCCTCGGCGGCCCCGACTCGGCCGCCGAGATCCGCTGGGACCCGCTCCCCGAGCCGTCGGTGCCGCTGCCCGCCCGCCTGGAGATCGCGCGCCCCGAGGCCTTCGTCGGACGCTCGCAGGAGCTGGCGCAGATCGAGCCGCTGCTGTCGCGCGCCGCCAACGGCGGGCGCCAGGTCGTGCTGCTCGGCGGCGAGCCGGGCATCGGCAAGTCGCGCCTGGCGCGCGAGGTCGCGGTTGCGGCGCACGCCCGCGGCGCCACGGTCCTGCAGGGTCGCTGCGACGAGGACCTGCGGATGCCCTACCAGCCGTTCGTCGAGGCGCTCTCGCATCTCGTCGAGCACGCCGCCGACGCGGTCCTGGAGCGCCACGTCGACGAGCACGGCGGCGAGCTGCGCCGCCTGGTCGGCGCGTTCGAGCGCCGCCTGCCCGACGCGCCCGCGCCCCAGGTGGCCGACGGCGACACGGAGCGCTACCTGCTCTTCAGCGCCGTCTGCGGCCTGCTGAACGCCGAGCAGTCACAGCGGCCGGTCGTCCTGTTGCTCGACGACATCCAGTGGGCCGACACGCCGACGCTGCTGCTCCTGCGCCACCTCGCCTCGGCCGACCTGCGGCTGCGCCTGACCATCGTCGCGACCTTCCGCTCGACCGAGCTCGACGACGAGCAACCGCTGGCCAAGCTGCTGGCCGACCTGCACCGCGAGCCCGATGTCACGCGCCTGGAGCTCGAGGGCCTGCAGGCCCCGGCCGTCGCCGAGCTGGCGCGCGACGCGACCGGGCACGAGCTCGACAGCGCGGGCCTCGACGCCGCGCACACGCTGCAGCGCCGCACGTCGGGCAACGCGTTCTTCGTCACCGAGATCCTGCGCCACCACGGCGCCGACCTGCTCGCCGAGCCCGTCCCGCTCAGCGTCCGCGACGTCATCGAGCGCCGGCTTCAGCGCCTCGGCGACGCGGCGCGCGAGCCGCTCGCGGCGGCTGCCGTCATCGGGCAGGAGTTCGACCTCGAGCTGGTCGGGCGGATGCTCGACGATGGCGGCGGGGTCGACGCGGTCGTCGCGGCGATCGATCGCGCGGCCGACGCGGCTCTGGTCGTCGCCCCGCGCCATCCCGGTGAACGTTACGCCTTCGCGCACGGCCTGATCGTCACGACGCTCTACGAGGGCCTGGGCACCGGACGCCGCGCGCGGCTGCACTGGCGCGCCGCCATGGCCCTGGAGGAGCTCGTCGGCGACGGAGCCGACGGTGCGGCGAACCCGCGGGTCGCCGAGCTGGCGCGGCACTGGCTCAACGCCGAGCCCGCCGACCTGCCGCGCGCGCTGCGCTACACGCTGGCCGCCGGCGCGCACGCGGTCGCGCAGCTGGCTCCCGACGACGGCGTGCGGTGGTACCGCCAGGGCCTGGACCTGCACGACCAGCTCGACGGCGCTGACGACCTCACGCGCTTCGAGCTGCTGGTCGGCCTCGGCGACGCCGAGCGCCAGGCGGGCGACCCGGAGTTCCGGACGACGCTGCTGGAGGCGGCAGCGCTGGCGCGGCGACTGGAGGACGGCCCGCGCCTCGTGCGCTCCGTGCTGGCCAACAGCCGCGGGTTCGTCAGCGCCTCCGGCGTGGTCGACGACGAGCGGTTGCACGCGCTGGAGGACGCGCTGGTCGCCGTCGGCGATGCCGACAGCGCCGAGCGCGCCGTCCTGCTGGCCACGCTGGCCGCGGAGCTGGCGTTCTCGCCCGCCGACCGCGCACGGCGCATCGAGCTCAGCGACCAGGCGGTCGCGCTGGCCCGTCGCCTCGACGACCCCGCAGCGCTGAGCCGCGTGCTCAGCCTGCGGTTCGTGACGCTGTGGATGCCCGAGACGCTGGACGAGCGCCTGGCCAACAGCGACGAGAACGTCGCCGCCGCCCGCCGGACCGGCGACCCGGTCGCCGAGTTCCACGCCGTGCACTGGCGCGCCGCCGCGTTCGTCGAGGCGGCACGCCTGGCCGACGCCGCGCGCGACGTCGAGCACGAGGCCGCGCTGGCCGACCGCCTCGGCCAGCCGACGATGCGCTGGCTGGCGACCTACGACCAGGGCAACCTGGAGATCATCGCCGGGCGCCTCGCCGAGGCCGAGCAGCACGCTCACGAGGCGCTGCAGATCGCGACGATGAGCGCCCAGCCCGACGCGCTCTCGTTCTTCACCAGCCAGCTGACGAACATCCGCTACGAGCAGGGCCGGCTGGCCGAGCTGCAGCCGCTGATCGCCCAGGTCGTCTCCGACAACCCGGGCATCCCGGCGTTCCGGGCGGTGCTCGCGCTGGCCTGCTGCGAGGGCGACCTCGACGACGAGGCGCGGCGCCTGTTGGCCCACGAGAACGCGACCCGGTTCTCCGAGCTGCCGCCCGACGTCACCTGGCTTCCGGGCCTGGCGATCTACGCCGAGGTCGCCGCGCACCTCCAGGATCGTGCGGCCGCGGCGGTGCTCTACGACCTGCTGCTGCCGTGGAGCGGACAGGTCGTCTACAGCGGGATCAGCGCCTGGGGCACCGTGGACCATCACCTCGGCGCCGTGGCGGGCGTGATCGGCAGCTACGCCGAGGCCGAGGAGCACCTGGGCCGCGCGGCCGAGCTGAACGTCTCGCTGCGGGCGCCGATCTGGACGGCGCGCACCGAGTTGGCGACCGCGAGGCTGCTGCTGGCGCGCGACGGCGCCGACGATCGCGAGCGCGGGCGGGCGCTGCTGGAGCGCGCGGCCGCCGCCTCGCAGCGCCTGGGCTCCGCGACCCTGTCCCGCCGGGCCGCGGGACTGCTGGGCTACGAGCGGGCGCTCAGCGTGCTGCCCCTGATGCCCGCGGGGACCGGGCCGGCCAACGGCCGCGGCGCGACCGCCCGGCCCGCGGCGCCCGCCGCCGCCGACGCGGAGCCCGAGGCCGTCGTCGGACCCGCCGAGTCGCAGAACGCCGCCGGCACCAGCGCGACGCTGCGCCTCGAGGGGGAGATCTGGACGGTCACGGGCGCCGACGCGGTCGTGCGCCTCAAGGACCGCAAGGGCCTGCAGTACCTCGCCGCGCTGCTGGAGCGCCCCGGCATCGAGATCCACGCCATCGAGCTCGTCAGCGGTCCCGTCGACGCGGCGGCGCGCGGCGCGGCGGCCACCGCCGACCGGGGCGAGACGATCCTCAGCGACGGCGGCGACGCGGGCGAGCTGCTGGACCCGACGGCCAAGGCCGCCTACCGCGAGCGGGTCGCGGACCTGCGCGAGGAGCTCGAGGAGGCCGACCGCTTCCACGACGTCGAGCGCGCCGCGCGGCTGCGCGAGGAGCTGGACTTCATCGGCGCCGAGCTGGCACGCGCCGTCGGCCTCGGCGGTCGCGATCGCAAGGCCGGCAGCGCCGCCGAGCGGGCCCGCGTCAACGTCACCCGCGCCATCCGCGGCGCGGTCCGGGCGATCGCCGAGCACGATGCGCGCCTCGGCCACCACCTCGAGCGCTCCGTGCGCACGGGCGTGTTCTGCGCCTACCAGCCTGGACCCCCCGGCCCGGACGGCTGGCGCATCAGCGTCGAGCGGTAAGGACCCCTAGGTCCCCGGCGCCTCCCAGCGCACCTGCCCCGCCTCGATCAGGAAGTCGAAGTGCATCCGGGCGGCGAGCGTCACGCGCTGCTCCTCGATGCCCAGCTCCTGGTAGAGCGGATGGCTGTCGAGGTGGTGGAGCTTGAGATCGAAGTCGTGGTGGAGCTGGGCCACCGAGACGTTCTGCGTGACCGCCGGCGCCACGACGACCTGCTGGACGTCGGCGCGGCGGCCGTCCTCCGTCGCGCGGATCTGCTTGAGGAAGACCTGGTTGACGCGGTGGTCGTGCAGCGCCTTGCCGAACTCGACGGCGAAGTGCAGGCCGAGGTCGACGTGGGGCTGGTCGAACAACATGTCCTTGATCCACTGGCCGACCGAGAGGATGTCGCCGATCGCCAGGTCGATCTCCGAGATCTGGTCGCCGACCGGCGTCAGCTCCATCAGCGGCCGGGGCGCGGGCTGCTGGCCGACCCCGAAGTCCATGCCGAACACCTCCAAGCGAAACGGCGTCGTGAGGTCGGTGGGCGTCGCCGGCATCGTCGACCAGCCCATCGTCTTGGGGTAGCCGTAGTCCTCGCGGCCCGACAGCAGCGAGATGGGGTTGTCGAGCATCATCGCCGCGCAGAACATCCCGAAGTCGCGGCCGACGAGCCGGTCGCCGTCCTCCTCGACCCGCGCGACCGGGATCCAGAAGCCGACCTGCGGCTCGCGCACCGCGCCCATCGAGTGCCACGGCTCCAGCGTGGGGCGGATCGCGCCGACGACGCCGAAGGTCACGATGACGTTGTCGCCCAGCGGGCGGTAGTCGACCGCGCCCCCGGTCGGCTCCCGGAAGACCCGCTGGCAGAGCGCGTCGAGCTTGGCGTGGTCGGCCTGCAGCCCGAACACGTAGAGCGTGGTGTCGTCGCACTGCAGGGGACCCGGCGCCGACGCCAGCCCTCCGAACTCGACGTACGGCGGTCGCTGCGTCACGTGGTGCGCTCCATCAGTCGGATTCCATCCAGCCTTCGGTCCCGGGCACGACGGCGGGGCTGCCGCTCAGGAACCTGGCCGCCAGCTTGCCAGAGGTGACGGCCGCCTCGACGCTGCCGCCGCAGACGCCGTTGCGCGTCCAGTCGCCGGCGAGTGCGAGGTTCGACGCGCCCGACTCGCTGGGCCGCAGCCGGAACGCGATCGAGCCCGGGGGCGTGAGCACGTAGCGCTCGCTCCCGAAGATGTTGGCCCGCCAGTACTGGGCCGCCAGGCGGTCCTCGCCGTCGCGGTCCTGGGGGTCGTAGAGCAGGCTCCAGTCGTAGCCGCCATCGCCGGTGCGGGCGCCCGGCCACTGCACCGTCGCGTTGGCCCGCAGGTGGTCCAGCCCCGCGGCGCGCGCGCGCAGATCGGCCGCGGCCTGCGTCTCGCCTTTGATCTCGCACATCGTGCCGCAGAAGTAGGAGATCGAGCGCACGCCGGTGCTCGCCGGCCAGCCCTCGCGCGGCAGCAGGTGGCTCATGTCGCACAGCGTGTCCAGCGGCTCGACGTAGGCGCCGGAGACCATGCCGTCGGGTGTGAAGCCGAGCTGGTCGCGATCGGCGGTCATCCAGACCTGCAGCGCCTGCGTGGACACCGTCATGGCGTGGTCGAGCATCGCCGCGAACCGCGGCTGCTTGGTGCGCAGGTCGCCGCTGACGGGCTCCAGCGAGCCGATCGACATGGCCAGCACGACGCCGTCGAAGTCCTCGCCGACGCGCAGCTCCAGGTCGCCCGCGCCCGGCGCCGACTCGCATGCCTCGAACGCCACGCCCGAGGCCTTCAGCGCCGCGCCGTCCTCCAACTGGTCCCAGAGCGGCTCGTGCGGCCAGCTCAGCAGCCCGCCGGGGTCGGCGATCAGCGGCCGGTACTCGCCGCCGGGCCGGGCCTGCTCGCGGATCGTCAGGCGCTCGACGAGCCGGCCGTCGGGCGACAGGCCGATGTCGGTGACCTGGTGAAAGAACGCGAACCGCACGCCGCGGGCGCGCAGCGCCTCGTACATCGGCGCGAAGATCGCGTCGCCCATCCCCGCCTGCATCTTCCACATGATCGATCCGCGGTAGCCGACGCACATGCGCAGCATCGCCTGCAATGCCTTGCCGGCGGCCAGGCACGGCTTGGTGCGGTCGCCGTCCTCGAACGCGAAGCACAACTGGTAGAAGGCCCGCAGGATCGGGGACTCGGCGAGCGTCGAGGGCTTGGCGCCGTGGCGCGCGAGCCACGCGGTGAGCTCCTCGTCGTTGGCCTGGGCGAACCCGCCGTCCTCCATGTCGTCGAGGTGGTCGACGAGGATCCCGCGGAAGACCGTCGAGGTCAGGTCGAAGGTCATCGCGTAGCGGTCGCCGTCGGTGATCTTCCAGATCGCGTCGCGGAGCAGGCGCAGCAGGCGGCAGACGACGGGCTCGTCGCCGTCGTCCTCGTCGGCGCCGAGATGCAGCAGCGGGTCGGTGAGCCGGAGGAAGCCCTCGAGCACGTCGCCGAGGTCGAGGTGGTCGTCGTCGCCGCCGAGGAAGCTCTCCAGCGCCAGGAGGAACCGGTCGACGACCGCATCGAGCGCCTTCATCGCCAGCGACGCGTGGTCGGGCGGCTCGACGAGGCGCAGCGTGCGGATCGCGTCGTGCAGGTAGCGGTGCAGTGTCGGCGGCGTCGTCGGGATGCCCGGCACGCCGTCGTTGCCGGGGAAGTGGAAGTGGCGCGGGATCCACTCGTCGTGCTCGGTGTGGTCGAGCAGGACGACCTCGTCGGCGGGATGGAACGCGTCGCGCCACGTGCGCAGCGGCGCGCCCTCCGGGCGGTCGAGCGCCTCGTAGACGCGACGGATGACGTCGAAGGCGTTCTCGTAGAAGCCGAACCAGACGTGCAGCCCGTGCTCCTCGATCCGCTGGGCATCGGACTCGAGCCGCCGGCCGCTGGCCCCCTTGCCGCCGCAGCGCCAGCCGAGCTGATGGACGGTGACCTCGTAGCGCTCGCGCAGCTCGGGCGTGGCCGTCAGCTCGAAGGCGGCGGTCAGCCCGCCCGCGCCACCGCCGAGGATCGCCACACGCCGTCGTTCAGTGGAGCCCATGAAACGGGCGACCGTAGTCCACTCCGGCGCCGGAGGCAACCACTCCATGGTCCAGAGCGGTAGGACGCCGCGTCGCGGTCGGCGCCCGCGGGCGACACGCCGGCGTGCGCGCGTTCAGCCCGTGCACGGAACGTCGTTCCGTCCCGACGAACGCCTAGGGGATGCACGGAGCCGAAGAACCATGCTGGAGAGCCCAACCATGACCACGAACATCGTCGTACCTGCCGACGGCTCGCCCGCCGCCGAAGCAGCTGCTTGGTACGCCGGCGCCGTGGCCGAAGGGCGTGGCGGCAAGGTTCATGTCGTGGCGGCATGGGAGCCGCCGGGCGCCCGCGCACAGGAGCTGGCAAGGACGCTGGGTCGCCGGGCCGAGGTCGACGCCGTCTTGGCGGACGTCGAGGGAGCACTGAGTGCTGCCGGCCTGACGGTCAACGGCCACGTCCGCAGGTGCGGGCTGGTCGCGGCACTGTGTGCGGTCGCCAGCGAGCATGACGCCGAGTTGATCGTGGTGCCGGCGGGATGGACCTCGCTGGCCCGCGAGTTGCGCTGGCGGGCCTCCTGCCGCGTGGACATGCTGGTCGTCGACAGCGGCCGGCATCCGGGCTTCCGCCCGTTCCCGGTCGCGATGGCGCGGTAGGACCCGCCGCACCCCGGGGGCCGGCGGTCTTCGCCGAGCGGACGAGGATGTCGCTCGGCGAGGAGCGCCGGCCGGGGGGTGCGGACGGGTGCCGCGCTGCGGGCTAGATCGTCAGGCGCGCCATCTGCGCCTCGGGGTAGCGCGTCCCGGCGGGCTCGGGCAGCGCCGCCGTGATCTCGGCCAGCTCGTCAGGGCTCAGCGTCACGTCCAGCGCGGCGACGTTCTCCTCCAGGCGCGAGACCTTGCGCGTGCCGGGGATCGGCACGATGCCGTCGGACTGCGCCAGGACCCAGGCCAGTGCCAGCTGCGCCGGCGTGACGCCCTTGGCGGCGGCCAGGCGCTGCACGACCGCCACGAGGTCCAGGTTCTTCTGGAAGTTCTCGCCCTGGAAGCGCGGGTTGTCGCGGCGGAAGTCGTCGGCGGCGAGGTCGTCGAGCGACGTGATCGCGCCGGTCAGGAAGCCGCGGCCCAGCGGCGAGTATGCGACGAGGCCGATGCCGAGCTCCTTCAGCGTTCCGATGACGCCGTCCTCGATGTCGCGCGACCACAGCGAGTACTCGCTCTGCACGGCGGCGATCGGGTGCACCGCGTGCGCCCGGCGGATCGTGTCCGGGCCGGCCTCGCTGAGGCCCAGCGCGCGGACCTTGCCCTCGGCGACCAGCTCGGCCATCGCGCCGACCGTCTCCTCGATCGGCGTCTCGGGGTCGACGCGGTGCTGGTAGTAGAGGTCGACGTGGTCGACGCCGAGGCGCTGCAGCGACCCCTCGATGCTCGCCCGGACGTACTCCGGGCGCCCGTTGACGCCGCGGGCCTTGGGATCGTCGGGATCGCGGACGATGCCGAACTTCGTGGCGAGCACGACCTCGTCGCGGCGGCCGGCGATCGCCTGGCCGACCAGCACCTCGTTGGTGTGCGGGCCGTAGACGTCGGAGGTGTCGAGCAGCGTGACGCCGAGGTCGAGCGCGCGGTGGATGGTGGCGACCGACTCGGTGTCGTCGCTGGCGCCGTAGAACTCGCTCATGCCCATGCAGCCGAGGCCGAGGGCCGAGACGGTCAGCGGGCCGAGGGTGCGGGTCTGCATCTGGAAGGCCTTCCGGTAGTTGATGGTCTTGCCAGGGTAGGCCCTCGTCGAGGCCGCTCGGGGCCGCGGCCGGGTACCGTCAGGCCCGGTGACGACCGCCACGGCGAAGGGGCTCCCCGGCCTCGGTCGCGTCCCTCCGATGGGGCTCGTGCTCACCGGGGTGACCTCGATCCAGTTCGGCGCGGCGCTCGCCGCGACGATGTTCGACGACCTCGGCCCCGGCGGCACGTCGCTGCTGCGCCTGGCGTTCGCCGCGCTGGTGCTGATGGTCCTGTGGCGCCCGCGCGTGCGTGGGCGCACGCCACGCGCGCTGCGGCTGGTCGTCGTGTTCGGGCTGACGCTCGGCGCGATGAACCTCTTCTTCTACGAGGCGCTGGAGCGGATCCCGCTCGGCGTCGCCGTGACGATGGAGTTCGCCGGCCCGCTCGGCGTGGCGGTGGCGACGTCGCGCCGGCGCCTGGACCTGTTCTGGGCCGGCCTGGCGGCGCTGGGCATCGTGCTGCTCTCCAATCCGTTCGGGGGCGAGGGACTCGACCCGGTCGGCGTCGTGCTGATCCTCGCGGCCGCCGCGTGCTGGGCGGCCTACATCCTGATCGCGCAGCGCGCGACGCACGTCTTCGACGGCAGCGAGGGACTGGCGCTGGCGATGGTCGTCGCCGCCCTGGTCCCGGTGATCCCCGGGCTCGCCGAGGCGGGCTCCACGCTGCTGCAGCCGGACCTGCTGGCGCTCGGCTTCGGCGTCGCGCTGCTGAGCAGCGTGGTGCCGTACAGCCTGGAGACCGAGGCGCTGCGGCGCATGCCCGCCAACGTCTTCGGCGTGCTCATGAGCTTGGAGCCGGCGGTCGCGGCGCTGGCCGGCTTCCTGGTGCTCAGCCAGGCGCTCGGCGCCCGCGAGCTGGTCGCGATCGCGCTCGTCGTGGCGGCCAGCGTGGGCGTCTCGCGCTCCGCCGCACCGGCGCCCGAAGCCTGACGCGGCCGGGTCGGGGATACTGCGCCCGCGGGTACTGCCCGTAGCGAGCCGTGCTTCCTCTGAACCTGCCCGGCATGTTGACGCCGGAACTGCCCTGACGAATCGTGCTCCCCCTCAACCTGCCCAACGTGCTGACCGTCGTGCGGATCCTCCTGGTCCCCGTGCTGGTCGTCGCGCTGCTGGGCGAGACGGGCAACGACCTGCTGGCGGCGATCGTCTTCGCCGCCGCCTCGGCCACCGACGCGATCGACGGCTACATCGCGCGGGCACGCAACTCGATCACGACGTTCGGCAAGTTGATGGACCCGATCGCCGACAAGCTGCTGGTCATCGCCGCGCTGTTCGCGCTCGTCTCGCTCGACCGGCTGCAGCCGTGGATCGCGATGGTCATCGTCACGCGCGAGCTGGCGGTCACCGTGACGCGGATGGCGGCGACGGCGCAGGGCGTGATCATCCCGGCCGCCGGCTGGGGCAAGGTCAAGACGATGGTGCAGGTCGCGGCGATCTTCTTCCTGATCGCCTTCGACCCGACGCCGCTCTGGGTCGACCTGCTGGTCTACGTGGCCGTGGCCGTGACCGTCATCTCAGGGATCGACTACTTCTTCGGGCTGCGCCGGATGCTGCGCGAGGCCGAGGAGCGCCGGCTGCAGCACAAGGCGGCCGACACGGCCGCCGAGCCGCGGCCCTAGCTCAGGAGCCTCCTAGACGGCGACGGGGGGACCCGGAGCGAGCTGGGCCGCCTCGGCGGTCAGCGCCTGCAGCGTGCCGCGCTGCGCCAGGCGCTCGAGGGCCGCCACGGCGGTGGGATGGAACTGCGCGCCGTCGTGGCGGCGCACGTCCTCGAGGGCGGCGTCGTAGGTCTTCGGCGCGCTGTAGACACGGGCGCCGGTCATCGCGTCCCAGCCGTCGGCCAGGGCCATGAGCCACGCGCCCTCGGTGATGTCGTCGCCGGCCAGCCCGTCGGGGTAGCCGCCGCCGTCGTGGCGCTCGTGATGGCCGCGGACCCAGGCGACCTGCTCGGGATCGAGCACGCCGGCGACGATGCGCGCGCCGAGGTCGGCGTGGCGCTTGATGATCTCGTACTCGCGGTCGTCCAGCCGGCCGGGCTTGCTCAGCACGGCGTCGGGCACGCCGATCTTGCCGACGTCGTGGACCAGCGCGGCGTCGTGCAGGCGCGCGACCTGGCCGGCCGACCACCCCGCCTCGGTCGCCAGCTCGGAGGCGAGAGCCGCGACGCGCTCGGAGTGGCGGATCGTCGCCGGGTCCTTGGCGTCGATGGCCTTGGCCAGCGCCCCCAGCGCCGCCAGCGCGCGGGCGTGCTCGAGCCGGTCGGCGCGCTCGTCGGCCGACAGCTCCTCGACCACCTGCGGGCTGTAGCGGATGCACGCGTCGCGGCCGTGGGCCTTGGCCCAGTACAGCGCGCCGTCGGCCAGGCGCAGCAGCTCCTCGGGCTCGGTGGCCTGGGTGAGGTCGCAGACGCCCGCCGAGAGCGTCATGACGCCCGCCTGGCCGAACGGGGCGGTGGCGACGGCGCGGCGCACGCGCTCGGCCGCGGCGTGCGCCTCCTCGCCGCCGACGCCGGGCATCAGCAGCGCCAGCTCGTCGCCGCCGATGCGGGCGACGATCTCGCCGGCGCGCGACGCCGACGCCATCCGACGGGCGGTCTCGGCCAGCACGGCGTCGCCGCCGACGTGGCCCAGCGAGTCGTTGACCTGCTTGAAGCGATCGATGTCGAAGACGACGACGGCGAGCTCGCGACCGTGGCGCAGGGCGGAGGCGACCTCCTCGCGCAGGCGCTCGTGGAAGGCACGGTGGTTGACCAGGCCGGTGAGCTGGTCCGTGGTCGCCTGGGCCACCAGCCGCGCCTGGGCGTCGGCGTTGGCGATCGCCATGCCCATCAGCGCCGCGAAGCGCTCCACGCGCAGCTCGACGCCGTCGGGCAGGTCGTCGGGTGACTTCGTGCAGACGATCAGCGCGCCCCACAGGCGCGCGTCGATGACGATCGGCGCGGCGATCCGCTGCGTGTAGGGCGGCATCGTCAGCTCCGGCTCGCCGCGCTCGTCGAACCGCTCGGCCATGCCGGTGCGGCGCAGGCGGTCGATGGCGCTGCCGGGCGCGATCTGGACGGTCGACGGCAGGGGCGGCACGTCGATGCCGTCGGCCACGCCCTGGCCGACGCAGCGCACGACGTCGGAGCCGGGCTGGAAGGCGACCACGACGCCGACGTGCAGCGCCGTCAGCGTCGCGACCTCGCGGCCGGCCAGCTCGGCGACGTCCTGTGGGGTCGCGCCGCCGGCGACCGCTGTGGCGACGCGGCGCAGCGCGGCGTCCTCCTCGGCCAGGCGGCGATGGTCGTCGAACATCTTGCGCCGGTCGGCGGTCAGCGACGAGAGCAGGTAGAGGCAGGCCGAGATCATCACCGCGAAGGCCTGTGCGTGCAGGACGTCGGACGGGGCCCCGGTGGCCAGCGGGCCGTGCCCGGCGGCGGTGGAGTCGACGGCGACGATGGTCAGCCCGACGGCGGCGGCCGCCGCGCTCAGCGGCGACGAGCGGAGCACGAGCCACACGCCGATCGGGATCAGCAGCCAGATCTGGCCCTCGGAGCTGTGGAAGATGGCCTCGGCGACGACGAGCACCAGCCCGCACGCCGCGACGTCCTCGGCGACCCGCAGCGGCCGCAGGCGGGGCATCCGGCGGCCGGCGGCAAGCAGCATGGGCGTCAGCAGCAGCATCCCGACGACGTCGCCCATCGCCCAGCGCAGGACCGCCGTAGCCCAGTCGGGGCCCAGCATCTCGCCCTGCAGCCACAGCGTCGTCTGGCCGATCACGGCGCTGCAGAGCGCGCCGGCGGTCACGGCGAGCAGGCCCGCGAAGCGCCGGACGTCGGCGCGCTGGATGGGCCGCACGAAGCGGTCGATCAGCGCGACGCACAGCACGGCCTCGACGGTCGGGGCCAGCGCGCCGCCGATCGCGCCGACCGGGCCATGCGACCCGGTCGCCTTGGCGACGTAGGCCCCGAGCAAGACGCCCGGCCACAGCCCGATGCCGCCGCGCAGCAGCAGGGCCAGGGCGATGCCGGCGGCGGGCCACACGGCGACCACGCCGCTGCTGAGGGAGGTCGCGAGGGCCAGGCGGGTGGCCAACGCGTAGAGGACCGCCACGCCGAGGATGCGCAGCAGCCGCCCTGGGAGACGGGACGTCACTCCCCGGGCGTCGGCACCCGCTGCCCGGTCTTGAGGGCGCCGGTCAGCACCCGCGCCCGGCCGGGTGCCTCGCTCAGCTCAGTCGCGCCCGTCCAGCCACTCGCGCATCGTCAGGTGACGCGCAGCGTGCTCGCCGGAGTCGAGCTCGCGCCGGAGCTCGTCCAGCTGCCCGTGGCGCTCGGCCACGACGTTGTGCTGGTGGATCGTCTCGAGGTTCTCCTGGCGCGCGGAGACGAACGTCCGGGGATCGAGGTCGGGCAGGCCGTCGGCGACGCCCTTGATCATCTCGCGCACGCAGTCCTCGACGAAGCGGGGGCGGCGGTGGGCCTTCTCGACGACGGCGGCCTCGTCGGAGCGCTTCATCATCTCGTAGATCTCGGAGGACATCGAGTTCTCGACGATGCGCAGCAGGGTCGCCGCGTCGATGTCGAGGTCGACGTCCTCGGGGCAGCCGATGTGCAGCGTGCCGAGGCCGCGCTGGTTGTGGGTCGCCACGGGGACGTGCTCGAAGATCCGCTCGATCTGTTGGTCGTCGAACCCGTCCGCGGTCAGACGTTGCCGTGCCGCTCCGGCAACCAGCTGCTGGGCGCACGGGCAGGCGGTGATGCCCTGCGCGGCGACGCCGATGAGCCGGCGCGTGCCGGTCTCGGTCGCCACCGCGGTGCCGAAGAGCGTGTAGAGCTCCTGCGTCTGGATGCCGCTGACCGGCGCCGGCTTGTTCTCCGGGTAGCGCGCGGCGATCGTCACCTCGGCGCGCGCGGCGTCCTGGCGCTCGCGCACCAGCTCGGCGATCCGCTGCGCCAGCTGCTCGGCGCGGAAGGCCGAGGTTCCCAGGATGACCTCGCCGATCACGTCGTTGACGGTCTCCTCGAAGCGCGACATGTGGGCGCCCTTCTGCTGGGGCCCGAGGTCGACGAAGCACTCGAGCTTGGCCCAGTAGAGCTCCTCGCGGTCGTCGCGCGAGATGCGGATGACCTTCTCGACGCCGGTGACCCCGACGCGGGAGAGCGAGACGTGCACGGTGGGCCGCTGAGCCTGGACGTCCGGGGAGGCTTGTGGGCTGAAGGTCGGCTGCATGACGCGATTCAGCCTATCGGCCCCAGATCGTGGGATTCCCAGGTCGTCCTAACCTGTGCTAACAATCCCGTCGTCGGCTAAGAGTCCCTCCGTCGGAGACGAGAGGAATCCATGGCTCAGCCTCCTGCGGCGGTCTCCGTCGCGTTTGCACCCCGGGGTGCGTTCCGCAATGTGCAGTGGGGAAGAGAGAGGGGTCGCGGCACGGATGTGCCCTGACCCGGGAACGACGTCCACAAGGATTGGGTTGAGCACCAAGACCGACGTTCTGCTGGCCGACGAGGCACCCATCGCGGAGCTTGACGAGCTCCGGACGCTCATCCAGGAAGGTCATGAGCGCGGGTTCCTCACGATCGAGCAGATCACCACCACGCTCGAAGAGGTCGAAGTAACCAAGGAGCAGCTCTCGGAGCTGCACCAGCACCTCGACGAGCAGGGCATCTCGATCGTCACGGCCGACGGCAAGCCCGTCACGTCCGAGAGCGGGCGCGCGGAGGCTGCGGCGCTGGAGCGCCAGTCGCCGACGCCCGCCGAGACCCGCAAGAAGCCCGAGATCGACCTCACGGTCGAGCCGAGCCTCGACTCGCTGCGCCTGTACCTCCGGTCGATCGGCCGCGTCGCGCTGCTGACCGCCGAGCAGGAGGTGTCGCTGGCCAAGCGCATCGAGCGTGGCGACATGGGCGCCAAGCAGCAGATGGTCGAGGCCAACCTGCGCCTCGTCGTCTCGATCGCCAAGGGCTAC
>DASYLT010000062.1:0-8466 GCA_036009425.1 Baekduia sp. | reverse complement strand
GCTGGAGGGTGAGCGCCGCGTGCGCGAGTCGCTCCCCGACGAGCGCATGGCGATGGACCGGGTCATCGATCGGATCGTCGCCGAGCTGCGCCGCCGCCTCGGCGGCCCGTTCACCCTCGACGAGCTGCTCGACCTCTACGGCCAGGGCACCGCGTGGTGCACGGACATCGCCTACGCCGTGGCCCCGGGTGCGCCATGGGCGTGGGACGCCCGCATGACCGCCGACGCCGCCTTCGGGCGCTACATGAGAGAGGCCACCGACTACGCCGGCGGCCGCCGGCTGGACCCGCGCCCGGCGGACTGACCCGCAGGCGTCAGCCGCGCGCGGGGACCAGGCGCAGGTACACGCCGAGGTGGCCGATCGGCTCATACCCCAGGCGGCCGTAGAGCTCCTTGGGCCAGTCGGCCTCGTCGGCCACGATGAACGTCAGCTCCGCGCCGCCGGCCAGCGCCGCCCGTGTGGCATCGGTCACCACCGCGCGCCCGTAGCCGTGACCGCGGTGTTCGGCGAGGCAGACGACGTCCTCAACCTGCGCGACCGCGCCGGCGGTCCACAGACGCGCCCAGGCCACGACGGCGGAGTCGGCATCGTCTTGCACGACGAACACGCGCTCGGTGGCCGGCCCGAGCGCCGCGTAGGTGCGGTGGTGCTCGAGCAGGTCGGCTCGCGTCTGGTCGTCGCGGCCGTACTCGGTCTCGGGGTCGGTGAGCAGGTAGTGCGCGTTGGCCGCGACGACAGCGTCGGCGTCGACCTCGAGGACCGTGACGCCCGGCACCCGGGCCGGCGCCGGCGCGTCCTCGGCGAAGGCCAGGAAGAGGTGGCGCGACGCCTCGTAGCCCCGGGCCAGGAGGCCGCCGCGCAGGCGCGCGTCGGCGGCGTCGCCCTCGACGGTGATGCGCCGATGCAGCAGGTTCTCGCCGCCCAGGAGCCGCTCGGCGGCCGCGTCCAGCGTGGCCGCGTCGGGCTCGCCGGCGTCAGCGACCGCGGAGAGGAAGTTGCGCTCGTGGCAGCGCGCGAGCGCGGGGTCCAAGTACGCCTGGCCCCACGCCGCAGTGATCGTCCGCCCGACGGCGGCGTGCATGGCCCGTTCGAAGGCGAACGCCCGTCGGAGCTGGTCGGTCATCGCCGAAAGGGCGCGCGCTCGAAGGCGAACGCGCGAAGCAGGCGCGGGTCAGTCCTCGGGGTCGGCGTCGGCGTCATCGGCGGCGGCATCGCCGGCCCGCCGGATGATGATCTGGTCGGCCTCGATCGTCACCTCGACCGGACGGTGGCCCGCCCAGTGCTCGGCGTACGTGCCGTCGTCGGCGACGGCGGGGTCGAGCCACAGGCCGTAGCCCTCCTCGCCGTGGTCGAAGGTCCCCTCGTAGCTGGTGGGGTCCTTGCGACGGGCGCGGCCACGACCGCCGCGGCGGCCGCGACGACGCTTGGGCGCGTCGTCGTCCTCGTCGGCGGGCTCCTCGTCCTCGCCGGCCTCCGCCTTGCGGGCGGCCTCGGCCTCCAGCTCGGCGGCGATGAGGGCGTCGTCCTCCGCACGGAGGTCGATCTCGTCGTCGAAGTCGCCCCCCGGGGTCTCGGCGGACTCGCCGTCCGGGAGCAGCTCGTTCTCCTTCTTGAAGGCCTCGATCTGCTGGACGGTGACCTCCAGCTGGTGCGCGACCCATGCGTCGGTGCGCCCCTGGCGCACCCACGTCCGGATCTGATTCAGATGAGGGCGAAGCGATCGTCTAGCCATACGGAGTGGGGGATCCTAGTCGAGAGTCCGGGCGGTACGTCGGGCCGGTGCGTCAGGCTGCCGTCCGGCGCCCGACCTCGGGGATGCGTCTTCGCACAGGCTTTGACAGCAAGGTTCGTCCATCTACTACGTTCCCGCATATTGATGGTTTCGAGGTGCTTGCATGTGGGCATGGGCCCTGCGAGACTCGATCGCCCGGTGGCAGGGACGTTGGGAGGCGTCACACCATGCTCGTACTGACACGAAAGTCCAACCAGAGCATCATGATCGGTGACGACATCGAGGTGTCGGTGCTGTCCATCATGGGCGAGAAGGTGCGCATCGGGATCCAGGCCCCGCGCGACATCCCGGTCTTCCGCAAAGAGGTCTACCTGGAGATCCAGCAGGAGCGCAACGGCGCCACCGTCGCCGCCGCCGAGGATCCTCGCGGCGAAGTGAACGAAGCGCTCCGAAAGCTCGGCACCGCGTCGGAGTAGGTGCTCGCTCCCGCTGGGTGATCGCGGGAGCTGAAGGGCGGCGTGCGGTGCGGGCGCCGGAGGCGTGCAGTGGGACGTCAGGTCGACCGACGACCGACGCCCGAGCTGCGTGCCAACCAGCGCCCGAGCCCCGGCGCCCTCCGGCCCTCAGCCCATCACGTAGTACAGCGTCTCGAACATCGCGACGGTGACCAGCACCGCCGTGGCGACGAGGATGAGGACGAGCAGCCCGAAGCGCATCGATCCGCGCTTGTGGGTCTTGTCGAGGTGGCGCTTGCGGGCGCGCAGGGCCGTCTCGCGCTGCAGGCGCTCGGCCTGCTCGCGATCCTGCTCCATCTCGTCGACGAACGCCCTTTCCAGCTGGGCAAGGCTCTGACGCATGCGCATCCGCCGAACAGGCTACCTCTCGCACGCGCTCCATAACCCCCGCCCGGCGAGCCGCGCCCCCCTTGCAAGCTCGCGGAAGCGGTCAGCGAACCGCACGTTCGGGGGGATGCTGAGCGGTGTGGCGTAGCCGCCCCGCACGAGCTCGGCGTTGACGAACAGGCCGTCGGAGCGGCGGTAGACGTAGGCGAGCAGGCGCCCGTAGCGATCGCGGGCCTCGGCGCCGGCGACCAGCCGCACCTCGCGCCCCGCCACCAGCCGTGTGTTCTCCGCCGAGGCGCGCTTGCCGAAGCACTGCACCGGCGTGCGCGGCTTGACGGTCTCGGGGGTGTCCATCCCGATGTAGCGCACGCGCTCGGAGCGGCCGTCGAGCGCAACGAGGATCGTGTCGCCGTCGACGACGCGCAGCACGCGCCCGGTGCCGCCCCCGCCCGCGCCACCGCCGCCCCCGCCGCCCCACGGCAGCGCCTGCCGGCCGGCGGCCGCGGCGAGGACGAGCACGAGGATCCAGGGAAGGGCGCGACGCATCGGCCGTCGACCCTAGGTGCAGTGGCGGCCGCGGCGGGCGCGCCGTTGCAGATCCGCGACGGCGCCTGCGCGAAGTCGCGCGGCGCCGCCACGGGATCACCGCAGATCGCTACGCGATCGTGACCTCGTCAGACAGGTACACGTCCTGGATCGCGTGCAGCAGCTCGACGCCCTCGGCCGTCGGGCGCTGGAACGCCTTGCGGCCGCTGATGAGGCCCGTGCCGCCCGCGCGCTTGTTGATGACCGCGGTGCGGACCGCCTCGGCGAGGTCGGTCGCGCCCGAGGACGCGCCGCCGCTGTTGATCAGCGGAGCCCGTCCCATGTAGCAGTTGGCCAGCTGGTAGCGGGTCAGGTCGATCGGGTGGTCGGTGGTCAGCTTCTCGTAGACCAGCTTGTTGGTCTTGCCGTAGGCGCCGTTGCCCACGTTCGGCCCGTTGAGCGCCGTGTAGCCGCCGTTGTTCTCCGGCAGCTTCTGCTTGATGATGTCGGCCTGGATCGTGACGCCCAGGTGGTTGGCCTGGCCCGTCAGGTCGGCCGAGAGGCTGTAGTCGACGCCGTCCTGCTTGAACGCCGAGTTGCGCAGGTAGCACCACAGCACGGTGAACATGCCGAGCCGGTGGGCCTCCTCGAAGGCGCGGGAGACCTCGACGATCTGGCGATCGCTCTCCGGGGAGCCGAAGTAGATCGTCGCGCCGACGCCGGCGGCGCCCATGTCGGCCGCCCGCTGCGCGGAGGCGAACATGATCTGGTCGGCGCCGTTGGGGTAGGTCAGCAGCTCGTTGTGGTTGAGCTTGACGATGAACGGCAGCTTGTGGGCCCACTTGCGGCTGACCGCGCCCAGCACGCCGAGGGTCGAGGCGAACGCGTTGCAGCCGCCCTCGACCGCGAGCTCGACCAGGTTCTCGGGATCGAAGTACTTCGGGTTGGGCGCGAAGCTCGCGCCGCCGGAGTGCTCGATGCCCTGGTCGACGGGCAGGATCGAGACGTACCCGGTGCCGCCGAGGCGGCCGTGGTCGAACATCCACTGCAGGTTGCGCAGGACGGTCGAAGAACGATCGGTGTCCGTGAAGATCCGGTCGACGAAGTCGGGTCCGGGCAGATGAAGCAGGGATGGGTCGATGGTGGTGCTGCGGTGCTGCAGCAGCGACTCGGCCTCGTCGCCGAGCAGCTCCTCGAGTCGCGATCCGGTGAGCACGTCGGTGGTCACGATCAGTCCTCCAAAAGGGTCATGGCTGTGACTGTTGATCATAGAGCGGCCGACCGCTCGTCCTATACGCGCGCGACAGGTCACCGAGCCGTCGGTAGGCTCCGGCGCCAGATGGAGCATCACTTCACCGGGCCGAGCTACACGATCGGCATCGAGGAGGAGCTGATGATCGTCGACGCCGAGTCCTTCGAGCTCGTCAACGCGATCGAGTCCCTCCTGGAGGACGAGGCCGACGGCCAGATCAAGCCCGAGCTCATGGAGTCGGTGCTCGAGATCGCCACCCTGCCGGCCGCCAACACGGCCGAGGCCGGCACCCAGCTGCGCGCCCTGCGCCGCCGGGTCCGCGACACCGCCGGGCTGCGCGGGCTGACCGTCGGCTCGGCCGGCACCCATCCGTTCGCGCTCTGGGAGGACCAGCGCATCGCCGCTCGCTCCCGCTACCGCGAGCTGGTCAGCGCGCTGCGCTTCGTCGCGCGCCAGGAGCTGATCTTCGGCCTGCACGTCCACGTCGGCCTCGACGATCCCGACAAGGCGATCCACGTCGCCAACGGGATGCGCGTGCACCTGCCGGTCCTGCTGGCGCTCAGCGCCAACTCGCCCTTCTGGCGGGGCGACGGGACGGGCCTGGCCTCCACGCGCCTGCCGATCTTCCGCGCCTTCCCGCGCGTCGGCGTGCCGCCGCCCTACCGCGACTGGGCCGACTACGAGCGCCAGATCGAGTTCATGGTCTCCAGCGGCGTCATGGAGGACTACACGTACCTCTGGTACGACGTCCGGCCGCACCCGAAGCTCGGCACGGTCGAGATCCGCGCCTGCGACGCCCAGACGCGCGTGGAGCACACGCTCGGGCTGGCGGCGCTCATCCAGGCGATGGTCAAGGAGCTGGCCGAGCACTACGAGGCCGGCACGCACCTCGGCGAGTATCCGTGGCAGATGCTCGACGAGAACCGTTGGCTGGCCGCGCGGCACGGCCTCGACGGCGAGCTGGTCGACCTGCCCGCCAACCAGCGCGTGGCGACCAAGGCGCTGGCGCGCCGGCTGCTGGACCGCCTGCGCGAGCACGCCCAGGACCTCGGGTCCGCCGACGAGCTCGACGGCATCGAAGACCTCCTGGCGCGCGGCAATGGAGCCGCTCGCCAGCTCGTCGTCTACGAGGCCAACCACGACCTTCGCGAGGTCATGGGAGAGATCGTCGCAGCGACCTCCGGGGATGGCGAGTCCTAGGGCTAGAATCGTCGGTGAGATGGCCGGGACGCCCGACCTGTTCGTTGTCTGCAAGAAGTGCGGGTCGGAGGTCAGCCCGTACATCACCGAGTGCCCGTACTGCGGGACCCGGCTGCGCAAGCGAGCCCCCAAGATCGACCGCCGCTCCGGCGAGGCAGCTCCGCGCGCGCCGCGCCGGGCCGTGCGCCCGACGCTGACGCCGCTGCGCACCAACGAGATCCCCGGCATCCGGGGCGATCCGACGGGCCGTCCGAACGCGACCTACGTGCTCCTGGCGCTGTCGCTGATCGGCTTCCTCGTCCTGCCGTTCGTCACCGACGCCGACCTCGCGCTCGTGTCGCTCACGGGCGACGCCTGGCGCTACGTCACCTCGGCCTTCGCCTACCCCAACCCGTGGTACCAGCTTGCCGTCCTGCTGCCGCTGGGCATCGCCGGCTGGCGGCTGGAGCAGCGCCACGGTCCGATTCTGGTCCTGGCGCTCTTCGCGGCCTGCGGGATCGGCGGCAACGCGATCGCCGTGGCGGTCGGCGCCAACGACGTGGTCTTCGGCGCGCCGGGCGCCGCGCTGGGCATGCTCGCCGCCTGGGCGCTGCCCGACATCCTGCGCGCGCGCCACGGCGTCGAGCACGACGGCGACCTGATCGGCGCGCTGACGCTCGCCGTCGTCGTCCTGGCGACGACGGCCGTCGTGCCCGGCGCCAGCACCGTCGCGGCGCTCGCCGGCCTGGCCCTCGGCGCCCTCGCCGGCCTCATGCTGCTGCGCGGCACCGACACGCACCGGTAGGTCCGGGCCGGTCGGGCGGGCGAGTGGGGTGCGCGGCAACGTCCGCGGCAAATGCCGCCCGGCGATCACCGCCATGCGGCGTCCTCGACCGCTCGACGTGCCAGAGGCACGCCTTCGGGTCTGCGTCCTTGCCTGGCGGCGCCGCGGAACGGCATTTGTTCGCGGACGTTCCCGCGCACCCCACTAGTCTCACTGCCAGTGCCCGCCCGACGCTTCACCGCCGAAGAGGTCGATGCCGCGGTCGCGGCCCTGGCCGACGACCCCGATCGCTTCACCCACACGCAGGAGATCGTCACGCACGCCGCGCCCGGCCTGCAGCGTGTCCTCAACGAGGCGCTGGACGCCGGCGGCTGGTTCGGCGAGGCGCACGAGGCGCAGATCTCCGGCGTGGCCGGCACCGAGGACGAGATGGCGCGGCTCACGGCGCTGCGGACGCTGATCGCCGAGGAGACGCGCCTGGCGATGCTCGTCGGCGTCGCGGTCGGGCTGGAGCTGGCACGAGAGCTGTACGCAGACGACGACCACGACCACGCAGAGGAGCACGGCTAGATGCAGATCACGTTTTTGGGCCACGCAGCGTTCGCCCTGGAGCACGACGGCAAGACGGTCCTCGTCGATCCGTTCCTGACGGGCAACCCGAAGGCGTCGGCCACGGCCGACGAGGTCGCCGCCGACGCGATCTTCCTCACCCATGGGCACAGCGATCACCTCGGCGACACCGTCGACATCGCCAAGCGCACGGGCGCGACGGTCGTCGCGATCACCGAGCTGGCCGGCGAGCTGACCGAGTCCGGCGTCGAGAACGTGATCGACCCCAACATCGGCGGCACGGTCGACCTCGACTGGGTCAGCGTCCGGCTGACGCCGGCGTGGCACACCTCGACGACGCCCAAGGGCACGGTCAACACGCCCGCCGGCCTGGTCATCGAGATGGGCGACAAGCGCATCTACTTCGCCGGCGACACGGCGCTGTTCAGCGACCTGGCCCTGCCGGCCCTGCGCGGCCACATCGATCTGGCGGTCGTGCCGATCGGCGGCCATTACACGATGGATCGCTTCGACGCCGTCGTCGCGGCCGACCTGATCAAGGCCGACCAGATCATCCCCGACCACTACAACACGTTCCCGGCGATCGAGGCCGACGCGCAGGCGTTCAAGTCCGACGTCCAGAACGCCGGCTTCGCCGAGGTCATCGTGCTCGACCCGGGGCAGGCGCACACGCTGTGACCCACGCGGTCGTCCTCATCGAGGCCGAGCGCGACGCGCTCACGACGCTCGGCAGCGCGCTGGCGGGCCTCGCGGGGGTCGCCGAGGCCTATTCGGTCACCGGAGAGTGGGACTTCGTCGCGATCGTCCGCGTCCCGCGGCACGAGCAGCTGGCCGAGGTCATCACCGGCCAGCTCGTCAAGCTGCCGGGCGTCAGCCGCACGCAGACGATGGTCGCCTTCGAGGCCTTCTCGCAGCACGACCTGGAGTCGATGTTCTCCATCGGCCAGTGAGGCGCGCGAGCAGGATCGTGCCGGTCGCGGTGGCGCTCGGCGCCCTCGCGGCCGCCGCGGGCTGTGGCGGCGACGACCAGCGCACCGCGACGGTCGTCCGCTCGACGCCCGCGACGGTGACCACCGAGGTCCCGGCGCCGGTGCCCTCGACGACGACCGCCACGACCGGCACGACGCCGGCGTCGCCCGCGTCGACGTCGCCTTCCACCACCCCGAGCGCGACCACCGGCGTCCCGCCCTCGGGCGGCGTGCAGGCGCCCGACGCCAACGGCGGCACGCCGGCCGGCGGCGAGCAGGCGCCGGGCGGCGCCGGCGACGAGGAGGCCGCGCGCGTCCCGGCGACCTTCACGGCCAGCGGCGCGACGCTCACCCCCGCACGGATCACCGTGCCGGCGTTCCTGCGGGTCGACCTGTCGGTGACCGCCAAGGGCGCCGCCCAGAAGGTGACGATCGAGGGCGCGGGCACGCTCGACGTCGCCGCCGGCGCGACCGGCAATCAGCGCATCGGGGGGCTCAAGCCCGGCGACTACGCGGTGACGACCTCGGGCGGCGCCCAGGCCACCCTGCACGTCGTCTCCGGCGGCGCCCCGGGGCCCTAGCGAAGTTCGACTGGCCAGCCAGCCAGTCGCCG
>DASYLT010000061.1:0-35118 GCA_036009425.1 Baekduia sp. | reverse complement strand
AGCAGTGCCCGCCGGCGTAGAACAGCAGGTAGCGGCCGCCGCTGCGCACCAGCGACGGGCCCTCGGTCACCAGCTGCTCCCACGGCGCGTCGGGCGCGATCAGCGCGACCGAGCTCCCGCTCGTGTGCAGGCCGGAGGCGTCCAGGCGCTGCAGCCGGATGCCGTTGCCCGGCCCCAGCTGCTTCCACAGCAGCCACCGCGAGCCGTCGGCGTCGCGAAACGGCGCCGGGTCGATCGCGCCCGACGGCGGGCACGTCACGCGGCCGCGGTAGCGCCACGGCCCCTCGGGGCGTGCGGCGGTGCTCAGCGCGATGCACGGTCGCCCGTCCCGCCGGGCGGCGCCCCAGTAGGCGAGGTACCGGCCGGGCTCGTGGGCGAGCTCGGGCGCCCAGAACTTCCCGTTCGTCCACGCCGGCGGCTGCGGGAGGATCGCGCCGACCTGACGCCAGTTGACGAGGTCGGGCGAGCGCAGGAGCGGGAACACGGGCGCCCAGGCGCTGGTCGTGGCGCTCGCGTAGAACATGCCCTCGGCCCGGACGATCGTCGGGTCGGGATGGTCTCCGTCGATGACCGGGTTGGTGAAGGTCGGCGCAGACAGGGCGAGCGCGACGAGCAGGAGGCCGAGGCGTCTGATCGCGCCATTCTGGCGAGCACCCCGGCGGACGGCGCTGGTCGCGCGCCCTCATGTCCACCTCATCGGCTCCTGGCACCTTCGGGCACGTCACCAACCCCGACAAGGAGACGCAGATGTTCGAGCAGTTCCACCGCAAGACCCTGACCGCGACGCTGGCGGCGCTGACCGCCGCGCTGGGCGTGGGCGGCATCGCCGTCGCGCAGAACAGCACCTCGACGCCGAGCACTCCGGCGCCGTCCTCGGCGGCCCCGGCCGCGACGCCGAACGCCGCCGACACGCCCGAGGCGGGCGACACGGCCGACGCCACCGATCCGGCGGGCGCCAACGATCCGGCCGACGGCACGGGCCAGGGCGCCAACGACAAGTCCGACGCCAACGACCCCGCCGAGGCCAACGACAAGTCCGAGGCCAACGACCCCGCCGAGGCCAACGACAAGGCCGACACGGGCGCCGGCGACACGGAGACCAACGACGGCCCCAGCGCCGCCGCGCAGGTCGCCAAGTAGCAGTGCGCGCCGCGGTCCCCGGCCGACTATGCCGGGGACCGCCCGTCGCTGCGCTGTCGCGGCACGCTCAGCCACACGTCCGCGCCACCCTCCGGTCGGTTGCGGACCCCAGCGGTCCCGTCGTGGGCCCGCGCGATCGCGTCGACGATCGCCAGCCCAAGCCCGGCGCCGCCGGTCGTTCGACCGGCGTCGGCGCGGGTGAACCGGTCGAACGCCGCCGGCACGAAGGCCGGCGGCAGCCCGTCGCCGTCGTCGAGCACGTGCAGCTCGACGCCCGTCGTCGTCGGCTCGGCGCGCAGCCGGATCGTCCCGGCGCCGTGACGCAGCGCGTTGTCGATCAGGTTGCCCACGGCCTGCTCCAGGCGCAGCCGATCGCCGACCAGCCGCAGGCCTTCGGGCACCTCGACCGTCAGCTCGACGCCGTGCTCGGCGGCGCGCCGCGCGAAGCGCCGCGCGACGACCTGCAGCAGCGCGCCGACGTCCGCATCGTCGGCGCGCAGCGGCAGCCGGCCCCGCTCGGAGCGCGCGATCACGAGGAGGTCCTCGGCGAGCTGGACGACGCGGTCGGCTTCCTCGGCCGCCGACTGGACGGCCTGGCGGAACGTCTCCACGTCGTCGGCGTCGCGCAGGGCGAGCTCCAGCTCGGCCTTGATGATGGCCAGCGGCGTGCGCAGCTCGTGGCTGGCGTCCGAGACGAACTGGCGCTCGCGGGCCATGGCCGCCTCGAGCCGCTCGAGCATGTCGTTGAGCGTCTCGCCGAGCCGCGCGACCTCGTCGCCGGTGGATGGCACCGGAAGCCGGCGGCCCGGCCGGCTGGCCTGGATCTGCTGTGCGCGGCGCCGCATGGACTCGACCGGGCGCAGCGCACCGGCGGCCGCGCCGTAGCCCGCGAGCGAGGCGATGAGCAGCGCGATCGGCCCGCCGAGCAGCAGCAGGCGGCCGAGCCGGTCGCGCGCTTCGGCGGTGGCGTCGAGCGAGGCGCCGACGACGACGACGAGCCGGCGGTGCTGCGCGGTCACGGGGGTCGCGAGGAGCCGCACGCGGTCGCTCTCGCCGAAGGGCGTGGTGCGCTCGACGAAGATCGTGCCGCGCCGCGCCCGTCGCAGCTGGTCAGCGGTCAGCAGCGACCGGCGCCGCAGCGCGGGCGGGGCGTCGACCACTCGACCACGCGTGTCGAGGAGCTGCGCGAAGCTCTCCCCCTGCTCGGTCAGCGGGCTGCGACGCGACTGCGCGAAGCCGGTGTCGACCTGCTGGACGAGCGTCGCGACATCACCGGCGCGCGAGCGCAGCCCGCGGTCGACCGTCGCGTTCAGCGTGCGGCCCAGCTCGACGTAGAGCAGCAGGCCGGCGCAGGCGAGCAGCACGGACATCGCCGCGGCGAACGCCAGCGTCACGCGCACGCGGACGGGCAGGGAGGAGAAGAGCGCCGGAGCGCGCGGCACGGCGGCGCTCAGTCCTGGGCGGCGCGTGAGCCGCCGTCGGCGCGCAGCCGGTAGCCGGACCCGCGGACGGTCTCCAGCGACGTGACACCGAACGGCCGGTCGATCTTCTCCCGCAGGTACCGGACGTAGACGTCGATGACGTTCGAGCGGTTCTCATACTCGTAGTCCCATGCCTGCTCGAGCAGCTGGTAGCGGTCCAGGAGGTGCCCCGGCCGGCGCATGAACGCCTCGAGCAAGGCGTACTCCTTCGCCGACAACGAGATGTCCTGATCGCCTCGCCAGACCCGGCGCGACGCCGGGTCGAGGTGCAGGTCGCCGACCGCCAGGACGGCCGCGCGCTCCACGGGTCCGCGCCGGGCCAGCGCGCGGAGCCGGGCCGAGAGCTCGGCGAACGAGAACGGCTTGGTGAGATAGTCGTCGGCGCCGAGGTCGAGGCCCTGCACGCGGTCCTCGACCGAGTCGCGCGCGGTGAGCATCAGCACCGGCGCCCAGACCGCCTCACCCCGTAGCCGCCGGCAGGTCTCGAACCCGTCGATGCCCGGCAGCATCACGTCGAGCACGATCACGTCGTACTCGGTGGCGCCCGCCATCCACAGCGCGTCCTCGCCCCGCACCGCGACGTCCGCCGTGACGCCCTCCGCGCGCAGGCCGCGCCGGATGAGGGCAGCCATCTTGACCTCGTCCTCGACGATGAGCACGCGCACGTCGCTCGATCTTCGCCGGTGAACATGAGCGCCACATGAGCCTGCGGCGACCGTCGACTTGTGCAAGGATCAGGTGCGTCACTTAGGGTCACCTAACATCGCCGGAGACCATGTCCTTCGCCAACACCGCCCTGCTCGGCGCCATCGCCGGGTTCACCATCTTCCTCGGTCTGCCGTTCGGCCGCGCCACGGGCCTCAGCCCGCGGGCCCGCGTCGGTCTGTCCATGCTCGCGGCGGGCGTGCTCGCGTTCCTGTTCATGGACGTCGGCGCCGAGGGACTCGGGATCCTCGAGACCCATCTCGAGGCCTACAAGAGCCATGACGCCTCGCTGTGGCCGGTCGTCGGCCTGTTCGCGCTCATGAGCGCCGGCTTCCTGGCCGGCGTCGGCGGGATCGCGAGCGCCCAGCGCCGCATGGTGGCCCCCGGCGCGACGCTGCCGCCCGTGGCCGGCGGCGAGTCGACAGCGGCGATGACCGCTCCGGAGCTGGCCGACCACCGGCGCGCCCTCGGCGCGATCGAGCGCCGCGCGCTGCGGACGGGGATGATCATCGCGGTGGCGATCGGCCTGCACAACTTCGCCGAGGGCCTGGCCATCGGCGTCTCCTCGCAGGCGGGCGAGGTCGGGCTGGCCACTGTTCTGATCGTCGGCTTCGCCCTGCACAACGCCACCGAGGGCTTCGGCATCATCGGCCCCCTCAACGGCGTGCGCCCGTCGTGGCGCTGGCTGGGCCTCGCCGGGCTCGTCGCCGGCGGGCCGACGTTCGTCGGCGCCATGGTCGGCTACCAGGTCACCAGCGACGCGCTGCAGCTCCTGTTCTTCGCGCTGGCCGGAGGCGCGATCCTCTACGTGCTCGGCGAGATCTGGGCCGGCGTCCGGCGCCTCGGGCACGCCGAGCTGGGCCTCTACATGCTCGGCGCGGGCTTCCTGATCGGGATCGCCACCGACCTCGTGGTGGCCTACGGCGGCGCGTGATGCGCCGCCGCGGCCTGGCCGCGCCCGACGCCGATCCTCACGCCGCGAGCATCGGCTCGTAGTCGCTGGGCAGCTGCGCCAGCAGGTCGGAGACCTCGCGCTCGGGCAGTGCCTCGCGCAACGTGCGGAACACCGCGCGGGCGTGGTCGGGGGCGAGCTCCCGGGAGATGCCCTCCCGCTCGGCGACCCGGCGCAGGAACTCGTCGAGCGGCATGCGCTGGGCGCGGCCGTGGCTCTCGACGTCACCCTGCTCCAGGGGCTCGCGGAACTCGGGCGCCAGCTCGGCGGCGAGGTCGGCGACCTCGCCGTGGGCGATCCGCTCGCCGAGCGTCTCGAGCACCGCGTCGGTGACGCGCCGGGCGGTCGCCACGTCGGTCGCCGCACGGTCGGCCACGCGACGCAGGAACTCCTCGACGGGCAGCGGCTCCGGCTGGCCGGGCACCTCCGGGCGGCGTGGCTTCTCCATCGGCGCGGTGAGCGTCACGTAGTCCTTGGAGAGCTCGGACTCCATCTGGTTGAGCTCACGCTCGTCGACGAACCGCTGCAGCGCGTCGAAGACCGCGTGGACGTGCAGCTCGGCCGCCGCGAGATCGTCGACGCCCTCGCGGTCGGCCACGAGCTCGACGAACTCCGCCGCGGTGATGCCCGTGGCGTCGGTGTCGCTCGCCAGCAGCGGGCGCAGCTCCTCGGGCAGCTGCTCGGCGAGGTCACGGACTGCCCCGGACGAGAGGCGCTCCGACAGCGTGGCCAGCGTCGCCTCGGTCGCGCGCTGCGCCTCGTCGCGCGACAGCCGCGCCATCTGCTGCACGGTCACGATGAAGCGCTCGTGATCGGCGGCGCTCATGCGCCCGCCGCGCCGTCGACGCTGCAGAAGTACTCGACGTGGTCCCAGTTGACGTGGACCTCGGCTTCCCCGAGGCCCATGCGCACGGGGTTGGGGTGGTCGCGGCGCACCGCCAGCACGACGTCGTCCTCGGGCTGCGAGACGGTCAGCTCTCGTCCACTCGCGAAGTACAGACGGGTCGCCATGCACGAGGACGTAGGTCGCGCGGCGCCTCCGTCCACCGCCGCCGCGAGCCACCGCCGCCGCCAGTCCACTCAGCCAACCGGGCGAACGGCGACGTGCGTGTGCTGGTCGAGCGTCGTCCAGGCCGCGAATCCGCGGCCGACCCGGGAGTCCGCCGCGGCGCTCGGCGCGACGGGGACGGACGTCGCATCGGCGGCAGGACCCGGCGCGCCGACGGGCTCGCTGACGAGCTCCGGCGCACCGAACGCCGCGGCCCCCGGGGCCCGCACCGCCGCGGCGACGCGCTGCGGGCCGCTGCGATCGGCCCCGTGCGTTCCCGTCAGCCAGAGCACGAGCTGGCCGCCGGCCGGCGAGGACGCGACATCGCCGAGCGCGGCGTCGCCGTCGGCCGCCGAGACCGTCTGCGGCGCGCCGACCGCACCGGCCGTCACGTCGGCGACCCGGACGCGGAAGCGCGTCCCGTTGTAGTCGGTCCAGGCCAGCAGCGAGGCGTTCGGGCGCGTCCCGACGAGCCGCACGCCGGGGCGCATGACGTAGCGGCCCGTGCCGGTCAGCGACGAGCCGCCCACGATGCGCGCCGGTGCGAAGCCCCCGCCGGGCGCGGCGCTCGTGTAGGAGACGGTGGCCGGCGTCGCCGCGAACCCCTCGGCCACCCGCTGGGACTCCCAGGCGACCTCCAGGCGGCCGTCGTCGTCGATGCGCGCCTGCAGCGCCGACTGCACACCGGCGCCGAGGCGGTGCCGCGCACCGGCCCGTCCGGTCGGCCCGAAGTGGCGCGCGAAGATCGCCCCGCGGCCCTGCCAGGCGACGACGACGTCGCCGTGCGCCCCGACAGCGACCGCCGCGTCGCGGGCGTTGGTCTCCGGCCGGAACGTCAGCGCGCGGTGGAACGTGCCGCCCCGATACAGCCAGACGGTGCGCGTCGGCGGGCCACCTCCGAACATCGAGGCGGTCACGATCGCGACCGTGCCGCTCGCCGGGTTGCCGGCGACGGCCGACACCCACTGCCCGCCGGAGCCCGGCAGTGGCCGCGGCGTCCCCACGCCATGGATGCCGCGCACGGAGCCGAGCGCGACGACGACCGGCGCCTTCGCCGTGGCCTCCGAGGTCAGCGCCGGCCGCGATCCGGCGACGACCACGCCCGCGCGCCGGAACGTCGCGGCCTTCGCGTAGGCGATCTCCAGGGTCTGCCGGCGGGCCGTCGACCCGTCGTCCTGGACCCGCGCGACGACCGTCGGCGAGGCGAGGCTTCTGCTGCTCGACGCGCCGACGAGGATCTTCCCGCCGATCTGCGTGGTCAGCAGCGTCGTGGTCGACGCGACCCCGGCGACCGGAGCCGACGCGCTCCACGGCGCGTCGGCGTCGGCGCCCGCCGGGAGGATCGCCGCGGCGGCGGCGATCACGGCGACGGCGAGCACGCGGAGGAGGGCCATGCTGCCGAGAACGTCGCAGCGGCGGAGAGGTTGCGCCGGTTCCGGAACCCGTAGCCGGGAAGTGGGGTTGCCCCGACGTCGCGAAGCCGGCAGGCCGTGCGCAGAAGCCCGGCCTGCCTCATTTCCGGGCGCGCCGCTGAAGAGGACGCTTACGCCATGTCCTCCTCCATCGACTCTCCTCTGATCTACATCGAGTGCGACGTGCCGGAAGGCATGACGCTCGCCGAGTGGGGTCGTCGCAATGCGATCCCGCGCCCGCGCCCCGCACTCCGCGGCATCACGCGCCGGGCCCGCTCGCTGCTGCTTGGGTGAGCGTTCGCCCGGCCAGGGGCGTGCGGTCTCTCAGCGGGACGTTCGTCTCAGGTACCGCCCAGCGCGCGCCCAGCAGACCGGCCGATGCTGGAGGACATGATGAACCCCAAGTTCCGCAAGGTCGTCGTCATCGTCGGCACCACCGCCCTCTTCGGCGCCGCCGGCTGCGGCGCCGCCTCGACGACCAAGACCACCACCAACGCCACCGCGGCGGCAGCCGGTGGCACCGCCCAGCAGCAGGGAATCCCGGGCGGCGGCCGCCCCGGTGCGCCCTCGGCCGCGAACCTCAGCGCGATGGCCTCCAAGCTGGGCGTCACCACGGCCAAGCTGCAGGCGGCGATGCAGGCCGCCGGACAGCCGGGCTCCGCCACGGGCGCCGCGCCCGGCGATCGGGCCGCGACGATCGCCAAGCAGCTCGGCCTGCCGACGGCCAAGGTCCAGGCGGCGCTGCAGGCCCTGCGGCCCGCGGGCGGCGCGCGGCCACCGCAGGCGGGCGCCGCGTCGCCCTCCTCCCAGACGGCGAGCTCCTGAGCAGTCATCGGCAGCCCGGATGAACGGCACACGAGCTCATCCGATCGGCTGCTTCATCAGCGCTTCATCCGCCTGCCCCTAGCGTGTCGGGCATGATCAGCCACGCGCTCACGGCCACGATGTCCAGCGTGGACCCCTTCGGTGGACGCTCGAGCCATGCGTCCGGCGCGGCCGAGCTGGTGCTGCTGGCCTTCACCGTGTCGTTCCTGGCGATCCGCACGAGCGCACGGCTGAGCCGCCTCGTGTCGTGGTGGCCGGGCTCGGTGCGCTCCGGCGACGTCCACATCCACCATCTGGTGTGGGGGATCTGCCTGATGATGCTCTCCGGCTTCCTGGCCTTCGCCTTGGGGCCGGCCGCACCGTGGACGCCGGTCGTCGCCGTTCTGTTCGGGGTCGGCGCCGGGTTCACGATGGACGAGTTCGCGCTCTGGGTGCACCTCGAGGACGTGTACTGGCAGGAGGAGGGCCGGCGTTCCATCGACGCGACCGTGGTCGCGGCGGCGTTCGCCGGGCTCGTCGTGGTCGGCACCACGCCGTTCGGCCTCGAGCAGCCCGCCCTCACCGTCGCGACGGCGGTCGTCGTCGCCGCCGTGCTCGGGCTGACGATCATGTGCTTCATGAAGGGCCGCCTCCTGCTGGGCGTGGTGGGCCTCTTCGTCCCGGCCGTCGCCGTGTGGGGCGCGGTCCGCATGGCCCAGCCCACGTCGCCGTGGGCGCGGCGCCGGTACTCGCCCGGGCGGCTGGAGCGGTCGCGGGCGCGGTTCGCCACCGACCGGGCCCTCGGACGCTGGCGCGGGCACATCGCCGACCTGGTCACCGGCGCGCCGGCCACAGCGCCGCCGCAGGCCGCCCCCGCGCCCGCGCCCGCGCCCGCCGAGGATCGGGCCCTGCTCGCCGGCGCGGGCACCGGCTCGTGAGCCGGACCGGCGCCCACCGCGCCGGGCTCTCAGCTCCCGCTCATCTCCGAGCACGGCGAAGCCAAGCGGCTCCGCGCCTCATCCCATCGAGGTGATGGCCAGGCTCGGCGGCCGTTGGAGACTTGATGCGCTTCATCCCCGGACCATCGATCCGAAGGCGAACCCATGTCGGGCCCACGCCACCTACGGCAGGCTCCAGAACGCTGGATGGCCGGCCTCTTCGCGCTCGGATCGGTGTGCTTCGTGGTCGGCCCGTTCCCCGGCTACGCCGAGCTCGTCGGCGCGCAGGCCGACGCCATCACGTTCTTCGTCGGGTCGCTCTTCTTCACCGGCGGCGGAGCGCTGCAGGCGGCGATCGCGTTCCCGGAGCGACGCTCGGCCCAGCACGGCGCAGCGGCGTGGCGAGCCGCCGCGACCCAGCTGGTGGGAACCCTGTTCTTCAACGTGACCACCTACCAGGCCGTGCACACATCGCTCGCCAACGCCGACTACAACCGCGTCGTGTGGCGGCCGGACGCGTTCGGCTCGCTCTGCTTCCTGGTGTCGGGCGTGATCGCCTACCGCGCCTCGCCCCGCCACGGCCGGCGACCGGCGCGCGGAGGCGCGGGATGGTGGGAACCGTCGCTCAACCTGCTCGGCTGCGTGTTCTTCGCCGTCGCGGCCGTCGCCGGCTACGTCGTCCCGGCGACCGGTTCGCCTCTCGACCTCGCGGCCGCCAACGGCAACACCGTTCTGGGCGCCCTGTGCTTCCTGACCTGCGCGGTGGCCACGCTGCGCACCGGCCGCACCCTCAAGTCGCCCCGCCTGCGGCGCCGGCGCGAGCGGCGATCAGCGCGCGAGGCAGCCTCGGCAGCGGGCGATGCCGTGCGGTGATGGCGCTCACAGGCGCCGGCGCGAGCCACGTCGAGTCAGTGGCGAGCCGGGGATCGGCAACACGCGGCCACAGGCCCGCCTCAGCCAAGCGCGACGACGCCGTCGTCGGCCAGCCGCCCGATCTCGGCGTCGCTCAACCCCAGGAGGTCGTTGAGCACCTGCGCGGTGTGTTCGCCGAGCGCCGGCGCGCGCCGGACGGGCGTGCGCGGGACGGCGGAGAAGTCCAGCGGCGTGCCCGGCATCCGGTAGCGACCGACACCGGGATGCTCGACCTCCTCCCACATCTCTGAGTCGGTCGCCACGCGCGGGTCGTCCTCCACCAGTTGACGGAACGTCTGGTAGGGACCCCACGACACGCCCGTGCCGGTGAACGCCTCCCGGACCTCGTCCAGATCGCGCGACTGGAACCACGGCCGCAGGATCGCCGCGATCAGGTCGCGGTCCTCGAAGCGTCCGGACTCGGTGTCGAGGTCGACGCCCGTCGCCTCGTTGATCTTGGCCATCTGCTCGCGCGTTCCGGTGACGTCGAGAAGCGCCTCCCATTGGCGGTTGGTCAACGCAACCACCATCACATGGCGCTCGTCACGGGTCAGGAAGTCGTGGCCGAAGGCGCCGTACAGGTAGTTGCCGTCTCGGCGCGGAGCATCGCGTGACTCCAGTTGCGCTTCGGCGACACGGCCGAGGTGGCCGACGACGGCGAACGCCACGTCCGACAGCGCAACCTCCACAAGTTGGCCTTCGCCGGTGCGGGTGCGGTGGCGGTCGGCGGCCAGCAGGCCGACCGCCGCCAGCTCCCCCATCGCGATGTCCCATGCGGGCAGCATCGAGTTCAGCGGCTCGGTGAGGTTGCGCGGCCCGGTCGCCCACGGGAACCCCGTGGCCGGGTTGACCGTGTAGTCGACTTCGCTGCTGCCGTCGCGGTTGCCCTTGAGATGAACCATCACGAGATCGCTGCGTCCGGCCTTCAGCGCGTCGTAGGCGAGCCATCCGCGGGCGGGGAAGTTGGTGAGGAACGTCCCGGCGGCAGCGATGACCGCGGTGACGAGCTCCCGGCCGGCCGGTGAGCGCAGGTCGACGCGCAGCGACCGCTTGCCCTTGTTGAGCCCCGCCCAGAACAGCGACTGCCCGCCTGCCGCCAGCGGCCAGCGCGTGTGATCCAGACCTCCCCCGAGGTCGTCGAAGCGGATCACATCGGCGCCGAGCTGCGCCAGGGTCATGCCGCCGAGCGGTGCCGCGACGAACGCGGATCCCTCGACCACCTTCAGGCCTTCCAGGATGCCGGTCATGCGCTGCCTCTCATTCAGGGCATCAGCCCGATCAGGCGCCAGTCCAGGACGTCGCGGGCGATGTCGTCGTCCCCGATCGCCGCGGTCCGGACGCGCAGGCGCACGAGGCCGCCATCGGGCAGCGGGTCGAGTCCGATGACCTCGATCCGGGTGCGCAGGCGGTCGCCTTCGAACGTGGGCCGCAGGTGGTCGCAGGACTCCCAGGCCAGGATCGTGGCCAGGTCGGGAAGCGCGCGGGTGACGTGGGCGGCGGCCACGCCGATCACGTGGCCGCCGTAGACCAGACGCACGCCGTGTGCGCCGGCGGCGGCGTCGGTGTGGGTGTGCGCGAGGTTGAGCGAGAGGCGCGCGAGCTCCGTCGCGGCGGTCACGGTCTCCGCCGCCTCGACCTCGTACGTGTCGCCCTCGACCAAGGACACGAACAAGGTCCCGAGCGGCTCGCCGCGCAGCGGAGCCAGGTCCCACGCATGCGGCACGAGCGTCGCCGCGTTGACCGGATGCCCCACCGCAGCGAGGTCGTCGGCGTCGCCGGGCGCGTCTGCGCCGCTGCCGGGGAGCAGCGGCGCGCGCCAGAAGTCGAGGACCGGCTCGCCGCGCGCGTCGACCGTCGTCACCCGCAAGACCACGATGCCCCGCCCCCGCGAGGCATCGCGCCGCGCGACGACCTCGGTCGTCGTTCGCAGCGTCGTCCCGACCCGGACCGGGCGTGCGCCCAGCCCGCGGTAGAACAGGTTGCCGAGCACTCGCGCGCTCGGTGCGGTGGACTGCCCGATCGCGACGTCACACACCAGCATCGGATGGGCCAGCAATCCGGGCGTTCCCGTGACCGCCTCGTAGAGGTCGGCGTCGAGCGCCAGACGCAGCCGGTCGCCGACGACCGCCTGATGCAGCGCGGCATGCCCGTCGGTCAGGGTCACGCCGGGCGCGCGGAAGGTCGTGCCGGTCGCCAGGTCCTCGTAGTACGGCGCCGCGACGCGATGGTCGGCCGCGACCGTCTCCGGTGGTGCGTCGAACGGCAACGCCAGCAACCGGCGGGCCTGGCGCACCATCGCCTCGTCGACCATCGCGCCGTCGACGGTCGCCGCGGCGCCGCCACCGCGCCCCGCCGCGTCCACCGCCGCCACGACGCGCTCGGCCCAGCGGCGCTCGCCCTGGGTCGGCGCGAACGCCGCGTTGAGCGGCGCGACCTGCGCCGGGTGGATCGCCCACTTGCCGTCGAAGCCCAGCTCGCGGACGGCGCGCGCCGCACGGGCGACCCCGCGCTCGTCGCGCAGCCCGAAGAACGGCCCGTCGATCGCCTGTGCATCGCCCATGCGTGCCGCCGCCAGGAGCGTCTCCTGCGCGACCAGCCAACGCTCGAGGTCGCGCTCCGCGCCGCGCCGGCCCAGCGCAGCGGCGAGATCGGCGTATCCCAGGATGAGCGCCACCACCGACGGATGCGAGGCGACAGCCGCCGCCGCGGCGAGCCCCGCCGGCGTCTCGATCAGGGCCTGGACGGGCGCGACGTCCGCCGCAGCCGTCACGTCGTCCGGGGACTCGACCTTGGGCACCACCAAGGTCAGCCGCTCGAGATCCAGGCTCGCACACAGCGCCAGGTCGGACTCCTGCTCACCCGACCCCGTCGCGTTGATCCGGATCGCCACCTGGCGCCCGCGCCACTCCGGTGCCGAGAGCGTCTCCCCCACCTGCGCGCGGGCAACGTCCTTGGCGTCCGGCGCCACGGCGTCCTCGAGGTCGAACACCACCTCGTCGGCACCGGCGCCCAACGCCTTTGCCTGCATCTTGGCGCTGTGGCCGGGCACCACGAGGCACGAACGACGGAGGGTCACGCCCGAAGGTTGTCACGACGCACCTCCGAACCCGCGTTCGCCACGCAGCGACCACGCGAATTGAGACTCCGCCCCGGCGCGGCCGGGTACCCATCACACGTCTGCGTCTGGGACACCGGGAGGAAGAGCATGTACAAGCAGGTCTACGACCCCGTCGGCGACTCGCTCGGCCTGTCCACCATCTTTGCGGTCCTACCGCTGCTGACCCTGTTCGTGCTGCTTGGCGGACTACGGGTCAGAGCCCACTGGGCGGCGCTCGCGTCACTCGCAGTGGCGCTCGTCGTGGCCGTCGCGGTCTATCCCATGCCGGTCGGCCAGGCGCTGGACGCCGGCGTGGAGGGTGCGGCCTTCGGGCTGTTCCCGATCATGTGGATCGTCGTCAACGCGATCTGGATCTTCAACATGACGGAGGCGAGCGGCCACCTCGCGGTTCTGCGCCGCTCCTTCGCGCGGGTGTCGGACGACCTCCGCATCCAGGCCATCCTCATCGCCTTCTGCTTCGGCGCGCTGATCGAGGCGCTGGCGGGTTTCGGCACGCCGGTGGCGATCACCGCCGTCATGCTCGTCGCGCTCGGCTTCCGGCCGATGCTGGCCGCGTCCGTGGCGCTCGTCGCCAACACCGCGCCCGTCGCGTTCGGTGCGATCGCAGTGCCGATCACGACGCTGGCCTCGGTGAGCGGGCTGCCCAAGGACGACCTCGGCTCGATGGTGGGCCGCCAGACCCCGTTGCTGGCGCTCGTCGTCCCGCTGATCCTCGTGGCGATGGTGGACGGGCGGCGCGGACTGCGCCAGACCTGGCCCGCCGCCCTGGTCGGGGGCGTCGTGTTCGCGCTCGGCCAGTTCGCCACATCGAACTACATCTCGGTCGAGCTGACCGACATCGTGGCCTCACTGGTCTCGGCGGCCGCGGTCGTGGGCTTCCTGCAGCTGTGGCATCCGACCGCGACGCCGACGCTGGCCGACCGCGGCCCGCGACCGGCCGGCCCCGGCGGACGGCCGGCCATCGCCGGCGGTGCGACGTACGACCCGGCGTTCGAGCGCGAGGCGCGGCGACGGGCCGACGACCACCGTGACACCGCCGGGGAGGTCGCGACGGCGTACGCGCCGTACCTGATCATCGTCGCGGTCTTCGCGCTCGCGCAGATCACCTGGCTGCCGTTCAAGGACTTCCTGGACAACCGCACCGCCGAGTTCGGCTGGCCCGGCCTGGACGTGCTCAACGCCAAGGGCCAGGCACCGCTTTCGGAGACCTTCAAGTTCACGTGGGCGTCGGCGGCCGGCACGCTGCTGCTGCTCAGCGGCCTGCTGACGATGCCGGTGCTCCGGATCGGGATCGCGCGCGCGGCACGCATCTGGGCCCGGACCGTCTTCGAGCTGCGCTGGGCGATCGTCACCGTCGCCGCGGTGCTGGCGCTCGCCTACGTGATGAACCTGTCGGGCGAGACCATCACGATCGGCCAGTGGCTGGCCGGCGCCGGCGGCTTCTTCGCCTTCCTGTCGGCGATGCTCGGCTGGTTCGGCGTGGCCGTCACGGGGTCCGACACGTCGTCGAACGCGCTGTTCGGCGCGCTGCAGGTCAGCGCCGCCCACGAGGCCGACCTCTCCCCCACGCTGATGGCCGCCGCCAACAGCTCGGGCGGCGTGTTGGGGAAGATGATCTCGCCGCAGAACCTGGCGATCGGCGCCGCGGCCGTCGGCCTCGCCGGGCGGGAGGGGGACCTGTTTCGCCGGGTGTTCGTGTGGAGCATCGTGCTCGTGTTGCTGATGTGCGTCATCGTGTACCTGCAGAGCACCAGCCTCCTGTCCTGGATGGTCCCTTGATCGATGCATGGTTCGCTCATCAGCACCCTGCGCGCGGCCTGCGGTGACGAGCACGTCCTCACCGACCATCACCAGCTGCGCACATACGAGTCCGACGGCCTGCTGCAGTACGCAGTGGTGCCCCGCGCGGCGGTGTTGCCGGCAACCGCCGAGGAGGTGGTGGCGGTGGTCCGCGCCTGCCACCGGCACGGCGTGCCATGGGTGGCGCGCGGCTCCGGCAGCGGGCTGTCCGGAGGCGCGCTGCCCGTCGAAGAGGGGGTGCTCGTCGTGCTCACCCGCCTGCGGCGCATCCTCGAGGTCGACCTGCCCAACCAGCGCGTGGTGTGCGAGCCGGGCGTGTCCAACACCGCGATCTCGGCCGCCGTGGCGCCCACGCACTTCTACCCGCCCGACCCGTCCAGCCAGATCGTGTGTTCGATCGGCGGCAACGTCGCCGAGAACTCGGGCGGCGCCCACTGCTTCAAGTACGGGTTCACCACCAACTACGTGACGAGGCTGGAGGTGGTGCTGCCCGACGGGTCGGTGGTGCAGCTGGGCGGCAAGGAGCTCGACTGCCCGGGCTACGACTTGCACGGCGTGTTCGTGGGGTCGGAGGGCACGCTCGGCGTGGCCACGCGGATCACGCTCCGGGTCGTGCCCACGCCCGAGTCGGTGCGGACGCTCGTGGCCTTCTTCGCGTCGCCCGCGTTCGCGGGCCACGCCGTCTCGGACATCGTGACGGCCGGGGTGGTGCCGGGCGCGATCGAGATGATGGACCGCCTCTCGATGGACGCCTCCGAGCAGGTGGCGCACGCGGGCTGGCCGGCCGACGCGGGCGCCGCGCTGCTCGTCGAGCTCGACGGCCCCGCGTCGGAGTGCGACGCGCGCTTCGAGGACGTCAGGCGGCTCTGCCAGGGTGCCGGCTGCAGCGAGGTGCGCGTCGCCCGCGACGCCGCGCAGCGCGAGGTGTTCTGGAAGATGCGCAAGGCGGCCTTCCCTGCGATGGGACGCATCAGCCCGCACTACTACGTGCAGGACAGCGTGATCCCGCGCACCAAGCTCGCCGAGGTGCTCGAGCGCATCGACGAGCTGGCTCTGGAGTACGGCCTGCAGGTGGCCAACGTGTTCCACGCCGGCGACGGCAACCTCCACCCCCTGGTCTGTTACGACGGTCATGCCGCGGGCGAGGCGGAGCGGGCCGAGGAGCTGGCCGGTGAGATCGTCCTGACCTGCGTGCAGGCGGGCGGCTCGATCACCGGTGAGCACGGAGTCGGCGTCGACAAGAAGCGCTACATGCCGAAGATGTATGAGGAGCCGGATCTCGCCGCCTTCCAGAAGCTTCGCTGCGCCTTCGATCCGGACGGGCTGGCCAACCCGGGCAAGGTCATGCCCACCCCACGGTTGTGCGGGGAGGTGCCGGGCCCCTACCGCCGGCATCCGCTCGAGGCAGCCGGGCTCGCCGAGCGGTTCTGAGGCGGAGATGGTCGAGACCACCGCGCATCACGTCCTGCCGGCCAGCGCGGAGGAGGCCGCGGCGCTGTTGCGCGACGCCGGCACAGCGGTGCGCCTCCGCGGAGGCGGGACGAAGCTGGGATGGGGCCGCCCGATCGAGGCGCCGCTGCAGCTCGGCACCGGGCGCCTGGACGCGATCGTCGAGCACAACGAGGGCGACCTGACGGCCGTGCTGCAGGCCGGCGTTCCCCTGGCGCGGGCGCAGGAGGCGTTCGCCGCCGCCGGCCAGATCCTCGCCCTCGACCCGCCCGACGGGGGCGCCACGATCGGCGGCGTGGTGGCCAGCGGCGACAGCGGGCCGCTGCGCCACCGCTACGGCGCGCCGCGCGACCTGGTGCTCGGCGTCCAGGTCGCGCTCCCCGACGGCAGCGTGGCCCGGGCGGGCTCCAGGGTCATCAAGAACGTCGCCGGCTATGACCTCGCGAAGCTGATGAGCGGCGCGTTCGGCACCCTCGGGCTGTTGACCGAGGTCACCGTCCGGCTGCATCCGCGGCCGTCGGGGTGGTTGACCGCCGTCGGGCGGTCCGACGACCCGCAAGCGCTGGCCGAGGCGGCGTCCCAGCTGGCGCACCGCCCGCTGGAGGCCGAGGCGCTGGACCTGCGCTGGGAGGACGAGGCAGGCGCGGTGCTCGCCCGCTTCGGCGGGCCGTCCGCCGGCGACCGCGCCGAGGCCGCGCTGCGCGTGCTGCGCAACGCCGGGCTGCAGGCCGAGGGCACCGAGGATGACGAGCCGTTGTGGGCCGCACAGCGCGACGGCCAGCGCGGCGCCGCGGTGCTCCGCGTCTCGACCACCCAGGACCGCCTCGCGACGCTGCTGACCGCCGCGCGCGGGCATGGCGCGCGCGTCGTGGCCCGCGCCGGGCACGGTCTGGCGTGGGTCACGCTGGCCGGCGCGGCGCTCGAGGCGCTCACCGCCGCGGTCGCGGAGCTGCGGGCCGCGCTGGCCCCGTCGCCCTGCGTCCTGCTCGACGCGCCCGCGGCGCTGCGCGCGGCCGCCGACCCGTGGGGTCCGGTGGACGCCGCCCAGTTGGAGCTGTCGCGCCGTGTCAAGGCGCGCTTCGACCCCGACGGCCGGTGCAACCCCGGCCTCTTCGTAGGAGGGATCTAGATGGGCGCCTTCGACCTGACCCGCCCGCCCGAGCCGAGCCTCATCGAGGACTGCGTGCACTGCGGGTTCTGCCTGCCGACCTGCCCGACCTACGTGCTGTGGGGCGAGGAGATGGACTCGCCGCGCGGCCGCATCCTGCTCATGCGCAGCGCCCACGAGGGAGGCCCCGAGCTGATGGCCTCGCAGGTCGAGGCATGGGACAACTGCTTGGGCTGCATGGCCTGCGTGACCGCCTGCCCGTCGGGCGTGCAGTACCACAAGCTCATCGAGGACACACGGGGGCAGATCGAGCGCAACTGGGAGCGCTCACGCGCCGACCGCCTCTGGCGCCAGGCCCTGTTCGCGCTGTTCCCCCACCCCGGCCGGCTGCGCGCGCTCGCCCCTCTCGCGGCGCTGCAGGGCGCGCTGCCCACCGACCGGGTGGTGCGCCGCTTCCCGCGCCTGCGCGAGCTGACGCGCGTGGCGCCGCGCACGTCGGTGCGTGCGGCGTGGCGTCGCCTGCCGGAGCGCACCCCGGCCCGCGGCCCGCGCCGCGGCACCGTCGGCTTCCTGCAGGGCTGCGTGCAGCGGGTGTTCTTCGCCCACGTCAACGTCGCGACCGTCGGCGTGCTGGCGGCCGACGGCTTCGAGGTCTTCGCGCCGCGCCTGCCGCGCTGCTGCGGAGCGCTCCAGCTGCACACCGGCTACGACGACGAGGCCCGCACCCTGGCCCGCGCCACCATCACCGCGTTCGAGGGCTGCGAGACCGTGGTGGTCAACGCCGCGGGCTGCGGCTCGGCGATGAAGGACTACGGCCATCTGTTCCGCGACGACCCCGCGTGGGCCGACCGCGCGGCCGCGTTCTCGGCCAAGGTGCGCGACGTGACCGAGCTGCTCGCCGAGCACGACCCGGTCGCGCCGCGCCATCCGGTGGCGCTCACGGTCGCCTATCACGACGCCTGTCACCTGGCGCACGCGCAAGGCGTGCGCGAGGCGCCGCGCCGGCTGCTGCGCACGATCCCCGGCCTGGAGCTCCTTGAGCCGACCGGGTGGGAGATCTGCTGCGGCTCGGCCGGCGTCTACAACCTGCTCAAACCCGACGCCGCCGCCGAGCTCGGGCGGCGCAAGGCCCAGCACCTGCTGGACACCGGGGCCCAGGCCGTGGCCGCAGCCAACCCCGGCTGCGCGCTGCAGATCGCCGCCCACGCACGCGCCCTGGGAGCCGAGCTGCCGGTCCACCATCCGATGGAACTGCTGCACGCGTCGATCCAAGGGAGAACGCCATGACCGTCGAAGTCGCCGGTCCGCCCCAGGGCCGCACCGCCGAGCTCCTCGGCGACGAGGCGCTGGCCTTCGTCGGCCGGCTGCACGAGCGCTTCGAGCCGCGTCGCCAGGAGCTGCTCGCCGCCCGCCGCGAGCGTCGCGCCCGGATCGCCGCCGGCGAGACACTCGACTTCCTGCCCGAGACGCGCGAGATCCGCGAGGGCGACTGGCGCGTGGCGCCGGTGCCGCCCGATCTTCAGGACCGCCGGGTGGAGATCACCGGGCCGGTCGATCGCAAGATGATCATCAACGCGCTCAACTCGGGCGCGCGCGGCTTCATGGCCGACTTCGAGGACTCGCTCTCGCCGACCTGGCAGAACATCGTCGAGGGACAGATGAACCTCACCGACGCCATCGAGGGCACGATCGAGCACGACGGACCCGACGGGCGCCGGTACCGCCTCGCGGATCAGACGGCCACGCTGCTCGTTCGGCCGCGCGGCTGGCACCTGCCCGAGAAGCACCTGCAGATCGGCGGCCGGCCCGGCGCCGGGGCGCTCGTCGACGCCGGCCTGTTCCTGTACCACAACGCCCGCAGGCTGCTGGACAAGGGCTCGGGCCCCTACTTCTACCTCCCGAAGATGGAGAGCCACCTCGAGGCGCGCCTCTGGAACGACGTGTTCGACTTCAGCCAGGACGAGCTCGGGATCGACCGCGGCACGATCAAGGCCACCGTCTTGATCGAGACGCTCCCGGCTGCGTTCGAGATGGAGGAGATCCTCTATGAGCTCCGCGAGCACTCGGCCGGCCTGAACGCCGGCCGCTGGGACTACATGTTCTCCACCATCAAGACCTTCCGCGAGCGGCCGGAGTTCGTGCTGCCCGACCGCAACCAGGTCAAGATGACGGTGCCGTTCCTCCGCGCCTATACCGAGCTGCTGGTGCGCACCTGCCACCGTCGCGGCGCCCACGCCATGGGCGGCATGGCGGCGCTCATCCCCTCGCGCAAGGACGCCGAGGCCAACGAGCGTGCCATCACCGCGGTAGCGGCCGACAAGCAGCGCGAGGCCGCCGACGGGTTCGACGGCACGTGGGTCGCGCACCCGGATGTGGTCGCCACGGCGATGGCCGAGTTCGACAAGGTCCTGGGCGCCCGGCCCAACCAGGTCGACCGCCGGCGCGACGACGTGGTCGTCGGCGCGGCCGAGCTGCTCGACGTGGCGTCCACCCCCGGAGACATCACCGAAGCGGGCCTGCGCAACGACGTCAACGTCGGCATCCAGTACATCTCCTCGTGGCTGCGCGGCAACGGCGCCGCGGGGATCTACGGGATGATGGAAGACGCGGCCACCGCCGAGATCGCCCGCTGTCAGGTGTGGCAATGGATTCGCCACGAGCGCTCGCTCGCCGAAGGGCCACAGGTGACGCCCGACCTCGTCCGCCGGATCGCGACCGAGGAGCTCGAGCGCATCCGTGTGGAGATCGACGACGACGCGTGGTTCGAGACCGAGGGCCACCCGCGCGAGTCGCGCGCGCTCTTCGAGCGGGTCGCGCTCGGCGACGACCTCGAGGAGTTCCTGACGCTGCCGGCCTACGAGCAGCTGGACTGAGCGAGCCGTCCGGTGGAGACGTTGTCGGTGCGGTGGTCAGCCGCTCGGCGAGCATCAGCAGCGCGATGGTCCGGCCGCGGTCCTTGACGTAGTAGAGGTCGTGATGAGGATCATCGCTCTACCTCGTAGTGGAGATGGGTGACGCCTGGCGCCGGGACGGCTTCGACGAGGCGCAGGCGCACGTGCGCGGGGAGCTCCTGGAAGAAGGGCCGGCCGCTGCCGAGCAGGATGGGCACCTGATGGAGGACCAGCTCGTCGACGAGCCCCGCCTTCAGGGCCGCGGTCACCGCGCCGCCGCCCATGAGCGCGACGTCCTTGTCGCCGGCGGCCTCGCAAGCCGCCGCAATTGCGTCCTCGATGCCGGTGGTGACCAGCGTCTGGCGCTCGGTGATCTCCGGCGCAGGCCGATGGCTGAGGACGAACAGCGCGACCCTGGGGAGCGGACCGTCACCTCCCCAGCGGTCGGAGTCCTCATACGTGTTCCGCCCTGCCACGACCGCACCGACCCGTCCGGCGCCGGCGTCGAAGACCCGGGCGCTGGGCTCGCTCAGCGCAAAGCCGTCGAAGACCCGGCTGGGTGTGTCGCCGTCGAAAAACCAATCGTGGAGCATCGTCCCGTCGCCGAGTCCGCGGCCAGGGCCGGGGTCTCGCCCGGTGATGTACCCGTCGACCGACACTGCGTGGGCACTGACGACCTTGCTCATTTCCGTGGTCCTTTCGTGAGGTTCTTGGGAGATGCGTGGGCAGCTGGCCCCACCGGGCGGGCTGGGCGCGTGAGGGACGCGCCCAGCCCGCTCCGTCAGGCCCTAGGCCGGTGCCGGCTCGGCGATCGGCTCCCAGGCCTCGGCCGGCGCCGTCCGAGCGTCGGGCTGGCGGAGCGTGACGGCCAGCAGCACCGCAACCCCGAGCATCAGCCCCGCGGTCACGAGCGCGACGACCGACATGCCGTGCGTGAACGCCGTCTGCGCCGCCGCGACGAGGCTCGGCGGGATGTGGCCGGCGACGCTCGCGGCGCTGGCCAAGGTGTCGTGCACCGCGTGGACGTCGGTCGAGGCGACGCCGGCGGTTGGGGTGTCGTCGATCTGGCCTCGGTACAGGGCGGTGCCGAGGCTGCCGAGCACGGCGATGCCCATCGCGCCGCCGAGCTCGTTGAGCGTCTGGCTGGTACCCGACGCCTTCCCGGCGGCCTGTGGCGGCGCCGAGCCGATCACCAGGTTGTTGCCGAGCGTCACGAGCGGCGCAACGCCGATCTGGAAGATCGCGAGCACCAGGGCGGCGACGACCGGAGGCGTGCCGGTGCCCAGCGTCGACAGCGCGGCCAGACCGACCGCCATGAGGGCCGCGCCCGACGCCATCAGCGGCCCGGGGCGGTAGCGCTGGGCCAGCTTCGGCACGACGACCATCGTCCCCAGCGTCATCGCCGCGATCCCGGGCAGGCCCCAGAGGGCGGCCGGGAGCGGATCCAGCCCGAGCACGAGCTGGAAGTACTGAGAGACGAAGAAGAACGTCCCGAACATGACGAACGTCGCCACGACCATGCCGGCCAGCGACGCGCTGAACACGCGGATGCGAAACAGCGACAGGTCGACCAGCGGGTTGGCGATCCGCCGCTGGCGGAGCAGGAACCCTGCACCGACCGCGATGCCGAAGGCGATCAGCACCGCGTCGACGGTTCCGCCGGTTCCGCGTGCGAAGCGCTTGATCCCGTAGGTCGCCGACAGCACGGCGATCAGCAGCAGCCCGGCGCTGCGGAGGTCGACGCGCGGCGCCGACGGGTTGGCGAACTCGGGCACGTAGCGCGGCACGAAGAACAGGACCGCGGCCATCGCAGGCACGTTGATCAGGAACACCGCGTGCCAGGTCGAGACGTCCAGCAGCAGGCCGCCGAGGATCGGCCCGAGCGCCGCGCCGCCGGTGAAGCCGGCCGAGATCAGGCCGAGGGCCTTCATCCGGTCGTCCTCGTGCGGGAACATCGCAAACAACAGGGCCATCGTCGAGGGGATCAGCGTCGCCCCGGCGAGCCCCTGGATGCCGCGCGCGGCGATCAGCATCTCGGGGCTCGTCGACAGCGACGCGAGGATCGATGCCGCACCGAACGCGGCGGAGCCCCAGAGCAGCACCTTGCGGCGGCCGATGCGGTCGCCGAGCGCGCCCATCGCGATCAGAGCGCCGGCGATGAGGAAGCCGTAGACGTCGGTGATCCACAGCAGCTCGGTCCCGCTGGGATGCAGGTCACTGGTGAGCGAGGGCACCGCGAGGAACAGCACGCTGAGGTCCATGACCACGAGCATGCAGGGGAGCGCGAGGGCGGCGACGCCGATCCACTCGCGGCGTCCGGCACGCGGTACGGCGGCGCCCGGGTCGGTGATCGGATCCATGAGGGTCTCCTCTGTGGCTGACATGACCCCGGGAACGCTCGCGTTCGACGCGCTGCGCCGCCAGAGGATGATGTCTGCCAGCGGCAGTGACAGATGTCATCAATCGCCGGCCGCCGCGCGGCAAGGTGGCATCGTGTGCGCCGTGACCGAGCGGATCCCGAGACTGGCGGGGCGGGCCGTGCTCCTGCTGAGCGCGCTGCTGGCCGTCGTCGAGGTCGGTCGCGTCGGTCTCGCCGGCGATACCGCGAAGACCTTCGTCGCGGTTGCCGCGGCGGCCGTGGTCATGCCGCTCCATCTCTGGCACCTCAGCTACGGCGTGCGCGGCGAGCGGCCCCCGCACTCCGGCGCGACGCTCGCGCTGACGGCCGCCGTGCACGTCGTCGCGCTCGTCGTCATCGGCGTGTCGTGGTCGTTCATGCTGGCCGTCCTGGCGACGTCGGCGCTGGTCGTGCTGCGCGCACGGTGGTCGATCGGCGTGCTCGCGGCCTGTGTCGTCACCCCGCTGGTGGTCACGTGGGCCGAGCCCGGCAGCGGCGTCGGCTTCACCTCCAGCGCGGCCTACCTCATGTACTCGGTGCTGTTCCGGGCCGCGATCCAGTTCGCGATGGTCTGGCTGGTCGCCGCCGTGCACCAGCTCGCCGTCTCGCGGACCGCGCTGGCCGCCGACGCCGTGCTCGACGAGCGCGCGCGGCTGCAGCTGGAGGTGCGCGCCTCGCTCGAGCGCCACCTGGCCGGGCTGCGCGATGCCGGGCGGCGAGCGCGGGCCGCACTGGGGACCCCGGGCGTCGCGCAGCCGCTGGTCGCCCTGGACGGCGTGCTGACCCAGGCCAACGACGCATTGCAGGACCTGCGCACGATCGTGACCGAGACCAGGGCCGCGCGGTCGGAGACCGCCGCCGCGGCGCTCGTGCGCACGGTTCGCGCCGGGCGCAGCCCGATCGGCCGCGGTCTCGCTACGCGGCAGGCGTGGCGCACGCTGATCGGCGTCCACGCGATCGTCCTGCTCTTCCCGCTGCTGATGTGCGTCGGCGCCTTCGGGTTCAACCCGGCGCGCCATCAGGTCCTGGCGGTGCTCGCGTGGCTCGTGGCGACGGCGCTGGTGCTGTCGGCCTCGCTGGCCGTCGCCCGCGGCGGCGAGCCGTCGTACCCCGTGGCGCGTGTCGCCGCCACCGGCGCCCTGACCTTCGGGCTCATCTGGGTCTTCGGGATCGCGTGGGAGACCTCGTTGTGGTTCGTTCTCATCGCTGCCGGCGCATGCCTGCGCGGCCGCGCTCGCATCGCGGTCGTCGTCGCGGCGCCGCTGGCGATGCTGACCTACGACACGTTCACGTGGGTGGGATCCGATGACCCGAGCACCTATGCGCTCGTGTGGAACGCCGCGTACTGGCTGACCGTCTCGAGCCTGGTGGTGGCCGGCGTATGCGCGTCGGCGCGCCTGGTGCCGATCGTGGCCGAGCTCGATGCCGCCCGCGACGCGCTCGCCGCCAGCGCCGTGCGCTCAGAACGCCGGCGCATGTCGCGCGATCTCCACGACGTGCTCGGCCAAAGCCTGACCGCGATCTCCCTCAAGGGCGACCTCGCGCGCCGCCTCATCGGCGCCGACCGCACCGCCGCCGCGCGCGAGATCGACGAGCTGGAGGCCGTCGCCAGCTCGCTGGCCGCCGAGATCGAGGCCGTCGGACGCGACGAGCGTGAGGTGGCGTTCGCCACCGAGGCGGGCGCCGCGGTCGACCTGCTCCGGCTCGCCGGGATCGACGTGCGCGCGACGCTCGACGTCGACGGCATCGCGCCGCATGCGAGCGCCGTCCTCGGCTTCGCCGTCCGCGAGGGCGCGACGAACATCCTGCGCCACGCCGACGCCCGTCACTGCACGATCCATGCCCTCCGCCAGGACGGCGTCATCCGACTGGAGCTCGTCAACGACGGCGCCGGCACGCGGCGCACCCAGGGCACCGGACTGCAGAACCTCGCCGACCGCCTGGCCGAGCTCGACGGCCGCGCCGCGGGAGGGCCGCTCGGCGGCGGACGGTTTCGGCTGCGCGTCGAGGTGCCGGCGTGATCCGCATCCTCCTCGCCGAAGATCAGCACCTGATCCGCGGCGCCCTGCTCGCCCTCATCGGCCTCGAGCCCGACATGGAGGTCGTCGCCGACCTCGACAACGGCGACGACATCGTCCCCACCGCGTTGCGGCTGCTTCCCGACGTCGCCGTGCTCGACATCGAGCTTCCCGGGACCGACGGCCTCACCGCCGCGGCGACGCTCCGCCAAGAGCTCCCCGAGACGAAGGTCCTGATCCTCACCGGCCTCGGCCACCCCGGGCACCTGTCGCGCGCCCTCGAAGCGCAGGTCGGCGGTTTCATGCGCAAGAACGCGCCATCCGAGGAGCTCGCCGACGCCCTGCGCCGGGTCGCCAAGGGCCAGCGGTTCCTGGACCCGGCGCTGGTCGAGACCGCGCTGAAGGCCGGCGCCAACCCGCTCACCGAGCGCGAGGCCGACGTCCTGCGCGCCGCGGCCGAGGGCGGCACCACGACGGACATCGGCAACGCGCTGTTCCTCTCCCCCGCGACCGTGCGCAACTACCTCTCGAACGCGATCTCCAAGCTCGACGCCCGCAACCGGATCGACGCGATCCGGATCGCACAGCAATCGGGCTGGATCTAGGGCTCCAGCGACTTCGCCACGTCGGGGGCAAGACCGGTGCCGAACGCCGGCGATGCGGAAAGTTGAGGTGTTTGCCTTGGATCTCGGCTGCGTCAGGGATGTCGTCGGCGCGGACGTCGGCCTCTTCCCCGACGGGCCCGATCCTGGCGTGGCCGCTGATGCAGATCAGCGCCTCCTCGGTCCCGGGGAGGTGGGCGTCGGTCGGCTGGTCGGTGCCCTTGGGCAGGAGCATGTCGTACATCTCGGCACGGTGCTCGCGCCCTTCGGCGTGCAGCAGCCACATCTGCAGACCGGAGTCGGCCTGGAGCGCTCGCCCGTCGCGGGCGCGGGCGACGCGCACGCGCGGCGCGGCGGCCTGCTCCAGCAGGGCGCCGAGCGGGATGTCCAGCGCGTGCGAGATCCGCCACAGCGTCTCGAGCGATGGGTTGCCGGTGCCGCCGGCTGTCTGGCCACACGAACGTCGACGCCGGGATGCCGAGGGTGCGGGGTCATCGGGCACCCCGCCGGAGGCGGCAGCGGCAGTCACGACGAGCGACCCATCCGCGCCCCACGGCCCCCGACCCTGCAGCAGCCACGCTCGACGCCCCGGCGCGCTGCGGCACCTGCTCAGACGCCGGCACGACGGTCCTCGCTCGCCACCAGATCGGCGACTTCGACGACCCGGAGCACCGCCAAACAAATCAAGGTCATCGAGCGGGGCGTCGGGCGAACGGAACGCGCGCCGGCCTCGGCGCGATGGGCAGCCCGTCCTCACAGGTCGAGCGTGACGTCGCCCGTCGGCCTGCTGCAACACACCAGCACGCGCCCCTCTCCCGGTGGCTCCAGCGGCGCGGTCGTGTAGTCCACCGATCCGGCGACGAGGCCGGTCTCGCAGGTGTGGCAGACGCCGGTGCGGCAGCTGTAGGCCGCCGGCACGTCGCAGGCCTCGGCGAGCTCGAGCAGGCTCGCGAAGCGGTCGTCGTCGAAGGCGACCGACAGCCCGCTGCGCGCGAAGGTCACCGGGGGGCTGCCGGCGGCGGCCGGGGCGCCGCCGGGCGCGTGCGGCGCGCGGTGCTCGCCCTCGACGATCCCCGTGCGCACGACGGCGACGGCGCCGAAGGTCTCGGTCGCGACGCGCTCGGGGGCCACGCCGCGCGCCGCCAGCGCCGCCGCGATCGCGTGCATGAAGCCCTCGGGTCCGCAGAGGTAGTAGTCGGCGTCGACCGGGACGCCCGCGCGCTGCAGTACGGCGAGGTCGAGTCGGCCCGCGATGTCATAGTCCTTGCCTTGGTCGACGACCGCGCTCGCATCGCTGTAGGCGATCAGCCGGTGGGCGTCCGGGAGCTGGGCCAGCAGCTCCTGCGCCTCGCGTGCGAACGGGTGCTCGCGGGCGTCGCGCGCGCCGTGGATCCACCACACCGGCCGCGCGTCGCCGTCCCGGACGAGCTGGTGCAGCATCGCGAGGACCGGCGTCGCGCCGACGCCCGCGCTGACGAGCACGATCGGCCGCGTGGCGTCGCGCAGCACGAACGTGCCGCGCGGCGCGGCGACATCGAGCAGGTCGCCGACGCGGACGCGGTCGTGCAGGAAGCGGCTGACGGCACCGTCGCGCTTGACGCTGATGCGCAGGCCCGACTCGTCGGCGAGCGTCGACAGCGAGTAGCTGCGGACCAGTGGCGGCCCGTCGGCATCGGGCCGTACGCGCACGGTGAGGTACTGGCCGGCACGGGCGGCCGGCGTCTCGGGGCCGTCGGCTCCGACCAGGCAGAACGACCTGATGGTGTCGCTCTCGCGGTCGATCGCCCTGACGCGCAGCGGCCGGAAGCCGCTCCACGCCGGCGCGTCGGCGGCCGCGCCCGCGGCGTCGAGAAGCTCGCGGATGCTGCCCTTCCATCCCTCGCTCAGCGCCGGCACGCGCAGCGCGCGCTGCAGCAGCTCGCGCGACTTGTGCGGGAGGTAGAGGAGCCCGTCGACGTCGGCGACCGTGAGCCGCTCCGGGCCATCGGCGACCTTGACGATCGCGTCGCCCGCCTGCACCTCGCCCTCCTGCAAGACCCGGAGGTAGAACCCGGGCCGATGGCGGGCGACCAGCAGCGACGGCATCGCGGGCACGCCGAGGCGGATCCCGACGCGAAAGCACGTCACGCGCGGCTGGGTGACCTCGAAGAGCGCACCGCCGATCCGGTAGCGGTCGCCGATGCAGACCTCGTCGTCGGCGAGGCCGTCGACCGTGAAGTTCTCACCGAACTGGCCATAGACGAAGTCCTCGCGGCCGAGCTCGCGCTCCCAGTACCTGTAGGACGCGATCTGGTAGACGAAGACCGCGCGGTGCTCGCCGCCGTGTCCGCGCCGATCGGCCTGGTGGTCGCCGTCGATGTTGATCGTGCGGACCATCCGCGGCCCATCGACTGGGTCCTTCCAGATCGCGGAGCGCACGACCTCCCCCTCCCACTCGACCTCGCGCGGGACCCCGACGTTGACCGACAGCAGGCTCCCGCTCATGACGGCACCGCCACCCGCCGCCATGCCTTCAGCGCCCCGACGTAGATCTCCGAGAACGTCGGGAACGGCTGGATGACCGTGGGGTCGGGTCATGGCATGGAGGTTCTTGCGCCGAGTGAGCGCTCGCGCCCGGGTCCGCCCTGGCCTGGTCCCTGGTCCGGTGCTCCGGACCCCCGACCAGGGAGCCGACGGGCGCGATCGCGTCTCGGCGCGGGAAATGCTGTTCGCCATGACCGCGACTCAGCACCCCGAGCTCCGTGAACAGACCGTCCTCGTCGTCGGTGGCAGTGCCGGCATCGGCCTGGCGACGGCTCGACGAGCGCGCGCCGAGGGCGCGGACGTCATCCTGACCGCACGCGACCCGGAGCGCCTGAAGGCGGCGGCGAGCGAGCTCGACGCCGTGCGCAGCGCGGCGTTCGACGCGACCGACCCCGAGGCGCTGCTCGCCTTCTTCGACACGCTGGCCGATCCGATCGACCACGTGATGGTCACGGCCGGCGCGCCGAGCTACGGCCCACTGCTGCAGATGAGCGCCGACGCGGCGCGCACCGCCCTCAGCGAGCACCTGCTGCAGACCATCCTGGTCGCCCGAGGCAGCGCCGGCCGCGTCCGGCCCGGCGGCACACTGGTGTTCATGGGAGGGACCGGCGCGAAGCGGCCGGCCGTCGGGATCGGCGCGGTGGCGGCGGTCACCGCCGCACTGCCTGCGCTGATCGCCAATCTCGCGCTCGAGCTCGCGCCGGTGCGGGTGAACCTCGTCGCCGCGGGGTTCGTCGACACGCCGCTGTCGGCCGCGCTGCTCGGCGACGACCTCGAGGCTCGCCGCGAGGCGCTCCGCACCGAGCTGCCGATCGGCCGCGTCGTCGGCCCCGACGACGTGGCCCAGCTGGCCGTACACCTGATGATCAACACAGCGCTGACCGGCGCGACCTTCGACATCGACGGCGGCCAGCAGCTCGTGCGATGACGCGCCGTCGCACGGTCACGTCTATCTGCGCTGAACGGAGTTCACGGTGCGCGACGCGGACCCGGGGGACGACCAGTGCATGCACGGGCGCGAGCAATCGCCCCGGACGCGACAGTCGACAACAGGCAAACCAACCCTCGGAGGTAGAAGATGAGCAGCGTCGACGTGAGCAGTGACACCCCGACCGAGACCGTCGCGGCGAAGGTGCTCTTCATCGTCACCGGTGCCACCTACTGGGTCTTGAAGGACGGCACGAGGTACGCGACGGGCTACTGGGCCGAGGAATTCGCGAACCCCTACAAGATCCTCACCGACGCCGGCCACGAAGTCGTCGTTGCGACGCCGAATGGCGTGACGCCGAACGTCGACATGATGAGCCTGCGCCCCGAGATGGCCGGCGGCATCGACGGCGCGCTCGAACTCGAGGCCATCATCCGTTCCGCCGAGGCGATGCGTCGGCCGCTGCAGCTGTCAGACGTGCGCCTCGAAGACTACGACGCGGTGTACCTGCCGGGCGGTCACGGCCCGATGTCGGACCTGGCATGGGACGCAGACTGCGGACGTCTGCTCACCGCGCAACTGGCCTCAGGCAACCCCTTGTTCATCGTCTGCCATGGCCCTGCCGCGATGCTGGCCACCAGGATCCATGGCGTCTCGCCGTTCAAGGGCTACCGAGTCACCTGCTTCACCGACGAGGAAGAGGAGGCCGTAGGGCTGGCCCCCAGGGCGCCCTGGCTGCTGGAGACCGATCTCAAGGAAAAGGTCGGCGTGACATTCAGCCGAGGACCGATCTGGGAGCCGTACATGGTCGAGGACCGCAACCTGGTCACCGGCCAGAACCCCCACTCGGCCGCGATCCTGGGCGACCGGATGCTGGAAAAACTCGCCCGAGCGGACGCCCTCGTCCTGTCATGAGCTGACGATCGCCTCCGGGCCCGGGAGCGCAAAATCCCTGCCGCAGCGCGCATCTCCGACCAAGCCCTCTGTCGGATTCGAACCGACGACCTCTTCCTTACCATGGAAGCGCTCTACCAGCTGAGCTAAGAGGGCGGGGACCGGAAGTGTAACCGGCTGCCGCGGCCGCCTGCGTTGCAGTCGCCCGGCGGCCTATTCGACCAGCCCGCGCCGCATGCCCTCGGCCACGGCGGCGGCGCGATCGGACACGCCGAGCTTCTCGTAGACGTTCTTGAGGTGGGTCTTGACGGTCTCGGGGCTGAGGTGCAGGTTGCGGCCGATCGACGGCGCGCTCTGGCCCCCGGCCGTCAGCCGCAGCACCTCGAGCTCCCGCGGGCTCAGCAGCGGGCGCTCCCAGACCGGCTCGGGCACGTCGAGCTGCAGGCGGTCGCCGCGGGCGGCGGCGGCCACGGCGTCGCAGATGGCGTCGCGCGTGACCTCCTTGGAGAGGTAGGCCAGCGCGCCGGCCGCTAGCCCCTCGCGTGCCTCGGGCGGCAGCACGGTCGCCGACAGCAGCACGACGCGCGTGGGCAGGTCGTCGCGCCGGATGGCGCGCAGCACGGCGTGCCCGTCGAGCCCGGGCATCTTGACGTCGAGCAGCGCCACGTCGGGCTCCAGCACGCGGATCTCCTCCAGCGCGGTGCGGCCGTCCTCCGCCGCTCCGACGACCTCGAAGTCGGGACGTCGCCTCAGGGCCAGGACCACGCCGTCCCGGAAGACGGGGTGATCGTCAGCGACGTACACCTTGACCCTCGTGCCGATGTTCATCATGGAGACGCCGCCCTCCCGAACGGCACCCTGGCGATTGTACGGGCGCCGCCGAACTCCGGCACAGCGGTGGGAGATCCTCACCTCATGCGGCGGAGCCCTCGCGCTGCCGCGCGGTGATCGTCGTCACCGGCAGCCCGAGGCCGCCGACCTTGTGCGGGAGATCCAGTCGCAGCCAGCGCGAGACGCGCGCGGGCAGCGTCGAGATGATGATCTCGTCGAAGCCCCGCAGGTTGACCGCGTCCTGGACGGCGTTCAGCGGCTCGGGGTCGCCGACCATGCCCTCCACGGGCGCGCCGGCGGCCTCCTCGAGCAGCGGCAGCGCCAGCTCGAGCACCGCGTGCGCCGCGTCCTGGTCCTGGTCCTCGGCGTCGACCACCCGGTGCAGCCCGTGCGCGACGTTGGGCACCAGCAGCGTGAAGGCGCATGGTCCGCGCGCCACACGCTCCCGCACGGCATCGAGCAGCGCCGGGGTGGCCGCCGTGCGGTGGGCGACCACCAGCACGCGCGTCGGGGACGAGTCCATGGGCACAAGAGCTCCTTCTGGTCGCGGTCGAGCCCATGGTGTCACCGCGATGACCCGCGCGCCAGGGGCGGCGCGCGGGCGGGTCCTGCCTAGCCCTTGGCGATCTTCTTGAGGTCGACCACGAAGATCAGCGGCGCGTTGGCCGGGATCGTGGGCGGCGAGCCCGCGGCGCCATAGGCCTTGTCGGCCGGGATGACGAGCACGCGACGGCCGCCGACCTTCATGCCGGGGACGCCCTCGTCCCAGCCGGCGATGACGGCACCCTGGCCGATGGTGAACTCGAACGGGGTGGGGGGCTTGCGATCCCAGGATGAGTCGAACTGCTTGCCGCCGTCGAAGAGCACGCCGACGTACTGGACGCTGACCTTGTCGCCGTCCTTGGCCGCCGCGCCGGTGCCGGTGACCACGTCGGAGCCCTGCAGCTCGGTCGGCGCCTTGCCGGTGGCCTTGGGGACCGCGGGCTTGGTCTTGAGGTCGGTGCTCACGCCGGTGACGTTGGTCTGCGCGGGCAGCGGTGCGCCGGCGGGGCGCTGCTTGACGGTCGACTTCGTGGAGGCGAGCTCGGCCGGGAGCGTGGTCGACGGGTCGCCGTCGATCTTGGAGCCGTCGTTCCGGAATCCGTCGTTGCTGCTGCCTCCGCACCCGGCGGCGAGGCCGGCGGCAAGGGACAGAACGCTGAGGGAGAGTGCGATGGGGCGGGTTCTGGTCATGGGCAGTCGCGCACTCTAGCCGCTCTTTCTAAACCTCCGATGCACCTGCACGCGCCTCCCGGCGGCCGCCGACCGCGCCACCGATAGCGTGCACCCCATGACGAGGGAGCGCCGCGAGGACGCGTCACCGCCACCGAGCCCCGAGCCGCGGCGCTTCGACCAGGACGGCGACGCCACCCGGCGCACGTGGCTGGCGGCCGAGCGCACGGTGCTGGCGTGGCTGCGGACCGGCCTGACGGCGACCGCCGTGGCGCTGGCCGTGGGGAAGGTGATCCCCGACCTGCGCCACGGCGGTGCCTCCTGGCCGTTCGTCGTCCTCGGTGCCGGCTACGGCCTGCTCGGCGTCCTGATCGTCGCCTACGGCTTCCGGCGCGGCCGCGAGGTCGACCGCGCCATCCGGGAGGGCCGCTGGCTGTCGCCCGGCGACCGGGCGATGTGGCTCATCGGCGGGCTGTCGATCGCCTTCGGCCTCCTGGCGACCGTCGTGATCGTCATCGACGCCTAGGAGATCGAGTGTCGTGAATCAAAAGAATCACGACACTAGGCCGCCACCGCCTCCGACCGGGCGCCCGGCTGGAACACCACCTTGAAGGTGCCGTCCTCCTTCTTCTGGAACCGCTCGTAGGCGCCGGGCGCGTCGTCGAGGGGTACGTGATGCGTGGCGAACGTCTCGGTGCCGAGCGGATCGCCGTCGGCGGCGACCAGCGGCAGCAGGTCGTCGATCCAGCGCTTGACGTTGGCCTGGCCCCCGCGGATCTGGATCTGCTTGTCGAAGATCTGCATGAGGTTCATCGGGCTCGCCGCGCCGCCGTAGACGCCGGAGACCGACACGGTGCCGCCACGGCGCACCAACTCGAACGCGCTGCGCAGCGCGGCGAGGCGGTCGATGCCGCCCGTCTCGATGAGCTTCTGCGCCGCCGCGTCGGGCAGCAGCCCGGCGAGGCGGTGGGCGAGCTTGCCGATCGGCGCGCCATGGGCCTCCATGCCGACGGCGTCGATGACCGCGTCGGGCCCGCGCCCGCCGGTCTGCTCGCGGACGACCTCGGCGAGGTCCTCGTGCTCCTCGAGGTCGATGGCCTGGACGCCGTGCGCGCGGGCGCGCTCCAGGCGCTCGGGCACGAGGTCGATGGCCATGACGTGCTCGACGCCGAGGTGCTGCGCGACGCGCGTGGCCATCTCGCCGATCGGGCCGAGACCGAGGACCAGCAGGCTGTCGCCGGGCTTGACGTCGGCGTAGACGACGGCCTGCCATGCGGTGGGCAGCACGTCGGAGAGGAAGACGAAGCGGTCGTCGGAGGGGCCGTGCGGCACCTTGATCGGGCCGAACTGCGCCTGGGGAACCCGCAGCAGCTCGGCCTGCCCGCCCGGCACCTGGCCGTAGAGCTTGGTGTAGCCGAAGAACGACGCGCCGGTGCCGTAGTCATGGTTCTGCGTGGTCTCGCACTGCGACATCAGCCCGGTGCCGCACATGAAGCAATGCCCGCAGGAGATGTTGAAGGGGATGACCACGCGATCGCCGACGGCGATGTGCCGCACCTCGGGCCCGACCGCCTCGACGATCCCCATCGGCTCGTGGCCGAGGATGTCACCCGGGTCGAGGTAGGGCCCCAGCACCTCGTAGAGGTGGAGGTCTGAGCCGCAGAGGCCCGACGAGGTGACGCGGACGATCGCGTCGGTGGGCTGCTCGATGGTCGGGTCGTCGACGGTGTCGACGCGGACGTCGTGGTTGCCGTGCCAGGTGACTGCTTTCATCCCGTGGCGCTACCCGACGACCGCGCCGCACACTCAGGCGCGCTATCCGAAGAAGTGGCGGGAGAAGGATTCGAACCTTCGAAGGCGTAGCCACCTGGTTTACAGCCAGGCCCCTTTGACCGCTCGGGTATCCCGCCAAGCGCCGCCGAAGTCTAGCGATCCACACCGCAACCTTTCGCCCCGCCCTACGGTCTAGTCCCCGATGGCCGCCGTCGAGTCCCCTCCCCCCGCCCTGCCGCCCAGCATGCTGGCCGCGATGGCCGACGACACGCTCGTCGGGCTCGTCGCCGCCGGCAGCGACGACGCGTTCACCGCGCTGGATGCCCGCTATCGCCGGCGGCTCGTGCGCTTCGCGACCGGCTTCGTGCCCGGCGGCACCGCCGATGCCGAGGACGTCGTGCAGGAGGCGATGGTCCGCGCCGTGCGGGCCCTGCGCAAGGGCAGCCGTCCCGAGGCGCCGGGCGCGTGGCTGCATCGGATCACGCGCAACTGCGCGCTGGACCTCACCGCCGCGCGCCGCCGCCATCCCGTCGTCGAGCTGGCCGACCACGCCCATCCGGCCGCCGAGGACGCGCAGGCGACCGTCGAGCGGCGCATGGGCGTCCGCGGCCTCGTGGCCGACGTGGGCGCCCTGCCCGACACGCAGCGCTCGGCGCTCGTGCTGCGCGAGCTCGAGGGACGCAGCTACGCCGACATCGCCGACGAGCTCGACGTCACCGTCCCCGCCGTCAAGTCGCTGCTCGTCCGGGCCCGGCAGGGCCTCAAGCGCGCCCGCGACGATCGCCGCGTCGCCGGCTGGCTGCCGTTCCCGCTGCTCGGGCGCCTGCTGGAGCGCGCGACGGCCGTGTGGGAGCCCGTGGCCGCCAGCGCGACCCCGAAGGTCGCCTGCGCCGCGGCCGTCGTCGCCGGGTCCCTGCCGATGATCGCCGGGCCGGCGCTGACGCCGACGACCCGGCCGTCCGCGCCAGTACCCAGCCAGACGGCACAGGTTCGTGCCGCCGCGGCCTCCGCACCCCGCCAGACGGGTGGTCCGGGGACGCCCGCCAAGCCCGCCGGCGCGGCCGCGCGCCGCACCGCCGGCCTCGCGGCGACGGCCACCACGGTCGCTCTGCGCGCGGACTGCGCCGACGGCAAGATCGACGGCGCCTACCCCGAGGCCGCGATCTTCCGCGCGCTCGGGAGCGCCGGCCAGGGCGCCGAGTACGGCGACTGCCACCAGGCGCTGATGCAGGCCAGCTGGCGCCTGTCGGCGCGCGGTTGACCCCTTAAAAGTGAGGGGCGAACCGCTCACTCCCGGTACCTCGCGGTTGACCCCTTAAAAGTGAGGGGCGCGCTCCCCAGCGCGCCCCTCTGACCCCTCTCCTCCTCCGGGAAAATCTCCCCGGACTACGAGGCGTCCCTGAGGCGCTGGGCCTCGGGGAGCGACTCGAGCTTTTTCAAGGTGTGGTTCTCGATCTGGCGGATCCGCTCGCGCGTGACGTTGAACGCGCGGCCGACCTCCTCCAGGGTACGCGGTCGGCCGCCCGTCAGGCCGAAACGCATCTCGATCACCTCGCGCTCGCGCTGCGGCAGAGCCGCCAGTGCGCGATGCACGTTCTCCTTGCGCAGGTTCTCCGCCGCCAGCTCGAACGGCGACTCGGCGGTCTGGTCCTCGACGAAGTCGCCCAGCTCGGACTCCTCCTCGTCGCCGATCGGCTTCTCGAGCGAGATCGGCTGCTGGCTCATCCGCAGGATGTCGCGCACCTCGCGCGACGTGCAGTCCAGCTCGGAGGCGATCTCCTCGGGCGACGGCTCGCGGCCGAGCGACTGCACGAGCTGGCGCTCGACGTGCACGACCTTGTTGAGCTTCTCGACCATGTGCACCGGGATGCGGATCGTGCGGCCCTTGTCGGCGATCGCGCGCGTCACGGCCTGGCGGATCCACCACGTGGCGTACGTGGAGAACTTGTACCCGCGGCGGTAGTCGAACTTCTCGACGGCGCGGATCAGGCCCAGCGAGCCCTCCTGGATCAGGTCCAGGAACGTCAGGCCGCGGCCCAGGTAGCCCTTGGCGATCGAGACGACGAGGCGCAGGTTGGCCTCGACCATCTGCTGCTTGGCGCCCATGTCGCCACGCTCGATGCGCTTGGCCAGCGACACCTCCTGCTCGGCGGTCAGCAGCGCGACGCGGCCGATCGACCG
>DASYLT010000060.1:0-7524 GCA_036009425.1 Baekduia sp. | reverse complement strand
CTGGCCTACCGGCTCGGGGGCGAGGAGTTCATCGTGCTCGTGCCGGGGGCGACCGAGGAAGAGGCCACGGGCCTGGCCGAGCAGCTCCGGGAGGTCATCCGCGCGGAGCCGATCGCCGGCCAGCAGGTGACGATGAGCTTCGGCGTGGCGGTCTCGGGCGCCGGCGGGTTCGCTCTGGACGCGCAGTACGCCCGCGCCGACGCGGCGCTGTACGCGGCGAAAGCTCAGGGCCGTGACCGGGTCGTCCTGAGCACGTAGGCCCTTGTCCGACGGGGCGGCGTTCAGCTCGGGCGCTGGGCTTGGCTGGCGTGGGGCGTGGGTCGTCCGCAAACGACGGCGAGGCGCCCAGGCGCGCGTTCTCGTCAGTGATTCCCTCAGGACCTCGCCGCGAACGCTCGCAGCTGCGACTCATGGCGCTCGACGAGCCCCTCGGCAGGGTCGGTCGCGACCAGCAGCGTGGGGGAGGGGCGCTCGGCGGCCCAGGCGTGGCAGGCGTCGTTGAACGCGTCGTCGACCCACGCCAGCGGGCGGTCGCCGGCATGCTCGTCGATGGCGGCCAGTTTCCAGTGTGCGCGCGCGGACGCCTCGGCGCGACTGCTGCCGTCGAAGTGCAGGTGCGGCAGGCGAGCGGGTACCCCGAGCAGGCGCGGGAGGTGCTCGTCGGCCTTCTCCTCCCAGCCGCTGCACCAGACCAGGTCGAAGTCGGCCGAAAGGGTCAGAAGGTGGTCGGCGGCCCGAGTGGAAAGGAAGTGGGGGATGCCGTCCACCACGGCGTAAACCCCTTCTGGACGAGTGTCGACTGGCCAACCCCAGAGCGAGATGACCCCGTCGATGTCACACAACAGCAGCGGTTTTTCGCGCATTTGCGGCAATTCTGCCGCATGGCACGAATCCTTACGCGTCCGTGAAATGAGACCGCTACGCTCTGCGAGGACCGTTTGGGTCAAGCGGTTCGGATGCCGTGCCGATGTCTGGGGTGAGAGATCGGCCGGCTGGGTCCATACACCCAACGCCGCTTGACCGACTGATCCTCACCTCCACCACCACTGCATGACGATCCAACTCGGCATTCTCCTCGCGCTGATCTGCGCCTTCGTCTCGAACCTCGGGTTCTTCTTCAAGCACCGCGGTGCTTGTCAGTGCGCGAAGGTCGACATCCGTCGTCCCTTCCGCACGGCCCGGAACCTCTACGGCTCCAAGTGGTTCGCCATCGGCATGGCGATCGCCACGAGCGCGTGGATCTTCCATGTGGCCGCTCTCGCGGTGGCGCCGATCTCCGTGGTCCAGGTCGTCCTCGCCGGCGGCGTCGTGATGATCGGCGTGATGGCCGATCGCCTCTTCGGCGTGTCGGTCGGCAACCGGCAGTGGTGGGGTCTGGCGCTGACCTGCCTGGGCCTCGTGCTGCTGGCCGTGACGTTCCCGACCAACCACGACGGGGCGCACTCGAGCTTCTCGACCCCCGCGATGATCGCCTTCGAGGCCGGCCTCTTCGGCATCGGCGGGCTGCTCATCATGGGCCCGCGCGTGGGCGCTCCCGCCGAGCACCACGGCGTCATGCTGGGCGCGGCGGCAGGCGTGCTGTTCGGCGTCTCGGACGTCGCGATCAAGGCGCTGACCGGCATCGCCGGCAACGAGGGCCTGCTGAGCCTCGCCGCCAGCCCGTGGCTCTACGTCACGATCGCCGCCTCGGTGGCCGCCTTCTTCTCGTCGGCGCGTGGCCTGCAGGACGGCGACGCCGTCCCGGTCATCGCCATCACCGGCACCGCGGCCAACGTGACCACGGTCGCCGCCGGCATCATCGTCTTCGGTGATCCGCTGCCCGGCTCCACGCTCGGCATCGTGCTCCAGGCGGTCGCCTTCCTGCTGGTCATCGTGGCCTCGGCCATGACCCCGGCTCCCCGCGCTACCGCCGCTCCGGGCGGCGCCGCGGTGGGCGTGGGCGCTGCGGCGTAGCTGCGGGCTGCGGCGGTCTCGGCGTTCAGCGCGGGCGCTGGTCGTGCTGCGGGGCGCGGTTCGTCGGCGTGGCGCTCAGCGCGGGCGCTGGTCGTGCTGCGGGGCGTGGTTCGTCGGCAACGACGAGTGCGCTTGCGGTGCCCGGACGCTGGTCTGTCCTCCGCGGGGCGTTTCGGTGCCCGAGCGGGCGTCCGCCGAGACGTCCGGCACTTAGGGGTCCAGATGCGACCCCTAAGTGCCATCCGTCTCGCGAAACGCATCTGGGCGTTGTATCTCAACGTCCAGATGCGTCTCGACCCGCGGGCGGCCAGTTCGCGCCCGTACGACCCACTCCCAGGCGCCGGCGGAGGACACCGGGCGACGGCGCCTCCCTACACGCACTCGTCGTTGCCGACGAACCACGCAGCGCAGCACGGCCAGCCCCGAACGGCGCGCCAACCCCGCCGGCCGCCCCCGAACGGCGCGCCAACCCCGCCGGCCGCGCCTGCACCAAGCGCATCCCCCTCCCGCGAACTAGCCTCCAACCCGGCATGCGCCGCCCCTCCTTCGCCCTCCTGCTCACGCTGACCGCCCTCGTCCTCGGCGCCGCCGGCTGCTCCCGCCCGCAGACCGAGGTCCGCACGCTCCCCACCGGTCCGCTCAACCAAGCCGACTACGAGCATGCCTTCAACGTCAGCGCCGCCGGCCTCGCGCCGAAGTACGGCGTCGGCAAGGAGCTGCCGCGCGATGCGCCGGCGGCCCGGCAGGCTGAGCGCGTGAGGGCGCTGCAGCAGCTCCTGCGGGTCTGGGCGGGGCGGATCGCGGGCCTGCAGCCTCCGGCACCCGCGCGCCGGGCACAGGCGCGGTACGTCGCGGGCGTCCGCAACTTCGCCGGTGATCTCGACCGCGCTCGCACCCTGCTGGCCGCCGGCGACGTCAAGGGCGCCAACCGGCTGCTGGAAAGCGGGCGGGTCGTCTCGGCCCGGACGCGCGCCGACCTCGTCGCGGCCCGGCGCGCGTTTCACGCGCTCGGCTACGACCTGACCGACCTCGACAGCGCCCCCGTGAAGACCGCTTGAGCGTCGTTGCCAGCGGTCGTCACCGGTGACAGGGTGCTGACATGGAGCTGAGAACCGAGCCGCGCTACGACCGCATCGGCGAGGGTTACGCCCGCTACAGGCGCCCGGATCCGCGCTTCGCCGCGCGCATCGACGCGGCCCTCGGCGACGCGCGGACCGTCGTCAACGTCGGCGCGGGCACCGGCTCCTACGAGCCGCGCGACCGCCACGTGGTCGCCGTCGAGCCCAGCGACGTGATGGCCGCTCAGCGCCCGTCGGACCTCGCGCCGGCCATCCGCGCCGGCGCCGGTGCCCTGCCGCTGCGCGACGCGTCGGTCGACGCCGCCATGGCGATCCTCACCATCCACCATTGGGACGCCGACCAGGAGCGTGGCGTCCGGGAGCTGCGCCGCGTCGCCCGCGGGCCCGTGGTCATCCTCACCACCGATCCGCGCGTCACCGGCGCGATGTGGCTCATGGCCGACTACCTACCCGAGGTCGCCGCCCTCGATCACCGCATCTTCCCGCCGCCTGTGACGCTGGCCGGCTGGCTGGGCGGGACCGTGCGCGTGGAGACGCTGCCGATCCCGCGCGACACACCGGACTGGCTGCTCGCCTCCTTCTGGGCGCATCCCGAGCGCGTGCTGGACCCCGAGGCCCGCGCATCGACCTCCGGCTTCGCCCGCATGGATCCCGCGATCGTCGCCCGCACCGTCGACGCGGTGCAGCGCGACCTGGCCAGCGGCGCCTGGGACGCGCGCCACGGGCACCTGCGGGGCCTCGAGGCCTACGACGCCGGCCTGCGCCTCGTCGTCGCCGAGGGCTTCTCGCCCTAGGCCGCGCGGGCGTCGCCGGTCGCGTCGGCCGACCCCGGAGCCGGCGGGATCAGCGGCGCCGCTCCGGCCGCGGGGAACAGCTGGGCGTCGCAGTGCGGGCACAGCGGCCTGCCGCTGTGCGGCGTCACGGCGTAGCTGGCCAGCCGGCAGGAGGGACAGGAGACGTACGGCACCCACCCTTAAGTACGTTTCAGCGGCCGGTTTGTGACACGGAGCGGAGAAGAAGTCCTGCGCTGGACACCCGATCAGGGGGTCGGGCCGGCGGCGGCGCCCGGGCTCGTCACCGGATCCGACGTGATCCGCTGCGCGATGTAGACCGGGATGATCGAGAGCAGGATCACCACGACGCCGACCACGTTGACGACCGGCAGCTGATTGGGCCGCGACAGGTTCGTGAGGATCCAGATCGGCAGCGTCTCGCGGTCGCCGGCGGTGAAGGTCGTCACGATCACCTCGTCGAAGCTCAGCGCGAACGCCAGCAGCGCGCCCGCCACCAGCGCGGAGCGCAGCTGCGGGAACGTCACGAACCAGAAGGTCTGCCACGTGTGCGCGCCGAGGTCCGCCGACGCCTCCTCGAACGACGCGCTGGTGCGCCGCAGCCGCGCGACGACGTTGTTGTAGACCACGACGATGCAGAACGTGGCGTGGCCCACGATGATCGTGAACAGCGTGAGGTCCACGCCGAGGACCTGGGTGAAGGTCGAGTTCAGCGCCATGCCGGTGACGATGCCCGGCAGCGCGATCGGCAGCACCACCAGGAACGAGACGGCCTCGCGGCCGAAGAACCGGTAGCGCGCCACGGCGAAGGCCGCCAGCGTGCCGAGCGCCAGCGCGATCAGCGTCGCGCCGATCCCCGCCTGCACCGACGTCCACAGCGCGTCGCGGACGCCCTGGTTGTGGAAGGCATTGTCGAACCAGCTCAGGGTCAGCCCCGGCGGCGGCCACGTCGCGGTGCGCCGGTCGTTGAAGGCGTAGATCGCGATCACGATCAGCGGCGCATAGAGGAAGGCGAGCGTCAGCCCGGTCCCGATCCTCAGCGCCCAGCGCGTTCCCCGTGAGAGGTGCATGGCCTACAGCTGCTCGAAGGCTCCCAGCCGCCGGGCGACCAGGAGGTAGACGACCATGACGAAGACCGGCACGGTGGCGAACGCCGCCGCCAGCGGCAGGTTGTTGGCGACGCCGACGTTCGAGAAGACCACGTTGCCGATGAACTGCTTGGAGCTGACCAGCTGCGGCGTGATGTAGTCGCCGAGCGTCAGCGAGAACGTGAAGATCGAGCCGGCGGCCACCGCCGGGAACGCCATCGGCAGCACGACGCGCCGGAACGTCGTGCCCGGCCGGCCGCCGAGGTCGCCCGAGGCATCCAGCAGCGAGTTGGGGATGCGCTCCAGGCCTGCGTAGATCGGCAGCACCATGTACGGCAGCCAGAGGTAGCTGAACACCAGCCACGTCGCGACGATCCCGTAGCCGGGCCCCGAGATCCCGAGCGGGTGCAGCGCCCAGTTCAGGATGCCGTCCTGGTTGAGGATCGTGCGCCACGCGTAGACCTTGACCAGGTAGCTGGCCCACAGCGGCATCAGCACCGCGACGGTCAGCGCCGCGCGGGCCCGCGGCGTGGCCACCTTGGCCATGAAGAACGCGATCGGGAACGCGAGGATCGCGTCGGTGACGGTCACCGCCGCCGCGACGCCGACCGTCCGCAGGACGATCTCGCGGTAGACGTGCCCTTCCCAGAGCGTCTGGAAGTTCGTCAGCGAGTAGGAGTGGACGATCTGGCCGCTGAAGTCGTCCAGCTGCCAGAACGCCGCGACGAACAGGACCGCCAGCGACCCGAGGTAGGCGACGACCAGCCAGCCGAGCGGGCCGGCCAGCAGCAGCCCGACCTGGGCGCGGCGGTGCCCGTGGAGGAGGTCGGCGAGCCTGCGGCCCACCGACCTCCTGCCGGGCTTCGTGTCGACCGTGGCGGCCAACGCGATCGGGCTGCTAGCCCTTGATCTCCGTCCAGGCCTGCACCCAGTTGGAGTAGTCCTTGCACGTCGCCCCGCGATCGTCGCCGCAGTCCTTGCGCGGCGTGGTCCAGAACGAGACCTTGTCGAAGTAGGTCTCGTCGGCGGCGTGGAAGATCTGGCAGTGATCCTTGACCGCCGTGTAGGCGCACGACTTGGCGTTGGACGGCGCCTCGCCGAACCACTCCGCCACCTCGGCGTTGGGCTTGGGCGAGATGATCCAGTTCATCCACTCGTACATGCAGTTGGGATGCTGGGCCTTGGTGGCGACCATCCAGGTGTCCGACCAGCCGGTGGAGCCCTCCTTGGGCAGCGTCGTCTTGATCGGGACCTTGTCGCCTTCGAGCAGGTTGGCGATCACCTGCCACGTCGTGCCGACCGTGGAGTTGCCGTTGGCGAACGCCTGCTGCTCCTTGGTGTAGTCGGCCCAGTACTCGCCGATGTTCGCGCGCTGCGCCTTCAGCAGGTCGACCGCCGCGCTGAACTGCGCGTCGTCGAGCTCGTAGGGGTTGGTGATCTTGAGGTCCGGCTTGGTGGCCTTGAGGTACAGCGCCGCGTCGGCGATGTAGATGGGGCTGTCGTAGGCCGTGACCTTGCCCTTGTAGGCGGAGGCATCGTCGAAGACCGCGGCCCAGGAGTCCAGGGGCTTGGTGATCTTCTTCGAGTTCCACATCAGGATGTTGGCCCCGCGACCGTGCGGGATGCCGTACATCTGGCCGTCGACCGAGTTGAAGGGCTTGTCCTTCAGACCGGCGTAGACGTCCTTGTAGTTGGGGACGAGATCGGTGTTGACCGGGGCCACGTCACCGCCCGCGATCAGGCGCAACGTCGCGTCGCCCGAGGCCGACACGCCGTCGTAGCGGCCGGTGCGCATCAGCGTCACCATCTCGTCGGACGTGTTGCCGACCTTGACGTTGACCTGGCAGCCGGTCTTCTTCTCGAACGGCGTGACCCAGTCGACCTTGGGGTCGGTGGAGCCGTCCTCGGCGTACCCGGCCCAGGCGATGATGTTGAGCTTGCCCTCGCCGGCGCCGAGCTTGGCCATCGGCTTCGCGTCGCTGCCGGGCTTCACGGAGCCGCTCCCGGTGGCGCTGCTGCTGCTCGAGCTGCCGCCGCAGCCGGCGGCGACCAACAGCGCCACCGCGGCCAGTACCGCGAACCACACACGGATCTTCATGGACCTACCTCCTCCGGTTGAACTGCGATGGCGGAGGTGTGCTCCTCGCGCCAGGCCACCCGTACCTCCCGACCGTGCACCTCGAGCGCCTGTGCGGACGAGGTCTCCAGGTTCTGCTGCACGACCTGCAGCTCGCCGCCGCAGGACAGCGCGACGACGTAGCGCGTCAGCGGTCCCACGTAGCTGACGTCGATGACGCGCCCGTGCTCGCTGACCAGGCCGTCGCTGCTCGTGTCGCCCACCAGCAGCCGGATCTTCTCCGGCCGCACGGTGAAGCGACGCCCGCCGCGGTCGAGCACGTTCGACGTGCCGACGAAGCCGGCCACGAACTCCGTGGCCGGACGCTCGTAGACCTCGGCCGGCGCGCCGACCTGGACGATCCGGCCCGCGTCGAAGACGGCCAGGCGGTCGCTCATCGTCAGCGCCTCCTCCTGGTCGTGGGTGACGTAGACGAACGTGATGCCGACCTCGCTCTGGATGCGCTTGAGCTCGACCTGCATCCCGAGGCGCAGCTG
>DASYLT010000059.1:0-4169 GCA_036009425.1 Baekduia sp. | reverse complement strand
TCGTCGTGGTGCAGGCCGAGCACGTCGTACTCCACGCCGAGGGTGACCATCTGCACCTCGGGCTGCTTGTAGGCCGGGACCTCGGGCGTTGTGTGCAGGGCGATCGACTCCCAGACGGTCATCACCTGCTCCTCGGGCAGGCCGTGGCGCTCCAGGAATGCGCGGGCGGCGTTGGCCCCGTCGATCTCGAAGCGCTCGTGCTCGGACCGATGGCCCTCGATCAGGCCGATGTCGTGGAACATGGCGCCGACGTAGAGCAGCTCCGGGTCGTAGTCCAGGCCGCGCTTGTCACCCTGCAGCGAGCCCCAGAGGAACACGCGCCGCGAGTGGTCGAAGAGCAGCTGCGTGGACGTGTCCTGGACGAACTCGGTCACCTCGCGAGCGAGCGTGCTGTCGGGGATCGAGATCCCGGCGATGGTGGTGTCGATCGTGCTCATCGTTTCGCTCTCCGTCTCGTCCGTTGCCGTTGTGACCGAATGGCCGCGCCCCAGCATGCTGGCGCCGCGGCAGCCGGCGATAGGTTCGGCCGCACCGTCGGTCGGGTTGCGCGATCAGTCGAGGGGATGGGCGCGCGTCTCACCTGATCGGCGTCAGTTGTTGCCGGATCGGCCGGCGCTCGATGGAGTCCACACATGACCGCCCTCGCACCGGCCGGCACGACGCGAGGCCGCAGGGCCGCCGGCGGCCTCGACCGTCAGACGCTCGTCATCGCCGCCGTCGTCGCCATCGGCCTCGTCATGCCGGCGCTCGACACCACGATCGTCAACGTCGCGCTGGACCGGCTGGCAGCGGACCTCCACGCCCCGCTCACCACGGTGCAGTGGGTGGCGACCGCCTATCTTCTGTCGCTGGCGGTCGTCATACCGCTCGCGGGATGGATGGAGGAGCGCTTCGGATCCAAGCGGATCTGGCTCATCTCGGTCGCTCTCTTCGGGGCCGGGTCGGCGCTGTGCGGGCTCTCGTCGTCGATCGGCGAGCTCATCGGCTTCCGGATCCTGCAGGGCCTCGGCGGCGGCATGCTGATCCCCGTCGGATTCACGCTCGCGGCGCAGAGCGCGGGCCCGCGGAAGGCCGGCCGCGTGCTGTCGGTCATCGGCATCCCGATCCTCCTGGGCCCGATCTTCGGGCCGATCATCGGCGGGCTCGTCATCGACAGCCTGACGTGGCGGTGGATCTTCTTCGTCAACGTGCCGATCGCCGTCATCGGGTTCGGGCTTGCGGCACACCTGCTGAGCGGCGCGGCCGGGCGCGACGACGCCGGCCGCCTGGACTGGCTCGGTGCGGCGCTCCTGTGTCCGGGGCTCGTCGGCATCGTCTTCGGGCTCTCGGAGACCGAGATCGGAGGTGGGCTCGCCCATCCGATCGCCTTCGTGCCGATCCTTGCCGGCGCGGCGCTCGTCGCGGGGTTCGTGCTCCACGCGCTGCGGACGCCGCGGCCGCTGATCGACGTCCGCCTCTTCCGCATCCCCGAAGTCGGCGCCGCGGCGGCGACGCTGTTCCTGTTGGGCATCGGGCTCTTCGGCGGGCTGATCCTCCTGCCGCTCTACTACCAGCTCGACCGCGGTGCCAGCGCGCTGACGGCGGGCCTGCTGATGGCGCCGCAGGGACTCGGCGCAGCGTCGGCGCTGGCGATCAGCGGCCGCCTCACGGACGCCATCGGCGGCGGCCGGGTGGTGCTGGTCGGCGCCACCGTCGTCACGCTTGCCACGATCCCGTGGGCCTTCGTCGGCCCGGCGACGTCGCCGGCGCTGCTCGCCGTGCTGCTCTTCGTCCGCGGGCTCGGCATGGGCGCCTCGGTCCAGCCGTCGACCGCTTCGGCGCTGGCCGTGCTGACGTCCACGCAGGTCCCACGCGCCACCGCCGCGCTGAACACGATCCGGCAGGTGGGCGCGTCGATCGGCACGGCGGTGGCCGCGGTGCTGCTCGAGAGCCAGGCACGTGCGGTCATGCCGGGCGGAGGGGGCGGCTCCGGCGTCCTGGAGCCGCTGGCGCCCGCGGTGCGGGCACAGGTCGCCGGACCGCTGGCCGATGCGTTTCACCACGCGTTCGCGGGTGTGATCGCGGCGTCGGCGCTGGCGGTCCTGGGCGGGCTCGTGCTCACCGTCGCCGAGCGCCGCGTCAGGCCCGCGCGGGCGTGACGTGCGACCGCGCCTGGAGACCCGATCGTGAGCGCGCTGGACATCGCGGGCAGCCTCGGATACGTCGTCCTGCCGGCCGCGGTCGCGGCCGAGAGCGCGGGGGTCCCGCTGCCCGGCGAGACCACGCTCATCGCGGCCGCGGTGCTGGCGGCGAACGGCCAGATGCAGCTCTCCGCGGTGATCGCCCTTGCTGCGGCCGGCGCGATCGTCGGGGACAACGTCGGGTACCTGCTCGGCCGGCGTCTCGGCCGCCGCGCGCTCGTCGCTCGTGGCCCGTTTCGCAGGGTCCGCGGCCAGGCGCTCGAGGCCGGGCAGGCGCTCTTCGCACGCTACGGCGGCGCCGCCGTGTTCGTCGGGCGCTTCGTCACGATCGGCCGGGTCGCGATCGCGTGGCTGGCCGGTGCCGAGAAGCTGCGCTGGCGACGGTTCGCCGCCTGGAACGCCGCCGGCTCGGTCGCGTGGGCGGCGGCGGTCGGCGGCGGTGCGTTCGCGCTCGGCACCGCGAGCGTCCGGTGGCTGGCCGTCGGCGGGCTCACGGTGACCGCTGTCGCGGTGATCCGCCTGTGGCGCGACGGGCGGGCCCGGCGGCGCGCGGGGTCGCGCGCCGCCTGACCCGCGCGGTCATCGCCGGGCAGCGCTCGCGTCGCCGGCGGTGGCGAGCCGATCCTGGCCTCCGCTGGACGCCGGGTGCAGGCGGGATGCCGCGACGGCGACCACGGACGCGCTGATGGCAAGCGGCAGGACCGCCGCCCACGCGCGAGCGTCGACCACGAGCACGGCGCCGGCCACCGCGCCCGCGAAGAGCGCCACGAGGATGCTGGCCAGGCGGTGGCGCTCGTCGCGCGTCTGCGACCAGGTGGCGAGGTCGCCCATGAGCGCCGTCCAGGTCGCCGTGGCGGCCGTGCTGAAGACCGCCCGCACCCCGAGCGAGAAGACGGCCGCGGTCTGCAGCCCCATCGCAAGGGCCGAGATCGCGATCAGCGCGTTGGCGCTGCCGTTCGACGGACGCCCGCCGACCGCCACCCACACGACGAGGAACACGACCTGTGCGACCGCGCCCGCGGCCAGCGCTGCGGTCACCCGCCGCGGCCACACGGCGTGCGCGCCGGCCGTCGGCGCCACGACGCGGGTCCCGAGGAACGCGCCGACTGCGAACGCCGCGACCGAGGCGACGGTCCGCCAGGTCGACGGCCCCGGCGCGCCGCCGACCTCGAACCCGAGGAACACGATGTTCCCCGTCATGAACGCCGAGAAGACCTTGCCGAGGACGAGGAAGCTGATCGCGTCGATCGCCCCGGTCGAGAACGTCAGCGCGACGAGCAGGACGTCGCGCACGCCATGATCGTCGAGCCGGCGCATCACGCTGGCTGCGGGCCGACGACGATCGGCTTCGTCTTCGACAGCGCGGCGATCGTCGCGTCGTCGAGGTTCAGGTGCGCCTTGAGGAGCTCGGGCGGGGTCAGCGCCATCCACTGGTTCAGCGAGACGTCCGCGAAGTGGTCGCTGCGGAACAGCTCGAGGAACACGAGCGGCTCGTCGCCCGTGTTCTGCACGTAGTGGCCCATGGCGAAGGGCACGTAGCCGACGTCCCCGGCCTGATAGTCGAACGTCCGCGCCTTGCCGCTGGACGCGAAGACCGTCATGCGCCCGCGCCCCGAGATGAAGTACTGCCACTCGTCCGTGTTCGGGTGCCAGTGCATCTCGCGCATGCCACCCGGCTCGACCTCGACGAGCGCGGCGGCGACGGTCGACGCGGCCGGGAAGTTCTTGGAGTCGACGATGCGCACCTGCCCGCCCGCCGCCTTGATCGGCTCCTGCTCGAGCATGCGGTAGCTGAAGGTCTGCGGAGCCTCTCCCGCCGGCGAGACGACGCCGTCCCGGTCCAGCGGGGGCGGCAGCTCGGCTGCGAAGATGTAGCGGCTGTGCTCGACGTCGCGGGGCAGGTCCGCGAACGCGGCCTCCGGCACGCCGAAGTTCTGGGCCAGGATCTCGGGCGGGGTGTGCGCGAACCAGTCCGTGATGAGGAACGTC
>DASYLT010000058.1:0-69030 GCA_036009425.1 Baekduia sp. | reverse complement strand
GCCCGCCCGCTGCTGTCGCTGGCCAAGGCGACCACCGAGGAGGCGATCCGGACGTTCTGCGACCGCTTCGCCGGCCAGCCGTTCCGGGTCAGCGAGAAGCTCGACGGGCTCTCGCTGTCGGTCGTCTACAGCGACGGCGAGCTCGACTACGTCGCCACCCGCGGCACCGGCACCGTCGGCGAGCTCGTCACCGGCAAGGCGCGTCACGTGCTGCCCGACCTGCCGACCTCGATCTCCGAGCCCGGCCGCATCGAGGTCCGCGGCGAGGCGCTGATGTCCCGCTCGACCTGGCAGGCCTACAACGACAACCACCCCGACAAGCCGCTGACCAACCCGCGCAACGGGGCGGCGGGCACGCTGATGCAGAAGGACCCCGAGGCGGCCGCCAAGGCCGGGCGCCTGCTGCGCTTCTTCGCGTTCGGCGCCGAGCGGGCCGACGGCGAGGCGATCGACCCCGGGTCGCTGGGGATCGAGCTCGTCCACCAGACGATCGCCGACGACGCCGACGGGGTGATCGAGGCCATCCACGACATCGGCGCCCGCCGCGAGAAGCTGGACTACGACATCGACGGCGCCGTCATCCGCCTCCACGACCCCGCCGCCTTCCAGGCCGCCGGCTTCAACTCCGCCGAGCCCCGCGGCGCGATCGCCTTCAAGTACCCGCCCGAGGAGAAGCTGACCAAGCTGCTGGCGGTCGAGTGGCAGGTCGGCAAGATCGGCCGGATCGCGCCGCGCGCCCGCGTCGAGCCGGTCTTCGTCGGCGGCGTCACCGTCGAGAACATCACCCTGCACAACCCGCGGCTGATCCGCGAGCGCGACCTGCGCATCGGCGACACGGTCGCGGTCGTGCGCCGCGGCGACGTGATCCCGTTCGCGGGCCGCTCGATCCCCGAGGATCGCGACGGCACCGAGGAGCCGATCGTGCCGCCGACGCACTGCCCGTCGTGCGGGACCGAGCTCGACGTGCGCGGCACGGGGGAGGAGCGCTGGTGCCCGAACCTCCAGTGCCCGGCGCAGATCACGCGGCGGCTGATGCACTGGGCCTCGCGCTCGGCCGCTGACATGGAGGGCGTCGGCGACATCTGGATCGAGAAGCTGGCCGACGACGGCGTGCTCAAGCGGCGCAGCGACTTCTACACCTTGACCGTCGAGCAGCTGCTGACCTACGAGCGCATGGGCGACGTCAGCGCGACCAAGATGGTGGAGTCGATCGCCGGCTCCAAGGGCCTGGGCCTGCGCCGCGCGCTGTTCGGGCTGGCGATCCCGATGGCGTCCGAAGGCGTCGCCAAGCGACTCTGCCTGGCGGGCTTCACGACGATCGAGGCGGTCATGGCCGCGACCGCCGAGGAGCTCGAGGCGATCCGCGACATCGGCCCGAAGGTCGCCGAGTCCGTGGCGGCGTTCTTCGCCCGCCCCGAGGTCGTCGACGAGATCGCCGAGCTGCGCCGCCACGGCGTGAACCTCGACGTCCTCGACGAGGACCGGCCCGTCGACGTGGCCGCCGCGGCGGACTCGCCGCTGAAGGGCGCCACCGTGGTCATCACCGGCGCGTTCACCGATCCGCGGTCGGGCTCGAAGATCAGCCGCCCCGACGTCACGCGGCTCGTCGAGCAGGCCGCCGCGACGACCGCCTCCTCGGTCTCGTCGAGCACCGACTACCTGCTGGCCGGCGCCGACGTCGGCGCCGCCAAGACGACCAAGGCCGAGAAGCTCGGCGTCACGGTGGTCGACCAGGACCAGCTCTGGCGCTGGCTGGCCCAGGCCGGCGTGGCCTGAGCCCGGCGCCCGATGCCGGCGCCGATCTCCTGACACACCCCCGCGGATGGGACACCACGTCCGCTTCACTGGGACGCCATGTCCGCGATGGTGCGCCTGCTGGAGGCCGACCCCGAGCTCGGGCGCGACCTCGCGCCCGAGGCGTTCGACGCCGCCGCCGCCGGGCTCGTCGCCAGGACGGTGGAGATCCCGCGCGGACGCTGGGACGTCGCGGAGGCGTGGGCCGAGACCAAGGCCGAGCTGGGACTGCTGATCGTCGAGGGCGTGCTGCTCAGCGAGGTGTCGGTCGGCGCACGCACGAGCCTCGAGGTGCTGGGCCCGGGCGACCTGATCCGGCCCTGGCCGGCGCGCCGCTTCCCGCCGCAGGTCGACGTCCGGCTGAAGGTGACCGCACCGGAGCACGCGCGGGTGGCGGTGCTCGACGCCCACGTCATCGCGCAGGCGATGCGCTGGCCGGCGATCGTCGGGCAGGTGGTCGACCGCGCGATGGGACGGACGTCCAGCGCCACGCTGCGCCTGCTCGTCCAGCAGGTCGTGCGCATCGACGAGCGGCTGCTGCTCACGCTCTGGGGGCTGGCCGAGCGGTTCGGCAAGGTGACGCCGGAGGGCGTGCTGGTCCCGGTCGCGCTCAACCACACCATGTTGGCCGGGCTCGTCGGAGCGCACCGTCCGTCGGTCAGCCACGCGCTCAGCGACCTGACCGAGCGCGGCGCGCTGCAACGCGTCGAAGGCGGAGGCTGGCTGCTGCACGAGGCGTTCTCACCGGAGGAGCTCAGGCCCTCGGGGCAGGCGGCCGGGCCGGGCTGAGCCGACCCGCGGGAGCCGCGGGAGCGTCAGTCGGCGGTGTCGGTCGGCGCCGGCTCGGGCAGCGTGATGCGCAGGCGCACGATGCGCAGCGCGTCCATCGCCTCCACGCGGAGCGTCACGCCGTCGATCGTGATCTCGTCGCCGACCTGCGGTCGGCGCCCGAGCGTGTCGAACACGAGCCCGGCGAGCGTCCGCGACGCGCCCATCGGCAGGTGCGTCCCGAGCGCCTCGTTGAAGTCGTCGATCGTCATCGAGCCGGCGGCCTCGACGGTGCGCTCGTCGATGCGGTGCAGCGTCGCATCGGGCAGGTCGTACTCGTCCTCGATCTCGCCGACCAGCTCCTCGGTGACGTCCTCCAGCGTGACGATGCCGGCGGTCATGCCGTACTCGTCGACCACGACGGCCAGCTGCTGGCGCTGCTCGCGCATCTCCCGCAGCAGCGCGCCGACGTCCTTGCTCTCGGGCACGACGAGCGCCGGGCGCGTGACGTCCTGGACGAGCGTCTCGGGAGCCCTGCGCGACACGGCGACCAGGTCGTAGACGTGCACGGTGCCGACGATGCGGTCCAGCGACCCGCGGCCGACGGGGTAGCGCGAGTGCGGCGCCTCGACCACGACGTCCAGCGCGGCGTCGCTGGTGAGCTCCGCGTCGATCCACGCGACATCGGCGGCGGGGACCATGATGTCGCGCGCCTCGCGGTCGGCGAAGGCGAAGACGTTGTGCAGGAGCTCCTCCTGCGCCTGGGGGATCACGCCGGCGCCCTCGATCTCGTCCACGAGCGCGCGCAGCTCGTCCGCGGTGCGGATGCCCTCGCCCGCGTGGATCTCCTGGATGCCGAAAGGCCGCAACAGCACACCCGCCGAGCGCTGAAGCACCCAGACCATCGGCGAGAGAAGGACGGAGATGGCCTGGATCGGTGGCGCGACCACGATCGCCAGCCGCTCCGCGCGGTCCAGCGTGAGCGCCTTGGGGACCAGCTCGCCGAGGACCACCGACAGGTAGGTGATGATCGTGAACGCCAGGACGATGCTCAGCCAGGCGGGGATCCAGCCGCCGAGCAGCCGGCGCACCAGCGGCTCGCTGACCGCACCGGTGAGGATGCCGAGCGCCGTGATGCCGACCTGGGTCGTGGAGATGACCCGGACCGGGTCGTCCATCAGCTTGAGCGCGGTGCGGGCGCCGCGGCGGCCCTCCTCGGCGAGGCCGGCGAGGGTGGCGCGGCGCGCGGTGACGACCGTGTACTCGCCGACGACGAAGAACGCGTTCGCGCCGATCAGGGCGAACACCACGACGATCCTCAGGAGATCGCTCATCCGGGCAGGCGTTGCCCAGTCAGCGGCACGTCCACCACCTTACCGGCGTGAAGGAGGCCGGCCGGCCCCGAGCGGCCGCCAGGACGGGCCGGCGGCGCTACGCCGACGCCGGGTCGCGGCACGTGGCCGCGATGCCGTCGAGGGCGTCGACGAGCCTCGACCAGCCCGTGTCGCGCGCCAGATCGGCCACGCTTCTCGGCCGATCCTCGAGCGCGAGGAGGATCGGCAGCCGAACCGGATTGCTCACTGCCTCCAGGATGGCTGCCGATCCCTCCCCGACACTCGTCATCGATCAGGGACCGACGGGGCCTTCGGTTGCGGGCTCGTCCGTTGGCGCCAGCGGATAGCTCTTGGCCGAGCCGTCCTGCATGGTGGCCTCGACGCTGGCACCCTCGAGATCGCTCTCGGACGCCACCGCCATGAAGGCGCCGTTGGCCAGCGCGAGCGGCCGCATGCGCCCGGCCAGTTGCACCGACACGCTCTTGACGCTCGGCGAGACGACGCCGAACACCACTGCCCGGGCACCACGCAGGCCGTTGGCCGGGTAGTGGTTGACGGTCACCGACATCGGAGCCTTGTCGAGGTCGACGCAGCTCCCTGCGGCCTGGATGCTGTTGGATCGGAACTTCCCATCGGCATCCACCTGGCCGAAGTCACCATCCTGTGTTCGTCCGGCCTCGGGGCACGTCCAGCCGTCGACCGAGCGGTACACCCGGATCGCCCAGGGCTGGTGGCCATTCGGGTCCGCGGCGGACGCGACGAGCGCCGCGCCACTGCCGTCGGGCTGCACGGCCGTCGGGCCGTTGATGGTGTCCTTGCCGGTGTCACCGACGACTGCCGATGCTCCCGCGACGCCCACGAGGGCCGCGATGACAAGCACGACGGCGAAACGAAGGATGCGCATGATCTACCCGCACCAATTCGGGGCCGTATGGACGTGGTCGCTGAACACTCCTGGGTTGTTCGTGTGGGCGGTGGAGGCACACTCCGTGAAGTTGCCGAAGTCGCGCGACCACGCGCTGCACACCGAGTACGAGTCCGCGGCGACCTGGGAGCCGACGTACGAGCCTCCCGAATAGATCGCGCACTCACGCCAGGTCGAGCTGCACCCGTTGTCGACTCTCGAGAAGAAGCTTCCGTCGGTCTGGCTTCCTCCTGGTTCGAAGCCGTGACCGACGCACGTCGTGTGGTAGCTCACGGCAAAGGCGACGTGCACCATTGCCCCGAAGGCGACCGCACACAGCAGCGCCAGCAGCACCACACCGACCGGCAATCCCGTCCGTTGGGTCATCGAAAAACGCTCCAGTCCGTTGACATCGGAGCACTAGGGCGGGGCGCGGCAAATGTGTTTCAGGATCCGAGTGGGTTGCTCCCTCGGGGACGGCGAGCTTCCACCGGCCGGCGAGCATTGTGCAAGGATCGCCATGCATGGGTGGAGGGTTCAGCAGGTTTGGCAGGAAACGCTCAGCGTCGCTGTTCGTGCGGGCCCGCGAGACCCCGGAGACGTTCGCCGACGTCTACGTCGAGTACCACCCGCAGGTGCTGCGGTACTTCGCGCGCCAGACCCTCGATCCCGAGGTCGCGTTCGACCTCATGGCCGAGACGTTCGCCGAGCTCTTCGCCGGCCTTCCGAGATTCAGAGGGGACAGCGAAGATCAGGGACGTCAGTGGATGTGGACGATCGCCAGACACCAGCTCTACCGCTGGCGCGATCGCGGGGCGGTGGAGCGCCGGAACCTGGAGCGCCTGGCCCCGCCGCTCGAGCAGGAGGAGTACGAGCGGATCGAGGAGCTGGCGGACCTGGAGCGGTTCCGGCCCGTCTTGGAGCGGGCGCTGACGATGCTGACCGAGGACCAACGTCAGGTGCTCCAGCAGCGAGTGGTGGAGCACCGGGACTACGATGAGATCGCCAGGGAGTACGGAACCACCGCCGTTGCCGTCCGCGTGCGCGTGTCGCGGGCCTTGCGCCGGCTGGCCGCAGCACTTGACACCCTTGATGCTCTTGACGACTCGCGTGACACCACTTCCGAGGAACTGCTGACGTGACACGGATCCCTCCCGGGCCGGAGTACAAGGCGACCCGCGCGCTCGAACAGTCCTTCCGTCAGTTGGGCAAGGATCGCGCGGTCGAGATGCGAACCGAGCGCCGCCGGCACCACCGGCGGTTGGCCTTGCGCGCCGTCGCCACCGGCGTCGGAGTGCTCGTCGTCGGTGGAGGCGTCGCCGTCGGCACGAAGGTCTTCGTGCAGGACGACGGCTCGGTGGGCGCAGGTCAGCGCCCGCCCGAGCGAGTCCAGCGCGTCCCGGCGGATCGTCGTCTCGCCGAGGCCACGGCGGCAGATCCGGTGGAACGCGCGCCGTGGGGCGTGCGGGTCTACCAGAGCGTCCAGGGCACCACGTGCGTCGTCGCCGGCCGGGTCGTCGGTGGGCGCCTCGGCGTCCTCCAGAGTGGTCGGTTCAAGGAGCTGGCGAGCGATGCTCCCGGCTCATGCGCGAACCTGATCGAGGACCACCTGGTGGCGACGGTGCGCAACTACGGGGCGGTCTCGGGAGGCGCCCGAACCGTGTTGTTCGGCGTCGGCGACCGCACCGTCCAACACGTCGTGATCGACAGAGGCGGGCGGTCCACCGACGTGCCGATCGCGGCCGATGGCACGTTCGTCCTGGCCTTCGAAGGCGACCACGTCCTGCGCAGCGCCAACCTGCGTGTGACCAGCACGGCCGGAACGACCGTGCATCGGTTGGGGGCGGGCGGCCCGTAGCGCCGCCCGGCCCCCGCCGACCGTCACGTCCCACCAGCGATCGCGTTCCAGGGGCATGCACCGCCTCGCTCCCCTTCGCCTCCTGGCCGTGCCCGCCGTGCTGGCCGCCGCGCTCGCGGCGGCGCCGGCATCGGCCCTCGCCGACGATCCCGTCGCGACCACCACGACGGGCACGGCCCTCACCGCCGACGCCGGCGTCGCCGCGTGGCGTGCCGACGACGGCCGGCTCGTCGTCCGCTTCGCCGGCCGTGCGCCGATCACGACCGCGTTCCGCCCGCCCAGCGCCGCCGTTCTGGACGTCGGCGCCCGTCCCGGCGGGGGCGCGCAGCTGGTCTACGCCTCCGGCTGCTCGACGCGCACCGACCAGTGCGCCCTGCGCACGATCACGCTGTCGACCGCCAACGTCCGCAGCGGCACGCTGACGCCCCGCACCGTGGCGCACGTCGGCTACGGCGGCGGTGGCGCACCGGCGGTGGCGATCGACGGCTCCCGCATCGCCTACGCCATCCACGGGACCACCGGCAGCGGCCGCAGCCGCACGGCCTGCGACGTGCCCTACGTCCGCACCACGTCCGGCGGCCACCCCACGACGCGCCGGCTGGACCGCGGGCACTGCGCCGCCATCGCGCAGCTCGACCTCGGCGAGGGACGGCTCGCGATCCTCGCCCGGCCCACCGCTCGCGCCACCGAGGCCCGGATCGTCCGGCCGACCGGCGGGCGCTCGCGCACGCTGCAGGCCGAGTCGCAGGGCGAGGAGTCCAACTACATCGGCGCCGTCTCGATCGACCGCGCCGCGGTGTTCACCGCCCGCGGCGGCATCCGCCAGGCCAACGTGTTCACCCGCTTCGCGCTCAAGGACTACAAGAAGTCCGAGGCCCGCGCCTTCCTCGCCCTCAACGGCCCGTTCACCCGCGACGCCGGCCAGACCCTCTACGTCGAGCAGCCCGCCGGCGCGTCGTTCGACTGCCGGGGCGCCGCCGGCCTCGCGCCGTGCCTGATCGTCACCGGCACGGACCCGTTCGCCGCCGGCGGGCGCGTGCTCCCGATCGAGCTCGCGCTCGAGATCAGCCCGCAGCCGACCTTCACCGACACGCCGCCCAGCGCCGTCGTCACCGCTGCGCGCCCGCACGTCACCCCCACCGCGCGGGTCGGCTCCGAGCCGGCCGGCGGGGTCACCGTCGACGTGCTGACCGCTCGGGTCACCGCCGCCACGCCGACCGCCCCTGCGCCGAGCGGCGCTTCAGGCACCACCGGCAACGACGGCACCGTGACGATCGCGATCCCCGGCACGCCCGTGCCCAGGATGTCGGTCGCCGCACGGTCGCGCGAGGGCACGGGCGGGTTCGCCCTGCAGACGCCCGACACCATCCTGCTGCAGACGTTCGTGCGGATGACCGCAACGCCCGAGCGCTTGGCCGACGGCCGGCTGCGGATCACCGGCACGATCAGCCCGGCGCAACCTGGCCGCAAGGTCAAGCTGGAGCGGCGCATCGAGCGCGTGTGCAAGAACGTGTTCCCGGGCGCCATGGTCACCCCGTCGACGGTCGACACGCCCGCGGGCTGCGCCGATCGCTGGAGCCAGAACCCGCCGGCGACGGCGGCGGTCAGCCCCGACGGCGCGTCCTACGCGATCGAGGCCGCCACGCCGGCCGGCGTCTACCGCGTGAGCCTGGACTTCGCCGGGGGCGCCGACGTCTTCCCGGGGGAGACGGTCCAGATCACCGCGCCGTAGGGATTCGGCGGGCACGCGGCGCTCTGAACCCTCGGTCACAACTCGGCAACGCCTCCGTGACCAGCGGTTCACCTGGAGGGGGTCTGCGCGGCCATACGTTGGCGGCGCATGATCCCCTCCAACAAGGAGCACACGTTGCGCAAGATCGTTCCGGTGGCCGCTGTGGCCGCCACCGGGCTTGCGGCCGCGGCGGCCGCAGTTGCCCAGATCACTACGGGAGTGCCCGCCCCCAACGCGGCCTCCGGCACGCCGGCCAATGTCCTGGCCGCCGGCTTCTCATCGTCGATCGTGGCCAAGGGCAGCGATGTCCTCGAGAACCCGACCGGCATCTACCAGACCTACGGCTACCTCGACGACAACGCCGACCCGCTGGCCCGCACCCGCACCGAGCCCGACCAGAACACCTACATCGTGGCCGACGGCGTCGGCGGTCCGACCCCCGGCTACGACTACGGCACGCACTTCCTGATCCAGGGTCACGAGAACGGCGGCAGCAAGGCCTACCTCACGCGGATCAACCTCGACGTCACCGATCCGGCTCACCGCGTGACGCTCCTGTCGGCGCCGGGCGGCTCCAACCCGACCAACGAGACCGGGCTGTCGAGCGTCGACGGCTCGACCTACGACCCGTTCAACGGCAAGCTGATCTTCTCCAGCGAGGCCGGCAACACGGGCCGGATCGTCACCACGCCGCTGAAATGGGCGACCACCGACGTCCCCGCGGTGCAGACGCTCGACGGCTCGCTGGGCCGCGGCGGCTACGAGGGCGTCAACGTCGACCCGCAGGGCAACATCTACATCGCCGAGGACACCGGTGGATCCGGCGTCACCGACAACGGCACGCCGACGGCGGTCAAGCAGCCCAACTCGTTCATCTACCGCTTCAAGCCGCTCAACGGCAACCGCGGCGAACTGCAGCACGGCAAGCTGCAGGCGCTGCAGGTCACCGCCGACGGCCAGCCGATCACGTGGCACGACCGGGCGGTGGATCCCACCGGCGCCCGCAACGACGCGCTCGGCGACGGCATCCTGAAGCTGCACTCCGGTGCCTCGCTGCAGGCCAAGTGGGTCACGGTGCACGACACCGAGGTCGACGGCACCGCCGGCTTCGACGCCAACGCGGCGGCCAAGAAGGCTGCGGCGACTCCGCTGAAGCGCCCCGAGAACGGCAAGTTCGTCCCCGGCTCGGGCTTCACGTCCTACGTGTTCAACGAGACCGGCGACACCGACCTCACGGCCGGCCAGTACCCGGGTGCCGCGCAGCGCGGCGCCTACGGCGCGTACCTGCGCCTGGACATGCCGAGCGCCGGCGCCGACGAGGGCACGGTCAAGACCATCGTCCTCGGCGACCAGGACCACGCCGCGTTCGACAACATCACCTTCCTGGACAAGGACACGTTCCTGACGACCGAGGACCGTGGCGACACGTTCCACAACCAGCTCAACGCGCTGGACTCGGTCTGGTCCTACGACGTCGGCTCGTCCTTCGCCAACGCCAACGGCGAGGCCAAGCGCCTCGTCGCCCTGGGCCGCGACACCGAGTCGGCCAACAACCAGCACACCAACAACGAGCCGACCGGCGTCTTCGTCTCCGACGGCTCGGCGACCCAGTCGGGTCTCCTCGGCGCCGGCGATCCGGCCAAGCAGAGCGGCGTCCGGATCTTCATGACGCAGCAGCACGGCCAGAACGACACGTTCGAGATCACCGCGCCGGAGAAGACGGTCGGCGACAAGGGACCGACCGGCGACCCGGGCCCGCAGGGCCCCGCCGGCGACAAGGGCCCCTCCGGTGACCAGGGTCCCGTGGGCGGCAAGGGCCCCGACGGCAACGCCGGCTCCGCCGGCCAGGCGGGTCCGGTCGGCGCCCCGGGCCCGATCGGTCCGCAGGGCCCGAAGGGCCTGAGCGGGACGATCACGATCCACGTCGTGTTCGACGACCTCCTCAACGGCTACACGGCCGTCAAGGGCAAGGTCGCCGGCCCCGGCGCGCTGACGGCGACGCTCAAGACCACCAACAAGGGTCACGCGGTGGCCCTCGCCGCCGGCAACGGCTCGGTCAAGAGCACCGGCGCGGTGACGCTGAAGCTCAAGCGCTCGACCTCGAAGGCGGCACGCCAGTACAAGGGCAAGAAGGTCGCCGCCACCCTCGCCGTGACCTTCCGCCCGCAGGGCGGCGGCAAGGCCGCGACGTTCAGCAAGCGGGTCACGGTCAAGCCGTAGTCCGCCGCTGAGCAGTACGCGCCGCATCCACCGGCGCCCGGGTTCCTCAGGACCCGGGCGCCGCGGCGTTGCCTTCCAAGGACCTGACCGAAGGACCGATGACCCACCGACTTCTCGTCACCGCGCTCGCCGTGCTCGCGCTCCCGGCGCTGGCCGCCTGCGGGGACGCCGGGGACGCCGCCGCACCGGGGCATGCCGCGCCGGTGCTGCCGGCGATCCCGGCCAGCGCGCCCGCCGCGCTCGATCGCCACGCGATCGCCCTCCAGCTCGGCAACGGCTTCCGGACCGCGCTCGACCGCCTCGCGGTCCTCGACCAGCCGCGCGACGGCGCCAGCGACCTCGGCCAGGACCTGCCCAGTGGGCTGCTGCGCGACGTGCGCTGCACCCCCGGCGCGCCGGCGATGCGCTGCCGCGTTCGGTGGGAGACCCTGCGCGGCACCCCGCAGACCACGCGCTATCGCGTGCGCCTGCTGGCCGGAGGCTGCTTCGCCGCGGCCGCGACGCCCCGCCTCGCGCCCCACTACGACCCGACGATCGCGACCTACTCCGAGCATCCGCTCAACGCCATCACCAGCGTCCGGAAGGGGTGCTGAGGATGCGCCCGAGGTCTCCGGTCGTCGTCCTGGCGCTCGCCGCCGCGCTCGTGCTCGCGCTTGCCGCCGGCTGCGCGAGCAAGAACGGCAACCGCTCCGCCGCCCGCCAGCCGCCCGCCGCGACCGTCGCCTCCCGGGTGATCCTCTCGGGCAACATCCCGCGCGTGCGGGCCGCGGACTTCCGGGGCCCGACGGCGCTCTATCGCCGCCACGTCCGCGCCAAGTTGAAGGTCATGCTCCGCGACGTCGCGCGCCTGCGCTCCGCGGCGGCCGCCGGCGACCTGGCCGGAGCCCGCCGAGCCTGGCTGGCGGCCGACGAGCGCTACGAGGAGATCGGCGCCGCCTACGGCGCCTTCGGGGCTCTGGACGCCGCGATCAACGGTCGTGCCGCCGGCCTGCCCGGCGGCGCGCGCTCGCGGCGCTTCACCGGCCTGCATCGCGTCGAGCTTGCGCTCTGGGGCCGCAGCTCCACCCGCGACGCCGCCGCGCCCGCCGCTCGGCTGACGCGCGACGTGGCGCGGCTGCGCACGCACGTCGGCCGGATCGCGATCGATCCGCTCGAGTACGCGCTGCGCGCCCACGAGGTCCTCGAGGACACGCTGCACCTGCAGCTCTCCGGACAGGCGAGCCCGTGGAGTGGCGCCGCGCTCACCGCGTTGCGCGGCAACCTGCGCGGCACGCAGGTCGTGCTCGACTCGCTGCGCCCGCTGCTCGTACGGCGCAACCCGGCGGTGGTCGTGCGCGCCGACCGCGCGCTGGCGCAGCTGAGCCGGGCGCTGTCGTCCACCCAGCAGCGCGGCGCGCTCCCGCGCTGGGACGCGGTGTCCCAGCGGGGGCGCGAGCGCCTGGCCGGGCTGACGGCCGCCGCGGCCGAGCGCCTGGCCTACGTCCCCGACATCGTCGATCCGCGTCCCGCCCGGCCCGTGCAGCGAGCCTTCGGCGACCAGGAGGCCCGCTAGATGCGTCGTCGCCAGTTCCTCACCGGAGGCGCGGCGCTGGGCGCCGGCGTCGCGCTCGATCGGCTCGCCGGGCGTCCGGACGCCGGCGGCGAGGCCGGCGCGGCCGGCGCCGCGCCGGGGTCCGATCCCGCCGCCGCCCTGCAGCGGCGCTTCGCCTTCGACGGCCCGCACCAGGCCGGGGTTCTCACCGAGCGCCAGGCGCACGCGATCGTCGTCGCGTTCGACGCGATCACGTCCTCGCCGGCCGAGCTCGCCGAGGGCGTGCGCGAGCTGTCGGTGCGCGGTCGCGCGCTGAGCGCGGGATACGAGGCGCTGCTCGGCGCGCCGGGCGACGGCCCGACGCCCGACTCCGGCGTGGTCGGGCCGACGGTCACCCCGGATGGTCTGACGGTGACCATCGGCGTCGGCGCCTCGCTGTTCGACGGCCGCTACGGGCTTGCCGGTCGCCGGCCCGCGGCGCTCAAGCCGATGCCGGTGTTCGGCGACGACGCGCTCGTCGCCGCCGAGACGCACGGCGACCTGCTGCTGCAGCTCTGCGGCGACACCGAGGACGGGCTGATCCACGCGCTGCGCGACCTGATGCGGTCCACGCGCGGGGTGCTGGCCGCACGGTGGAAGGTCGACGGCTTCCTGCCGCCGGCCTCGCGCGGCTCCGGCGCCGGCCGCAACCTGCTGGGCTTCAAGGACGGCACGGCCAACCCTGACACGGGCGACGCCGGGCTGATGGACCGCCTCGTCTGGGACGGCGCGGGCGGGACGTACGCCGTCGTGCGGACGATTCGCAACCGGGTCGAGTTCTGGGACCGCGTCGCGCGCTCCGAGCAGGAGCTGATGATCGGGCGGCTCAAGGACACCGGTGCCCCGCTGGGCAGGCGCAAGGAGCTCGACGACCCCGACTACGCCGGCGACCCCAAGGGCGACCGGATCCCGCTCGACGCCCACATGCGCCTCGCGCGGCCGCGGACCGCCGCCACCGAGGGCGAGCGGATCCTGCGCCGGGGCTACAACTACTCGCGTGGCATCGACGAGGCCGGCCAGCTCGACATGGGGTTGCTGTTCGTGGCCTTCAACCGTGATCCGGCGCGGCAGTTCGAGGTCGTCCAGGGACGCCTGGCGGGGGAGCCGCTGATCGACTACGTCGTCCCGACCGGCGGTGGCTACTTCTACCTGCCGCCCGGCGCCCGCGACGCGCAGGACTGGGTGGGTTCGGGGCTGTTCACCTAGTTCGCCCGGAGACTGGGTATGTTGCCGGGCGGGCGATGATCGACTCCTCCTCGCAGCAGATCGAGCTGCACGGCCACCCCGTCACCTACCGGCGCGTGGGTGAGGGGCCGGCGGTCGTGTTGATCCACGGCATCACGTCGAGCTCGCGGACGTGGCGCGAGGTCATCCCGGCGCTGGCCGAGCGCCACACGGTGATCGCGCCCGACCTCCTTGGGCACGGACGCTCGGCGAAGCCGCGCGGCGACTACTCGCTCGGCGCCTACGCCAGCGGCATCCGCGACCTGCTCGTGGCGCTGGAGATCCCCCGCGCGACGGTCGTCGGCCACTCGCTGGGCGGCGGCGTCGCCATGCAGTTCGCCTACCAGTTCCCCGATCGCATCGAGCGCCTGGTGCTGGTGGACTCCGGCGGGCTGGGCGGCGAAGTCAGCCTCGTCCTGCGCGCCGCGACCCTGCCCGGCGCCGAGTGGGTCCTGCCACTGCTGGCCTCCTCGCCGTTGCGCAATGCCGGCGCCGCGGTGGGCTCCCTGCTGAGCCGGGTGGGCGTGCGCCCCAGCGCCGACGTCCGCGGCCTCACCGAGGGCTTCGAGTCGCTCGGCGACGCCGACGCGCGGCGCGCCTTCGTGCACACCGCCCGCTCGGTCATCGACCCGGCCGGCCAGCGGGTCGACGCGTCCGACCGGCTGTACCTCTCCGAGCACGTGCCGTCGCTCATCGTGTGGGGCGAGCGCGACCGGATGATCCCGGTGCAGCACGGCCACGACGCCCACGCGCTGATGCCCAACAGCCGCCTGGAGACGTTCCCCGGCGCCGGGCACTTCCCGTTCAACGACGATCCGCGGCGGTTCGTCGCGCTGCTGGACGACTTCATCTCGACCACCGAGCCCGCCGCCTTCGACGACGACCTGATCCGCCGCCTGATGCTCCGCCACCGCTCATGACCACACGCGACGACTACCCGCACCGGATGACCATCCCCACGCGGTGGAACGACAACGACGTCTACGGCCATGTCAACAACGTCGAGTACTACGCCTTCTTCGACACCATCATCAACGCGTACCTGATCCGCGAGGGCGGGCTGGACATCCACCGTGGATCGGCGATCGGCCTGTGCGCCGAGTCGCACTGCTCGTTCACGGCGGCCATCGAGTTCCCCGACAGCGTCGACGCCGGACTGCGCGTCGGCCACCTCGGCAGCTCCAGCGTCAAGTACGAGATCGGGCTGTTCGGCGAGCAGGCCGACGCGCCGGCGGCGACCGGGTGGTTCGTGCACGTGTTCGTCGACCGCGAGGACCGCCGGCCCGTGCCGATCCCGCCGGCGATCCGCGGCGCGCTGGAGCGGCTGGCATGAGGGTGCGCGGCGCGGTGCTGCGCGAGATGGGGCTGCCCAAGCCCTACGTCGACTCGCGCCCGCTCGAGATCGTCGATCTGGAGCTGGATCCGCCCGGGCCCGGCGAGCTGCTGGTGCGCGTCGGCGCGGCGGGCCTGTGCCACTCCGACCTGTCGGTGATCGACGGCTCGCGCCCGCGCGTCATGCCGATGGTCCTGGGCCACGAGGCGGCCGGCGAGGTCGTCGGCACCGGCGGCGACACGCCCGGCTTCGCCGAGGGCGATCACGTGGTGCTGTCGTTCGTCCCCGTCTGCGGCGCCTGCGGTCCGTGCCGCGCCGGGCGTGCCGCGCTCTGCGAGCCGGGCGCCGCGGCCAACGCGGCGGGATCGCTGCTGTCGGGCGGCCGGCGCTGGAGCCAGCCGGGCGCCGCGGGCGGGCATCAGCTCCATCATCACCTCGGCGTGTCGGCCTTCGCCGACCACGTGGTGGTCGCCGCGAACTCGGCGGTCAAGGTCGACCCGTCGCTGCCGGCCGAGATCGCGGCGCTCTTCGGGTGCGCGGTGCTCACCGGCGTGGGCGCGGCGGTCAACAGCGCCGAGGTCGCCGAGGGCGACCGGGTCGTCGTCTTCGGCCTGGGCGGCGTCGGGCTGGCCGCGCTGCTGGGCGCCAAGATGGCGGGCGCGGCGGAGATCGTCGCCGTCGACATGGTGGAGGACAAGCTCGAGCAGGCCCGCCGGCTCGGCGCGACGCCGATCCACGCGGGCGAGGGCGTCGTGGACGCCGTGCGCGAGGCGACCGGCGGGGGCGGCGACAAGGTCATCGAGACGGTCGGCAGCGCGCGCGTCCTGGCGCAGGCCTACGAGGCGACGCGCCGCGGCGGCACGACGGTCACCGTCGGCCTTCCGCATCCCGAGCAGCGCCTCGACATCCAGGCGGTGAGCCTCGTCACCGAGGAGCGCACGTTGAAGGGGTCCTACCTGGGGTCGTGCGTCCCCGACCGCGACATCCCGAAGTTCGTCAAGGCCTACCAGGACGGGCGACTGCCGGTGCAGGAGCTGCTGACGCATCGCATCACGATCGACGAGATCAACCTGGGCTTCGACCGCCTGGCCGCCGGCGCCGCCGTCCGCCAGGCCGTGATCTTGTAGGACATCCCACACGTGCTCTAGCTTCGGCGCATGCGCGAGGCGAAGCTGGTCGAGACCGACGAAGGACGTGTCCCGGAGGGGGAGGGGTGGTTCGTCCTCAACCTCCGCGACGCGGCCTGGGAGACGATGGAGCGCGCCGGGACATGGCTCGCCATCGAGGCCGAGGGGGTGCCGAACCAGATCGGTGTCGGAGCGCACGTGCTCCCGCCCGGCGAGTCCACGGGCTTCTACCACCGCGAGGGCAACCAGGAGGGGTTCCTGGTGCTCGAGGGGCAGTGCCTGGTGGTCGTCGAAGGCGAGGAGCGCGTGCTGCGCCAGTGGGACTACTTCCACTGCCCGGCGGAGACCGGCCACATCATGATCGGCAGCGGTGAGCAGGGGTGCGTCCTGTTCATGTTCGGCAACCGGCTGCCGGAGGCCAGGACGCAGTACCTCGTCGACCCGGTGGCCGCCCGCCACGGGGCGTCGGTGAGCGAGCCGACCGACTCGGCCCGTGAGGCGTACGGGGAGCGGACGTTCACGCGGGTGCGGTCGCCGTGGCCGGGGGCTTCGGAGTAGCCGCGGACCTACGCCGCGTGGCGGAGCGCGTCGGCCGGGCCGTACATGCCCTCCAGCGCCGATACGGCCGCGGGCGTGAACTGCTGGCCGACGAGCGCGTGGCACTCGCGCAGCGCCTCGTCGATCGAGCGGCCGGGGGAGTACGGGCGGGCGCTGACCATCACGTCGAATGCATCGGCGGCCGCCAGGAGCGCCGCGCCCTCGGTCAGCGCGTCGCCGACCAGCCCGCGCGGGTAGCCGAGGCCGTCGGGCCGCTCGTGGTGGCTCAGGATCCAGTCGACCTGCTCGGCGTCGAGGACCTCTTCGACGATCCGCGCGCTCATCTCGGCGTGGCCCTTGATGACCTCGTACTCCTCGCGCGTCAGCCGCGAGGGCTTGAGCAGGATCGCGTCGGGGGTCCCGATCTTGCCGACGTCGTGCACGAGCGCCGCCTCGTGCAGCAGCGCCACGCGGTCCGGGGTCCAGCCGCGCTGCTCGGCCAGGCGGGCGGTGAGCTTGGCGACGCGCTCGGAGTGCTCGGAGGTGCTGGGGTCGCGGGCGTCGATGGCGCGCGCCAGGGCACGGATGCCGACCAGCGCCTGGGAGCGCTGCAGGTGCTGCAGGCGCTCGGCGGCCGACAGCTCGTGGATCGTCTCGGGGTCGAAGGTCGAGACCCGGTTGCGGCCGTGCTCTTTGCTCCAGTACAGGGCGCCGTCGGCGTAACGGGTCAGCGTCGCAGCGTCGGTGGAGTGCCGCGCGTCGCAGACGCCGGCCGAGATCGTCACGCGGGCGCCGCCGGCGAAGGGCGCGCGCTCGATCGTGCGGCGGGCGCGCTCGAGCGCGGCGACCGCATCCTCGCCGCCGACCTCGGGCAGCAGCACGGCGAACTCGTCGCCGCCGATGCGAGCCAGGACGTCGCCGGCGCGCAGGTGGTCGCGGAGATGCGCGGCCACGGCCTGGAGCACTTCGTCGCCGAGGCCGTGCCCGCCGGCGTCGTTGATGGTCTTGAAGCGGTCGACGTCGACCAGCGCGACCGAGAGGCATCTCCCGTGTCGCGCGGCGCGCGAGAGCTCGGCGCGCAGTCGCTCCTGGAAGGCACGGTGGTTGGCCAGGCCGGTCAGCGGGTCGGTCGTCGCGTCGGCGTTGAGGCGGGCGACCTCCTCGGTGTTGGCGATCGCCATGCCGACGAGCTCGGCGAACTCGGAGAGGTGCTGCTCGGCGTCGGCGGGCAGCGAGTTGGCCTCGACCGCGGTGACGCACAGCGCGCCCCAGAGGCGGCCGCGGACGTGGATCGGGGTGCCGGCCCAGGCCGTGAAGCCCTGCTCGACGAGGATCTTCGCGCGGCGCTGGCCCGGCGCGGTCGTGTCGTCGTTGCGCCGGCTGTGCCCGCCGCGTCGGATGTCCTCCAGCGGGCTGTCGGACACCACCGGGATCCGCACGCCCAGCGCGACCGCGGTGCCCGTGCGCTGCCACGAGCCGACGACGGTGGCGTGGTCATCGGCGTCGAAGCGCAGGATGCCGCCGCCGTCGCCGCGCAGCAGACGGCCGGCCTGCTCGGCCGCGAGGCTGGAGACCACCTCGGGCGGTTGGCCCGCCGCGACGGCGGTGGCGATGCTGCGCAGCGCGTGGTGCTCCTCGGAGAGGTCGTCGGCGGCCTGCCGCATGGTCGTGAGCAGCTGGCGACCGGTGAGCAGCACCGTGGTGACCACGGCGAAGGTCGGCAGCACCATGGCCAGCTCGCCGAAGGCCGTGGCGGCGCTGCGGTCGTCGAGGACCGGCAGGGCCCAGGCGACGGCACAGGCGACCGTGATCCCGGTGGCCTGCCACACGCTGAGGAAGCACGCGGCGTAGGCCAGTGCGAACAGGACGTACAGGCGCGCCGGCGAGTCGACGCCGCCGGTGAGGTGCGTGATCGCCGCGATGACGACGACCGCCGCGACGCTGGCGGCGGGCAGCGCCCAGCCCGGCACCCGGCGCCAGTCGATCAGGAAGAGCGAGCAGGTTCCCCATGCCAGCGCGCCCGCGCACCACAGCAGCGGCCACGGGTACAGCGGCGTGTCGACCTGCGGGAAGAGCGGCAGGGCGATCGTCGCGAGCGAAGCAAGGAACCACAGGGCGCCGCCGACCTGGCCCGCGAGCGATCGCTCGGCGTCGGGCGTCGAGCGCAGGTGCGCGGCGAGACGGTCGACCTGATGGCCCATGTCTCCCGGTGTACTCGGGCGCACACAGGCGGAACTTGACGATCTGAGACGTGATCGTCCCGGATCTGGCGGGGCGGACGCCGCCTACCGGACCCGCGATGCGTCCAGGAGCTGCTGCAGGCGCCGGGCGTTGCGCGGGGCAAATCCCTCCCAGTCGTTGTTGAAGTAGGCGAAGACGTCGACCTCCCGGCGCCAGCGCGCGAGCCGGTCGGCCCAGGCGCGCAGCTCGGTCTCGCTGTAGTTGCCGCGCCGGCCGCGCGCCCCGTAGTGGAACCGGACGATCGTGAAGTCGGCCGTCAGCTCGTGGGGCTGCCACGGGCGCTCGGGGTGGTCGGCGATGGTCAGCGCGACGCCGTGCTCGCGCAGCATCTCCACCACCTCGGGGACGAACCAGCTCGGGTGGCGGAACTCGAACGCGTGGCGCCCCGGCGGCAGCTGCCACAGCGCGGCGCCGAGGCGGTCGTCGTCGCGGTGGAAGTTCGGTGGCAGCTGCCAGAGGACCGGGCCCATCTTCGGCGTGGCGGCCAGCGGCTCGATCCGCTCCCAGAACCGCTGCACGCCCTGATCCATGTCCTGCAGGCGCCGGACGTGCGTGAGGTAGCGGCTGGCCTTGACCGTGAAGACGAAGTCCTCGGGCGTGCGCGTCACCCACTGGGCGACCGCCTCGCGCTTGGGCAGGCGGTAGAAGGTGCTGTTGACCTCGACGGTGTCGAACTGGCTCGCGTAGTGCTCCAGCCAGCGCCGCTGCGGGCAACCCTCGGGGTAGAAGACGTCCTTCCACGAACGGTAGATCCAGCCCGAGCAGCCGATTCGCAGGTTTGCCATCGGGGGTGGGGTCTACCCTCCCGCGCCGATGCCGGTCCTCCTCGATCTCCCGGGCCCGTCGCGGCGCATCCGCGTGGAGCCGCTGCGGCTTCCCACACCGGCCCGCGAGCCTGCACCCGCGCGCGAGCACGACGACGCCCCGGCGCCCGCCGAACGCGAGCACGAGCCGGCGCGCGAGCCCGCTCCGGCGTGACCGCGGAAGACCACGCCCTGGAGGCCTCGCCCAGAGGGCTCGTTTCCGTAGGGCTCGGCTTCCGGGCGCGAGCTCGCCAGGGGCTCGCTCGCGCGGCCGAGGCGCTCCGATGACGTCGCCTGCCCCGGACTTCCTGGAGGCCGTCGTCGGCTACCGCGCCTGGCACGTGGAGCCCGATGGGCGGCTGCGCCCGTGGACGTTCACGGCGCTGCCCTGGGAGCCCGGGGCCAACGAGGCCGTCTGCGCGCGCGACGTCCGCCATCAACCGCCGGTGGCCGACTGCATGTGCGGGCTGTATGCGCTGACCGACCCCGGCGACCGGCGGCTGGACTTCCGTGCCGACCAGGCGGTCGGCGCGATCGCCGGCTGGGGCGACATGGAGGTGCACCGCACCGGCTTCCGCGCCCAGCACGCCTGCATCACCGCGCTGGCGCTGCCCGATCGCGCCGACCACGACCAGCGCGTCGCGCTCGAGCGGGCCGCCGAGCGCTACGGCGTGCCGCTGGTGGCGCCCGAGCGGCTGAGCGCCGAGGCACTGCGCCACGGCGCGTCGCTGCCCGACGACCTGTGGGGCCCGGAGCCGGTCTGGCCCGCGGGCCGTCCGCGCGAGCACGACCGCGTGGCGCCGGCCGCGCCCGCCGTGGATCCGGCGGCCTTCGGCACGGGGTCGCGGGGGATCGCGCTCGACGCCCACCTCTGGGTCGAGACGGCGCTCGGCGCGGTGGTCGTCGGGCTGACGGCCGCGCTGGCGCGCGATCTCGGCGACGGCCTACGGCTGACGCTCCCCGAGCCGGGCGCGGCGCTGGAGGCGGGCGACCGGGCGGCGACGGTCGCGGCCGCCGGCGGGACGTTCGGCGTGTGGGCGCCGGTCGGGGGCTCGGTCCTGGCGGTCAACCCCAAGCTCATCGACGATCCCGGCCTGCTGGCGCGCGACCCCGAGGGCGCGGGCTGGATCATGCGGCTCGCGCCGCGCGAGTGGGAGCGCGACGCTGCGGCCGTGACCTGGGGCGCGGCGGCGTCGCGCCACTACGCCGCGGTGGTCGCGCGTGACGCCGAGCGTGGCGACGCCTTCGCCGACGTGCGGCTGGAGCGACTGCACGCGATGCCGCCGGTGCGCAGCGCGGGCGACGTGCTGGCCGTGCTGCGCGCGGAGCGCGACGCCGTCCGGTTCGCCGACGCCGCCGCCGTCCACGTGGAGCTGGGCGGGCGGGTCCGCGACGCGCTGGCCGCCGATCCGGCGATGCGCGCCCATGTGGGGCGGCTCGACCAGGTGGTGCGCTTCGCGCTCAGCGAGCCCGACGCCGCGCTCGTGTTGGATCTGCGCGGCGGCGACGCGCGCGTGGTCGAGGGCGTGCCGCCGGGGGCGGAGGTCGACCTCGAGCTGTCGTGCACCGGCGACGACGCCTACCGGCTGTTCATCGGCAAGCTCGACGCGAGCGCTGCGCTGCGCTGCGGCGAGCTCGGCTCATCGGCCGGGATCGGCCCGACGCTGCGGGCGCTGGCGTTGTTGAAGTACGTGCGGGTGGACGCGTGGGACGCGGCCCCCACGTGGGCGCGCTGACGGTCAGGCCGCCGCGCGCAGTGGCGCCGGCGCGGCCGTGGGCGTGGTGGCGGACCACTGCGGCAGCACGCCCTCCAGCGCCGCGAACACGCGGCCGTCCAGGGCGTGCCCCGCGTCGCTGCGCATGATGTCCAGGACGGTGTCGGGGGCGAGCGCGTCGCGATAGGGGCGGGCCGCGCTGAGCGCCTCGGCGATATCGGCGACGGCGAGGATCCGGGCTGGCAGCGTCAGGTGCTCGGCGGTCAGGCCGCGGAAGTAGCCGGAGCCGTCGAGCTTCTCGTGGTGGTTGGCGGCGAGCTCGGCCAGCTCGGCGAACGCCGGCACGTTCTGCAGGATCTCGAGCGTCCACTGCGGGTGGCGCCGGACGGCGGCCCATTCGCCGGCGTCGAGCTTGCCGGGCTTGTCGAGGATCCGGTTGGAGACGCCCAGCTTGCCGATGTCGTGCAGCAGCCCCGCCCGGCGCAACTCGCGGAGGCCGTCGGCGTCGAAGCCCAGCACGGCGCCGAGGCGCACGGCGATCTCGGCGACGCCCTCGGAGTGGCGCGCGGTGTAGGGCGTCTTGGCGTCGACGATCCCGGCGAAGGCCTGGGCGATGCGGTCCAGGCCGTCGTCGTCGGTGAGCAGCAGGCGGTCGACGGGCTCCAGCGCCGCGACGCGCGGGACGGCGAGCGTTCCCCAGAAGGCGTCGTCGTGCTCGGCCGCGCAGAGCGCATCGACGAGCGCCGGGTCGAACCACGTCCCACGCCGGTCACGGGCGACCTGGCAGGCCTCCGGCGCGCCGCCGTCCTGCCAGAACACCTCGGCGGTCTGGGCCAGGCACAGGATCCGGCCGCAGAGCGAGATCGCCTCGCCGACGAGGCTGTTGGGGTAGCCGCGGCCGTCCCAGTGCTCGTCGAGGTGGCGGATGGCCGCCTCGGCCTCGAGGCTCAGGCCGACGCTGCGCGCGACGGCCGCGCCGCGCTCGCAGCGCAGCTCGGTCAGGCCGCGCGAGCCGGCGGAGCCGTGGGCGACGAGCAGGCGGAGCTGGCGCGCCTTGGCGAGGGGCGAGCGGCCGGGGGCCGTCGAGCGCACCAAGTGGCGGACCGACTGGGTGGCGTCGAGGTGGTCGGTGACCTTGCGGTCGCGCTTGACGACCGCGTCGTCGGCGCCGTAGAGCGCGGCGACCTTGGCGGCGTTGGAGGAGCAGCCGGCGTCCTTGAGCAGGGCGGCGTGGAAGAGGGAGGAGCGGGTCTGCTCGTCGAGGCCGAGTTGCTCGGCGATGCGCATCGCGATCAGGCACGTGCGCTCGGAGTGCCCGCGCGGCTGACCCTCGGTGATGTCGAGGGCATGGGAGAGTGCGGCGAGCACTTCGGACAGGCGGATGTCCACCTTCCCGTGGTCGTCTGCACGGTCGTGGGCGCGGAGGCGGCCCGGACGCATGGTCGACGTCCGCATGCGCCAAGGGATGGGCGATTCGGGTGCATCGTGGGCGGGGACCTTCCGTCTGCGCGGTTGACGCGCTCTAGAGTGCAACCCGGTCTCCTCGATGCTGCCGAACGTGTCCCAGAACCTCCGTGCGGGCCGGAGGGTGCGCGCCCTTGCGGCGGCGCCCGCGCTGGCGGCCGCCCTGGTGGTCGGGCTGGCGGCGGCGCCGGGGCCGGCGCGGGCCGAGTCCGGGACCCCGGTCCTGCGGGCCCGGGCGTCGTCGGCGCCGAACGCGGTGCAGCGCGGGCTGGTCGTCAGCCTGCGCGGCGGCGGCCGCCGCTACGTGCAAGTAGCCCGTACGGCCTCGGTGCGGACGACCCTCGCGCGGCTGCGCGCGCGCTCCGACGTGCGCTGGGCCCGGTCGCGCGTGGTCGCCCATGCCGCCGCGGTCGAGCCCTACGTGCCCAACGACCCGGGCGACTCCGGGATCGCCGCCGGCTGGCAGCAGCTGCAGTGGAACTTCCTGTCGGGCGTCGGCGTGGACGCGCCGCGGGCGTGGGCCAACCTCCGTGCCGTCGGGCGCTCCGGCGGCCGTGGCGTGATCATCGCCGCGCTGGACACCGGCGCCGCCTACGCCAACCGCGACGGGCTCAAGCGCTCGCCCGACTTCAGCCCGTCGCAGTTCGTCAAGGGCTATGACTTCTGCGCCCACGACGGCACGACGCTGGCCTGCTCGGGTCGTGACGAGTACCCCGAGGATCGCAACGGGCACGGCACGCACGTCGCAGGCACGCTCGCCGAGGCCACCGACAACGGCGTCGGCCTGACCGGCCTGGCATACGGCGCGCGCATCATGCCGGTCAAGGTGCTCAACTCCGACGGGGCGGGAGACGAGTCGAGCATCGCCGCGGGCATCCGCTTCGCGGCCAAGCACGGCGCCGACATCATCAACATGAGCCTCGAGTTCGACGCCGACGTCCTGGCCGACGAGATCCCCGACATCCTCGACGCGCTGACCTACGCGCGCCGCCAGGGCGTGCTGGTCATCGGCGCGTCGGGCAACGAGGGCCGGACCGCCGTCGCCTATCCGGCGCGGGCGTCGTCGGTGTTGTCGGTCGGCGCGACGACCGAGCACGGCTGCCTCTCGGACTACTCCAACCAGGGCTCACGGCTCGACCTCGTGGCGCCCGGTGGCGGCAAGGACGCGGCGGTCCCGGCCGGCGGCCTGTGCCAGCCCCAGCCCAAGGCGGGTCGCGACATCTTCCAGGAGACCTACCGCGGTCGCCACAACCGCGCCTTCGGGTTCCCGACCGACTACGAGGGCACGTCGATGGCCGCGCCCGCCGTCAGCGCGACCGCCGCCCTGGTCATCGCCTCCGGCGTCCTCGGCCCCAACCCGACGCCCGACGCCATCAAGGCGCGCCTGAAGGCCACGGCGCGCGACCTCGGCACCCCGGGCGTCGACGAGCAGTACGGTGCGGGCCTGATCGACGCCGGCGCGGCGACGGACCCGACGGTCCCGGTCGTCGCGACGCCCTGAGCGAGACAGCTAGCCCTGCGTCATGTCGGCGGATTGCAGCACGCCATCTCGGCCGAACCGCAGGCTGAGGTACTCGCTGTCGACCTGGAACAACGAGTCCCGTTCGAGTCCGATCTGCCAGCCGGCAGATCGTGCGCCGTTCTGCTTGGACTGCTCGTCTGGACGCCCAAGCAGCGCGGTCAGCATCTTGTAGGTCTTGCCGCGGAGCTGGCCACAGCGGATGAGATCGTCGGCGAGCACCTGCTGCTGGCTCGGGAACGCCGAGCTCGGAGATCGTCGTGCGCGCGCCCAAGCCTTGGCCGAGACGTGGGCCTGCGTGCATGGGTAGCGCCGCGCCTCGATCGTCGTGCTCCAGTGCTCTGCGAAGCGTTCGTCGCTCTTGAACCACACCAGCAGGGGGTCGGGCGCGCGGAACGAGAAGCACGACCACGTCTTGCCGTCCCGGCACGTGCCGGAGACGATGTTGCGGACCTCGGCACACGAGATGCCGCGCCCCACCACGCTGAGGGGCAGCGACTTGCCGTAGAGCACCTTCGTCCCGCATGCGACTCGGGGAGCGGCGGCGGCAGCGGGGGCGGTGTCCTTGGCGAGCGCCGCAGCCGATGCGCCGACGGCGAGCACTGTGGCTCCAAGGACGGTCACCCGGTTCTTCACGGCGCGCAGTATGTCTCAGCCACAGCGTGCGCGACGCGCGGCAGCAGCGTGGCTCGCCCACGGATCCACGCTGGTGGCGACACCCTAGAACGAGGAAAGGCCCGCGGGTGTGCGGGCCTTTCTGCATGCGGATGAGAGGACTCGAACCTCCACGGGATTGCTCCCACGGCGACCTGAACGCCGCGCGTCTACCAATTCCGCCACATCCGCCGGCGAGCAGCGAGCATAGCGTCCGGCCCGGGCTCCGCGTCCGCTCGTGGGCGAGGCGGAGCGCCCACGGATGGTTTGTTATTCTCTTCAGCCCCTGCCGCCATCGTCCAGGGGACTAGGACGCCGCCCTCTCACGGCGGAAACCGGGGTTCGAATCCCCGTGGCGGTACTCAGAAACCCCCGATCACTCGGGGGTTTCGTCGTTGTGGGGGCCGCCCCGGGCGCCTCACGCTCGACTCTGACATCGCTCTCTCCTAAAAGAGCACGGCCCTCGAAGGTACGACCGTGGCAACGCCCCGCGCCGCGTCAAGCCTCCGGCGAGCTGCAGCACTCATCCGCGCACACCGGCGCCTCCAGCCGCGGCACCGCGCAGCACGAGTCCTCGCCCCGCCAGGCCTGACGCCCTTCGCGCACGGCGACGGCCGCGATGACGAGCGCCACCGCCGGGTCCGCCCACCACCAGCCGAACGCGGCGTTGGCGCCGAGGCCGACCAGCAGGCCGACCGAGAGGTAGGCGCAGAGCATGTTCTGCCGGCCTTCGCTGGCGGTCGCCGACGAGCCCAACGCGGTGCCGACGCGACCCTTGGCGATCGCCAGCGGCGGCATCGTCAGCGCGGTCACCGCGGCCAGCGCGATGCCGACCCACGACACGCTCGGCTCGTCGCCACCGACGATCGATCGCACCGCCTCGAAAGCGACGTAGGCGGCGATCATGTAGAACGACGCGCCGATGAGCCGCTGAGCGCGACGCTCGGCGTGCTCCGACGTGACGCGGCGGGCGGCGAAGCGCCACAGGACGATGATCCCGGCCGCCGACTCCACCAGCGAGTCGGCGCCGAAGCCGACGAGCGCGACCGACGAGGCCGCGACGCCGGCGAGGATCGCCACGGCGGCCTCGAGCACGTGCCAGGCCACGCCCAGCGCCGCCAGGAGCTGCGCCCGCCGAACGAGCGCCGCCCGGTCCGGGGCGCTTGCGGCGATCGGCAGCACGGGCAGTGCGCTCACGCTCCCAGCCTACGCCGCATCTGACGGCAACCCTTGACTTCCGGCCAGTAGCGCGCCGCGACGCGCGTGGACATAGTGCACAGCCATGTGCCGGTTCCGTCAGGCCCTCCCGGTCGGTGGCTCTGGTCCATGATCTCGTCGCTCTTTTTCAAGCCGTTGCGGTAGCACCCCACCGCGGCGTTTGCGCGGACGGACGGCACCCCACGGGCACGATGCCTCGAAGGTGCCGTTCGTCTCGCGCACCTTCCGTCGCGTGTCGCGCCGCCAGCACGCTCCAGACTCCGCCTTCACCGTGCGTTGATCTGCTGCAGCTACCGTGCTCGGGGTGCTGCGTCGCCCCCGACCACCGCTGCTCGTGGCCCTGCTGTGCCTCGGCGCGCTGGCCGCCACCGGTGTCCTGGCCAAGCTCGTGCCGATCACCCGGCAGGGCGACGCCCGCACCCTCAACGGGTTCCTGGACCTCAACGGCCCGCAGCTGAGCCCGGTGCTCAACGGCATCGCCCACCTCGCCGACCCGGCGCCGTATGCGCTCGTCGGCCTCGTCCTCTCGCTCGTCGCGCTCGCCCGTGGACGGTGGCGCGTCGCGCTGCTGATCCCGGTCGTCTTCGTGGTGTCGGGCGCGACGACCGAGGCGCTCAAGCACCTGCTTGCGTCCCAGCGGGTGGACGAGTGGCTCGGCCCGAACTCGCAGATCGGCGCCGCCTCGTGGCCGAGCGGCCACTCGACCGCGGCGATGACGATGGCGCTCTGCGCGGTCCTCGCCGCACCGCCGCGGTTGCGGCCGACCGTCGCCGCGCTCGGCGCCGCCTTCGCGCTGGCGATCGCCTACGCGATCCTCACCCTCGGCTGGCACTTCCCGTCCGACGTCTTCGGCGGCTACCTCGTCGCCGCGATCTACGTCCTGCTCGGCATCTCGGCCGTCGCGGCCGCCGATCGGCGCTGGCCCACCCGCCGCGGCGCCGAGGCCGTGACGCACCCGGTCGACGTCGTCCCCGCCGTGGGCGTCGCGATGCTCGCCGCGGGCTCGGCGATCGGCCTGGCGCTCGCGCGCCCACACGCGCTGCTCGGCTACGCCGCGACGCACACGACGTTCGTCGTCGGTGCCGTGGCGATCGCCGTGCTGGCCACGGCGCTGGCGACGATGATGGCCACGGGCTTCCGCGCCTCGCGCGCGCCCGCGGGGCAGCCCTAGGCGCCGTCGCCGGGAGCGGTGTCGGCCTCGGCCGCCGCGGTCCCCGGGCCCGTCTGCGTCGCGCCCGGCTGCCACAGCGGCTCCTCGCCGCCGTTGGCCGCGCGGCTCAGGATGAACAATAGGTCCGAAAGCCGGTTGAGGTAGCGCACGACCTCGGGGTTGCCGTCGTCGACCTGGATCGCGCGGCGCTCGGCGCGCCGGCAGACGGTGCGGCAGACGTGCAGGTGCGCCGCCGCCGGCGTGCCGCCGGGCAGGACGAACGACTTCAGCGGCTCGAGCGTCGCGTTGACTTCGTCGCAGGCGCCCTCCAGCCACGTCGTATAGCCCTCGTCGACCCGCAGCCGCGCGCGGTCGCCGCCATGGGGGACGGCAAGGTCGGCGCCCACGTCGAAGAGGTCGTTCTGGATCCGCCGCAGCCACTGCGCCTGCTGCTCGGGCAGGTCGGGCAGCGTCAGCGCGACGCCGAGGTGGGCGTTGAGCTCGTCGACGACCCCGTAGGCCTCGATCCGCGGATGCGTCTTGGGCACCCGGCTCATGTCGCCGAGGTGGGTCTCGCCGCCGTCGCCGAGCTTGGTGTAGATCCGGGTGAGGTTGACGGTCACAGGCCGCAGGCTAACGTCGGGCGGGGGGCTCGGACGCCGGGCGCGCGGTACGATTGGCGCCATCAAGGGTCGGTGGTGAAGGGAAGCCGGTGCGAGACCGGCGCGGACCCGCCACTGTGATCGGGCGAGAGCCTCGCCGCACGCGCCGCCCGACGGCGCAGCCACTGGGATCAAGGAGCCCGGGAAGGCGCGGACGAGGAGAGGCCCGGAAGCCAGGAGACCTGCCTCCGACCGTCAAGGACTCGACGCCCTCGCGGCAAGGGGTGGCACCCGCATGAAGCACAAGATCCTCGGCCTCCTGGTAGGAGGCCTCACGCTCGTGGCGACCACGGGCGCGGCACACGCAGCATCGGTCTCGGTCGAGATCGAGGGGCAGGCGGTGCAGTCGGCGCCGGTCACCGTCAGCACGCCGGCGCACGTGACCAAGCCCGGCGGCATCGACTGCGACGGCACGACGATCGTCGGCGCGCTGGACGCGGCAACGGGCGGCGACTGGGGCGGCGGCGCCTCCACCGTCGACGTGATCAGGGGCGAGGCCCATCCGTTCGGGCCCGGCGGCTCGTGGTCGTTCTACCTCAACGGCACCTTCGTCAACGACCCGGGCTGCACCGCCGCGGTCAAGGACGGCGACAAGGTGGTGTTCTTCTGGAGCGGGGCCTACGCCTCGGCTGGCTACGAGGAGCCGGTGCTCCTGGACGCCCCGGCCACGCTGGTCCCCGGCCAAGCGACCGTCGTCACGGTCCGCGAGACCTCGACGAACTTCGGCTCGACCGGGCTCGATCCGGGCGTCACGACGATCACGTCGTCGTCGGGCGCGACGATCTCCGGCGCCGGCGCCCCGGCCACCACCGGCGCGGATGGCACCGCGCAGGTCACGGTGCCGGGTGGGCCCTACACGCTGGTCGCCACCAAGGGCAACCGGGCGCCGGCGCGCATCGCCGGCTGTGCGACCACCGGCAGCGACGGGTTCTGCGGGACGACCAGGAGCGCGACCGCGACGACGACGACCGCGGTGGCCGGCGCGCCGTGCGTCACCCGCGGCGACGACGGCCTCTGCGGCTCGCCCGACAGGCGCGCGGCCAACGGCGCGTTCACCTCGGTGAGCGAGGGCAAGAAGTACAAGAAGGGTCAGGGCCCGCGCGAGCTCAAGGGCCACGTCGCCGACGAGCCCGCCGGCCTGGCCGACGTCCGCGTGCGGCTGACCCGCAACGACGGCGGCCGCTGCGCGCGCTACGACGGCAAGCAGGAGCGGTTCGTCACGCTGAAGAAGTGCGGCGCGGCCGGCGGCACGTATTTCTCGGTCGGGCCCAAGCAGGACTTCAGCTACCTGCTGCCGTCCAAGCTCGGCCGGGGGCGCTATGTCCTCGACCTGCAGGTGGTCGACAAGGCGGGCAACAAGACGGCCGCTCTGGCCCGCGGCACGTCGCGCGTGGTGTTCACCGTTGCGTAGCGACCGCGCCCGGCGCCGCCTGTCCTGCGTCACCGCCGTCGCCCTCGCGGCGGCGGCGGTGGCCGGCTGCGGCCTGGGCGCGGGCTCGACGCCCGGCGAGACCCAGCTCCTGGTGACCAAGGACTTCGGCCACGACGGCGTCGTGCAGACCGACCAGCCCAAGACGGGCGGCTCGGACACGGTGATGCGGTTGCTGCAGCGCAACGCGCCGAAGGTGACCACGCGCTACGGCGGCGGCTTCGTGCAGTCCGTCGACGGCACGAGCGGCGGGCACCAGAATGGCCGGCCGGTCGACTGGTTCTTCTCCGTCAACGGGATCCAGGCCGACAAGGGCGCGACCTCGGTGCGCGTGCACCAGGGCGACCGGGTGTGGTGGGACTTCCACGACTGGGGCGTCACCGATCGCGTGCCGGCCGTCGTCGGATCGTTCCCCGAGCCGTTCGTCCACGGTGTGAACGGTCGCCGGCTGCCGACGCGCGTCGAGTGCGTGGACCCGAGCTCCGACGCCTGCAACGCCGTGTACGACAAGCTCACGAGCCTGGGGCTGCCGGCCGCCAAGGGCGGCGTCGGCAACAGCTTCGTCCAGGACACGCTGCGCGTGCTCGTCGGCCCGTGGATCGCGCTGCGCGGTGAGACCACCGCGAAGCTCCTGGAGCGTGGACCGGCGGCGAGCGGCGTCTTCGCCAAGCCGGCCGCCGACGGCAAGTCCATCACCTTGCTCGACGGCCGGGGCAAAGCGACGCGGACGCTCGGCGCCAGGACCGGCCTGGTCGCCGCCACGTCGGCCGTCGAGGACCGCAAGGGCGGCTCCGGCGGCGAGCCGGTCTGGGTCGTCACGGGCACCGACGATGCGGGGATCGCCACCGCCGCAAGCGCCTTCGACGAGGGGGCGCTGGCCGGACGCTTCGCCATCGCGCTGTCGGGGGGCAAGCCGGTCGCGCTGCCCGAGGTCCCGTGAGGTACCGCCGCCGCGCGAGCCCGCTGCACGCGGCACGCGCCGCGGCCGGTGGCGCGTGGTGCGCCGCGCTGGCGGCGGCCGCGCTGGCCGCCGAGCATCCGATCGTGCTCGTCGCGCTCGCGCTGACGGTGCTGGCCGGCGCAGCGGGCGCGGGCGTGCTGCGCGAGGTTGCGCGGACCGCGGCGTGGATGGCGCCGTGGGCGCTGGTGGTCGCGCTGGTCAACGTCCTGGTGGTGCGCGAGGGCCTGACCGTGCTGGCGCGGCTCGGCGAGATCCCGCCCTTCGGACAGGTCGACCTGACCCTCGAGGCGCTGGTCTACGGCGCGCTCTTCGGCCTGCGGCTGCTGGTGGTCGCCAGCGCCTTCGCGCTCTTCACCGTGGCCGTCGATCCCGACGACCTGCTGCGGCTGATGCGGCGCGCGTCGGTGCGCAGCGCGCTGGCGGCCACGCTCGCCACGCGGCTCGTGCCGGTGCTCGCGTCCGACGCCCGGCGCATCGAGGAGGCACGGCGCTGCCGGGCCGACGGCGGCGGGGAGGGCGCCGCCGCGCGGATGGCCGTGCTGCGCGCGGTGGCCGGCGGGGCGCTGGACCGCGCGCTCGACGTCGCGGCGACGCTGGAGGTCCGCGGCTACGGGACCGCCCGCCGTGGCCGGGTGGGCGCGCGGCCATGGTCGCGCCACGACCTGGCCTTCGCGGCGTCGGCGATCGCGATCGCGGCGCTGACCGTCGCCGCGCGCGTCGTCCCGATCGCGCCGTTCGCCCCCTATCCGGTGATCGCCTCGGGCGGCGCGGCGAGCGCCTCCGTGCTGGCGGCGGCGTTCGCCCTGATCGCGCTCGCGCCGCTCGTGGCCCGCCGGGGGATCGCATGAGCGCGCCGGTCCTCGAGCTCGAGCGCGTCACCTACACCTACGCCGGCGCGGAGGTGCCGTCGCTGCGCGACGTCTCGCTCTCGGTCGCCGAAGGCGAGTTCGTCGTGCTCGCCGGGCGCAGCGCCGGCGGCAAGTCCACCATGTTGCGTGCGGCCTCGGGCCTGGTCCCGCACTTCCACGGCGGGACGTTCGCCGGGCACGTGCGCGTCGGCGGCCTCGACACGCGCGAGCACGGACCCGCCGAGGTCGCCCGGATCGCGGGGTCGCTCTTCCAGGATCCTGAGTCGCAGGTCGTGCTGACGACCGTGCGTGCCGAGCTGGCGTTTCCGCTAGAGAACCGCGGGCACGGTCCGGCGGCGGTCGCACGCGGGGTGGAGGAGGCGGCGCTCGCCCTGGGCATCGCGCCGCTGCTGGATCGCGCGACCACCGAGCTGAGCGGTGGCGAGCTGCAGCGCGTCGCGCTGGGCGCGGCGCTGGCCGGCCGGCCGCGCCTCGTGCTGCTCGACGAGCCGACGTCGCAGCTGGACCCCGTCGCCGGCGACGAGCTGATCTGGCTGCTGCGCCGGCTCAACGAGGAGTGGGGGACGACCATCGTGCTGGCCGAGCACCGGCTGGAGCGCTGCCTGCCGGCCGCCGACCGCGTCGTCGTCCTCGCCGACGGGGCGATCGCCTGCGACGCGCCGCCGCCGGAGTTCCTCGCCTGGGCCGCGGGAGCCTCACCCGAGCTGCAGACGCCGGTCGCACGCATGTTCCACGGCGCGGGCATCACGCCACCGCCGACGGGCGTCAAGGAGGCACGCCGGGCCCTGCGCGCACGGGGGATCGACCTGGACGCCGAGGGCGCCCTCGACGCCGGCGACACCACCGCTCCGCGCCACCCCAAGCGCCGCGAGCGCCGGGCCGCCGCCCTGGCCTTCGACGGCGTCTGGCACGAGCGTCGCGGCGGCGCGACCGTCCTGCGTGGCGTGGACCTCGCGGTCGCGCCCGGAGAGCGCGTCGCGCTCATGGGCCGCAACGGCGCGGGCAAGTCCACCATGTTGCGTCACGCCGCCGGGCTGATGGCGCCGACGCGCGGGAAGGTCACCACCAACGGCCGCGTCGCGCTGCTGCTGCAGGATCCCAACGACTACCTGCTGCACGAGCACGTCGGCGAGGAGGCCTCGGCCACGGCCCTGGCGGCGGTCGGCCTCGAGCACCTCGTCGATCGCCATCCGCACGACCTCTCCGGCGGCCAGCGCCAGCGCCTGGCCCTGGCGATCGTCCTCGACTCGCCCGGGCCGGCGGCGGTCATCGGCCTCGACGAGCCCACCCGCGGCATGGACCGCGCCGCGAAGGCGACGCTCGCCGACCGGCTCAACGCCTTCGCCGCCGGCGGCACGGCCGTGATCGTCGCCACCCACGACCCCGAGTTCGCCGCCGAGGTGGCCGACCGGGTGATCCTCCTGGCCGACGGACGCCCGATCGCCGACGGCCCCGCCACCTCCGTCCTGGCCGGCGGCTGGTACTTCGCCACCGAGACCGCGCGCGTCACCGGCGGCCGCGCGCTGCTGCCCGACGCGGGCGCCGCGGTGCTGCGCGCGCAGGAGGTCGTCGCGCCGTGACCTGGCAGCTGACCACCTTCAGCATCCTCGGCCTCGTCCTCGCCGCAGGCTTCACCTGGTACGAGCGCACGCACCCGTCGTCCAAGGTCTTGGCCATGGTCGCGACGCTCGCCGCGCTGGCGGCCCTCGGGCGCATCGCCTTCGCGCCGCTGCCCAACGTCAAGCCGACCACCGACATCGTGCTGCTCAGCGGCTACGTCCTCGGAGGCGCGCCCGGGTTCGCCGTCGGCGCGCTGGGCGGCCTGAGCTCCAACCTCGTCTTCGGCCAGGGTCCGTGGACCCCGTGGCAGATGGCGGCCTGGGGCCTGGTCGGCATCATCGGCGCCGGGTGGGCCCGCGTCACCGGCCGGCGGCTGCCGCGCTGGAGCACCGCCGTCATCTGCGCGCTCTGCGGCCTGATGTTCGGCGCGCTGACCAACCTCTCCACGCTCACGGCCGCCGGCGGAACGCCGTCGCTGGCCCAGTGGGGCGCCGTCGAGGCGGCCGGCCTGCCCTTCGACATCGCCCACGCGGTGGGCAACGTCGTCTTCTTCCTGGCCTTCGGGCCGGCGTTCGTCCGGGTGCTGCAGCGCTACCGCGCACGCCTGGAGGTCCGCTGGACCGACGCCGCCCCGAGCACCCCCGTGATCCCGACCCCGCTGGAGCCCCCGCCCGCATGACGCATCGCCGTACGCGCACCGCCCTGACCCTCGTCCTCACCGGCGCTGCCCTCGCCGGCCCCGCCGCTGCGGCCCAGGCCTCCGACGCGAGCGCCGCACGGGCCGGCGCGGCATACCTCTCGGGCGCCGTCCGCCCGGGCGCCGACGGCATGGCGGCCGACACCATCGTCGCCCTGCGCGCCGCCGGGCGCCTGCCGGACGCCGAGGCCGCCCGCCGCGCCCGCGCGCTGCGCGCCGGCGCCAACGGCTACGCCCAGACCGCGGGCGCGACCGGCAAGGCGATCCTCGCCCTGGTCGCCTCCGGCGCGGGCAACCCGCGCTGCGGCGCCGGCGGGCTCGACCTGCTCGGCCGCCTGCAGCGCTACGGACGCGCCGGCCGCTACGGCTCGACGATCTTCGACCAGACGCTCGGGATGCTGGCCGTCCACGCCCTGCGCGCCGGCCCCTCGGCGCGGTCCGTCCGCGTGCTGCTCGGCGCGCGCGGCGGCGGCGGGTGGAACTTCGACCTGTCGCGGTCGGGCGGCCGGGCCGACGACGTCACGAGCACCGCGATGGCGATCCTCGCCGCCCGTGCCGCCGGCACCAGCGCGCGCAACGGCTCGCTGCGCGCCGGCCTGCGGTGGATGCTCGCCCAGCGCACCGCCGCGGGCGGGTTCGCCCTCGGGCGCCGCGACCGCAACGAGGCCAACTCGACCGCGCTGGCGCTCGAGGCCCAGCGCGCCATGGGCCGCAGCGACGCCCGGGCGGCGCGCGCGCTGGGCAGCCTGCAGCGGGCCGGGGGCGCCTTCCAGTTCACGCGCACCGACGCCGGGAGCCGCGTGCTGGCCTCCGTCGACGCCACCGTCGCGCTGAGCGGCCGGCGCCTGCCGGTCTCCGTCGCGGCGCGCCGCCCCGGGCGCTGCTGAGGCAATCGCCACGAGCCTGTGCGGAGTGGCGCACCACGCCTCGCACCCGGCTCCTGCTCGTATAGGGTCCGCGCCTCCTATGAAGATCGGCGTCCCGAAGGAATCGGCGGAGGACGAGCGGCGCGTCGCCCTCGTGCCCGAGGTCGTGCGCAAGCTCGTCGGCAAGGGTCATGAGATCGTCGTGGAGGGCGGGGCCGGGCAGGCCGCCCTGGTCCCCGACGAGCTCTACACCGACGCCGGCGCGACGATCGGCGACCCCTGGGGCGCCGAGGTGGTGGTCAAGGTCGCGCCCCCCGACGCAGGTGCGCTCGGCCACCTCGGCCCCGGCACGACGCTCATCGGCTTCCTCAACCCGCGTGGCAACCCCGACGGCCTGCAGGCCATCGCGCAGACCGGCGCGACCGCGTTCGCCATGGAGGCGATCCCGCGGATCTCGCGCGCTCAGGCGATGGACGCGCTCAGCTCGCAGTCCAACGTCTCGGGCTACAAGGCCGCACTGCTCGGGGCCACCGAGTCCACGCGCTTCTACCCGATGCTGATGACCGCGGCGGGGACCGTCCCGCCGGCCAAGGTCCTGGTGCTGGGGATCGGCGTCGCCGGGCTGCAGGCGCTGGCGACCGCGCGCCGCCTCGGGGCGCAGACCACCGGCTACGACGTACGGCCCGAGACGGCCGAGCAGGTCGAGTCGCTCGGCGCGAAGTGGCTGGACCTCGGCATCGAGGCCGCCGGCGAGGGCGGCTACGCCCGCGAGCTGACCGACGAGGAGAAGGCCCGCCAGCAGCAGGCGCTCACCGATGCGACCAAGGGCTTCGACGTCGTCATCACGACCGCTCTGGTGCCGGGGCGCCCCGCGCCGCGCCTGGTCACGGCCGAGGCTGTGGAGGGCATGAAGCCCGGCAGCGTCATCGTCGACCTCGCGGGGGAGACCGGTGGCAACTGCGAGCTCACCGAGCCCGGCCAGACCGTCGTCAAGCACAACGTCACGATCGTCTCGCCGCTGAACCTGCCGGCGACCATGCCGGAGCACGCGAGCGCGCTCTACGCGCGCAACCTGCAGGCCCTGCTGGAGCTGCTGGCCGACGACGAGTCGGGGGCGCTGGCGCCGGACTTCGAGGACGAGATCGTCGCCGGAGCCTGCGTCGTCAAGAACGGAGAGGTGCTCTAAGCCATGCTCGTCACCAACCTGGCGATCCTGGTCCTGGCCGGCTTCGTCGGCTACGCCGTGATCTCCAAGGTGCCCAACACGCTGCACACGCCGCTGATGTCGGGCACCAACGCCATCCACGGCATCGTCGTGCTCGGCGGCATCCTGCTGCTGGTCGAGGGCCTGGCCGACGGCACGCTGAACAAGATCCTCCTGGTGATCGCCGTCGCCTTCGGCACGATCAACGTCGTCGGCGGGTTCCTGGTCACCGATCGCATGCTCGAGATGTTCAAGGCCAAGCCCAAGGACGAGATCGAAGCAGCGTCGACCGAGGAGGGCACGGCGTGATCGCCTCCTTCGTCACGGACCCGAGCTTCCGGTCGATCCTCTACATCGTCGCCTTCGGGCTGTTCATCTACGGGCTCAGCGGGCTCACCGGCCCGAAGACCGCGGTGCGCGGCAACCGCATCGCGGCGGTCGGCATGGGCGTCGCGGTGATCGCGACCCTGCTGGTCCCGCACATCAACAACATCGTGTTGATCGTCCTCGGGGTCGCGATCGGCACCGCCGTGGGCGTCCCCGCGGCACGCCGGGTCAAGATGACCCAGATGCCGCAGATGGTCGCGCTGTTCAACGGCGTCGGCGGCGGCGCGGTCGCGCTGATCGCGTGGGTGGAGTTCCGTGACTCCCATGGGTTCGCCGACGTCCCGACCTACGTCGCGATCTTCAGCGTGTTCGCCGCGATCGTCGGCTCGGTGTCCTTCTGGGGCTCCAACGTCGCCTTCGGCAAGCTCCAGGAGCTGATCGACGGTGGCTCGAAGGTCATCGGCAGCGCGCAGATCCAGAGCATGATCAACGTCGTGCTGGGTGCGATCGCGGTCGCCTGCGGCACGGCGATCGTCGCCGGCTCCGACTCCGAGCTCCTGATGATCGCGCTGCTGGTCAGCGCGGGGCTGCTGGGGATCTTCCTCGTGCTGCCGATCGGCGGCGCCGACATGCCCGTCGTCATCTCGCTGCTGAACGCCTTCACCGGCCTGTCGGCCGCGGCGACCGGCGTCGCGCTGAACAACACGGCGCTGATCGTCGCCGGCATGATCGTCGGCGCGTCCGGCACGCTGCTGACCCAGCAGATGGCCATCGCGATGAACCGCTCGATCACGTCGGTCATCGCGGGCGGGTTCGGCGGGACCATCGAGGCCGCCGCGGGCGCGACCAGCGCCTCGGGTGGCACGGTGCGCTCCACCAGCGCCGCCGACGTCGCGATCCAGATGGCCTACGCGCGCCTGGTCGTCGTGGTCCCGGGCTACGGCATGGCCGTCAGCCAGGCCCAGCACGCGGTTCGGGAGATGGCCAAGCTGCTGGAGGCCAAGGGCGTCGAGGTCAAGTACGCGATCCACCCGGTCGCCGGGCGCATGCCGGGCCACATGAACGTGCTGCTGGCCGAGGCCGACGTGCCCTATGACCAGCTCCGCGAGATGGACGACATCAACGGCGAGTTCAGCCGCACCGACGTCGCCCTGGTCATCGGCGCCAACGACGTCACCAACCCCGACGCGCGCAACAAGCCCGACAGCCCGATCTACGGCATGCCGATCCTCAACGTCGACGAGTCTGCCAGCGTCATCGTGCTCAAGCGCTCGATGAGCTCGGGCTATGCCGGCATCGACAACCCGCTGTTCGTCAACCCCAAGACCAGCATGCTCTTCGGCGACGCCAAGGGATCGGTCGCCGACATCACGGAAGAGCTCAAGGCCCTGTAGGACCAGGTCCGGCGCCTCTGGGGCGCCGGACCACTTTGCGTCAGCGGCCGTTGGGGGTAGCCTCGGTCCTGTGAGCGCGCTGCCGCTCGAGATCAAGGCCGTCCTGGCGATTGCGCTGGTGCTCTCAGTGGCACGGGCGTTCCTGGGAGTGCCCGCCCCCAGGGCGCACGAGCGCCTGGCCCGGACGCTCGTCGGGCTCTCGATCTGCCTGTACGTGCTGGCCGGCGAGGCGCTGCTGGAGGGCCAGGACGGGATGGCCGGCGCGTTCGTGGTCTGCGGGGTCGAGGCGCTGTGCCTGGCCGCCTGGGTCGCCCGGCGCCGCGGCGACGACGACGGCTGGGACGACGACGGCGGAGGCGGCGGCGGCGACGGGCCCGACACCGACCCGCCGACGCCGATCGACTGGGACGCGTTCGACCACGCGCGCGACGGCTGGCGGCCCCGGGAGCCCGTGGCCTAGGTCGCCGCGGACACCGGGGTGAAGACGGTCAGAGGGGGCGGCGCCACCACGCGCCGCCCCCTCCATGCGCGGCCCACTCGGCAGGGGGCCGTGCAGCTTGGTCCGTCGACTCAGGCGGCGACGGGCACGGTTTCGGCGTCGCCCTCGCCCTCGCCCTGACGCGCCGCCTCGACCTGCTCGCGGCTGTCGCGTGAGGAGATCAGGACGGCGGCCAGCAACGCGCCGGTCAGCGCGAAGCCGGTCCCGACGAGGAACGCGGTCTGGAAGCCCTCGGTCAGCGCGACGGCCGGATTGCGCTCGCCGCTGGCCAGCACGCTGTCGGTACGGCTGTTGGCGATCGAGGAGAGGATCGCCAGGCCGAGCGCGCCGCCCACCTGCTGCGAGGTGTTGATCAGGCCCGAGGCGAGCCCGGCCTCGTCGGGCTTGGTCCCCGTCACCGCGCCGATGGTCACCGGCACGAACGCGAGGCCGAGCCCGATGGCCGCCAGCAGCGACGGGAAGAGCACGTCGCCGAGATAGGAGCCGTCGGCGGAGACCTGGGCGAACCAGAACAGGCCGGCGGCGACGAACAGCAGCCCGACGATGAGCGTCGGCTTGAACCCCACCTTGGTCACCAGCTGTGACGCCGCGCCGGCGGAGAAGATGATGAACAACGCCAGCGGCAGGTACGCAAAGCCGGTCTTCAGCGCGCTGTAGTGCAGCACCTGCTGCAGGTACAGCGAGATGAAGAAGAACATGGCGAACAGCGACATGCCGATCAGCAGACCGACGATGTTGGAGCCGCGCAGGCTGCGCAGCCTGAAGATCGAGAACGGCACGAGTGGCGCGTGCGAGCGTTGCTCGATCGCGGTGAAGGCGGCCAGCAGCAGGATCGAGACCGCGCCGAGGCCGAGCGTCTGGGTGGACGTCCAGCCCGCGTTGTTGGCGTCGACCAGCGCGTAGACGCCGATCGCCAGGCCGGCGGTCACGGTGACCGCCCCGGCCGCGTCGAAGTGGCGCACCCGGTCGACGTCGCGGCTCTCGCCCAGCAGCCGCGGTGCGAGGGCGGCGGCGGCCAGGCCGATCGGGACGTTGACGAACAGCACCCACTCCCAGCCCGCCCACTCGGTCAGCACGCCGCCGAGCAGCACGCCGGCCGCGCCGCCGGAGCCCGCCACGGCGCCCCAGACGCCGAGCGCCGTGTTGCGCTCGGAGCCTTCGCGGAACGTCGTCGTGACGATGCTCAGGGCGGCGGGGGAGACCAGCGCCGCGCCCAGGCCCTGCACCGCCCGGGCGATGATCAGCCACATCTCGCTCTGGGCCAGGCCGCCGGCCAGCGAGGCGGCCGCGAACAGCAGCAGGCCGGCCATGAACAGGCGGCGCCGCCCGAGGAGGTCGGCGAGCCGGCCGCCGAGCAGCAGGAAGCCGCCGAAGACCAGGGTGTAGGAGTTGACGACCCAGGACAGGTTGTCCTGCTTGAAGTCGAGCGCCTTGCCGATCGACGGCAGGGCGACGTTGACGATCGACGCGTCGAGGACGACGACGAACTGCGCGGTGGCCAGCAGCGCGAGGGCCAGCCACTTGCTGGTGTTCTGGGGAGATGCGGGAGGCAAGGGGGGAGATCCTCCGGGATCCTGAGATATGGAGAGGTGGTTCCGCTTCGTGCAGAACCATACGGAGAAGCCGTTCCGCTTGTCAACCCGCGCCGCTACAGTGCGGACATGAGCTCCCCGGAGCCCAAGCCCCAGCGCGCCGACGCACGCCGCAACCGCGAGCGGATCGTCGAGGCCGCGCGCGACGTCTTCGCCGAGGCCGGCCTCCAGGCGCAGATGGACGACGTCGCCCGGGTGGCGTGCGTCGGCGTCGGCACGGTCTACCGCCACTTCCCGACGAAGGCCGCGCTCCTGGGCGAGCTGATGGCCACGAAGTTCCGCCACCATGCGGAGGTCGCCCGCCGCTGGGGCGCCGAGACCGACGACGGCTGGGACGCGTTCGAAGGCTTCCTGCGCGAGACGTTCGCGGCGATGGCGCGCGACGCGACGCTCCAGCAGCGGATGAGCTGGACCCAGGTGGGCGAGGCCGTGGCCCGCGCCGAGGCCGAGCGCCAGATCCTGTCGGGGGTGGTCGGCGAGCTGATCGAGCGCGCGCAGGCCCAGGGCCGCATGCGGGCGACGTTCACGGTGCAGGACGTCCCCGCGCTCATGTGCGCCGTCGGCGCCGTCATGGCCGCCCGCGAGAGCGCGCCCATCGACGCGGAGCGCTTCGTGGAGTTCGTCATCGACGGCCTGCGCGCGTGACGCACGCCGCTGGCCGCCCGCGCTGCGGCTACTTCTCGTGCGCCGGGCGGTACGCGTCGTCGTGCTCGTGCGCGGCGTAGAACGCCACCATCGGGCCGACGTACTCGGCGAACCGCGGGCAGCTCAGGCCGTTGCGCCCCAGGATCTCCGATGCCTGCGCGGTGTCGAACTGCACCGGATGGTTGAGGTAGGTGATCGACTGGCGCGGGGTGCCGCCGAACAGCTTGCGGATCGGCGCGTACTTCAGCGAGCGGTCCACGACGCCGGGCGGCAGCGGGATCTTCGGCTCGCGGCCCTTGTACTCCAGCGCCAGCAGCCGCGCCAGCTCCTTCGAGGACACCGGCTCGGGATCGACGAGGTGCAGCGTGTGCCCGACGGCCTCGGCGTCGCGCGAGCCCGCCGCGATCGCCGCGACGACGAAGTCGACCGGCACCACGTTGAACGGGGCGTCGCCGCGACCGACCTGCAGCAGCGCGCCCGTAGGTCCCGCCATCGAGCGCAGCAGGTAGTACGGGCCGTCGAACTTCTGCGTCTCGCCGGTGAGCGAGTCGCCGACGACGATCGCCGGCCGGTAGACCGTGGTGGGGATGGCGTCCATCGACGCGCGGACGAGCACTTCGGCGGCGAACTTGGTGGACTCGTAGAAGTTCTTGAAGGACTGGCCCTCGGCGAGGTCGTCCTCCAGCACGAGCCCCGAGCGCTGCCCGGCCACATAGGCCGTCGAGATGTAGTGATGGCGCTCGAGCAGCGGCGCGCGCCGGCAGAAGTCCAGGACGTGCTGGGTGCCGGCGACGTTGACGCGCTCGGCCAGCTCGGAGCCGACCGCGAGGTCGTAGACGGCGGCGAGGTGGAAGACCTTGACGACCTCGCCGGCCAGCCGGTCGTAGGTGCGCGGGTCCAGGCCGAGCGCCGGGTCGGTGATGTCGCCCGGCTGCACGTCGACGCCGTCGGGCGCCAGGGCGCGGGCACGCTCGACCATCCGCGGCTCGACCAGGGCGACGATGCGCGCCTCGTCGTCGTCGGCCAGCAGGCGCGGGATGAGCCGCCCGGCGAGGAAGCCGGGGAAGCCGGTGAGCAGGTGGGTCCGGGGCATGACCGGATGGAAACCTAGCCGTTCAATCGACCAGCCGTCGCTCGACCGCCCACCGGCTCAGCTCGTGGCGGGTCGAGAGCTGGAGCTTGCGCAGCACGGCGCTGACGTGCGCCTCGACGGTCTTGACCGAGATCCCCAGCCGCTGGGCGATCTCCTTGTAGAGGTAGCCGCGGGCGATGTGGCGCAGCACCTCGCGCTCGCGCGGCGTGAGCTGGTCGAGCTCGGGGTCGGCCGCGCCCTCGGCCGGCGCCCCGCTGCCGGCGCCGGTGCCCCCGGCGAACGCGTCGAGCACGAACCCGGCGAGCCGGGGGGAGAAGACGGCGTCGCCCTCGTCGACGCGGTGGATCGCCTCGACCAGCTCGGTCGAGGAGATCGTCTTGGTGACGTAGCCGCGCGCGCCCGCGCGGATGACCGCGATGACGTCCTCGGGATCGTCGGAGACCGACAGCGCGAGGCACTTGGCGACCGGCGCCTCGATCGCCAGCCGGCGCAGGATCTCCACGCCGCCGCCTCCCGGCAGGTGCACGTCGAGCAGCACGACGTCGGGCGCCAGCGCCACGATCTCGCGCACCGCGCCCTCGACGTCGCCGGCCTCGCCGACGATCTCGGCCAGGCCCTCGAGCTCGGACCGCACGCCCGCGCGGAACAGCGCGTGGTCGTCGACGAGCACCACGGTCGGCAGGGACCCGGGCGGGCCGGATGGCTCGACAGGCTCAGTCATCGAACACCAGCTCCACCTCCGTGCCCTCTCCGGGCGTGCTGTGGACGGCGGCGCGGCCGCCGTGTCGGGCCATGCGGCCCACGATCGACTCCCGCACGCCGCGCCGGTCCTCCGGCACCGCCCGCGGGTCGAACCCCCGGCCGCGGTCGCGGACGAAGACCTCGGTGTGGCCCTCGGTCACCTCGGCGTAGAGCGAGATCGGCGCGTCCACGCCCGCGTGGCGGACGGCGTTCGAGAGCGCCTCGCGCGCGGCGGCGACCAGCGCGCGGGTGCGGTCGTCGAGGTCGCGGTCGCCGACGGTGACGACGTCCACCGGCGTGCCGTGGGCCTCCTCGACCTCGGCGGCGGCGGCGCGCAGCGCGTCGGCCAGCCGCTCGTCGGGGCGCGCCTCGGGCGCGCCGGAGAGCCACGTGCGCAGCTCGCGCTCCTGGCGGCGAGCGAGCGTGGCGACCGCGCGCGGGTCGTCCGCGCGCTTCTGCACGAGCGCGAGCGTCTGGAGCACCGAGTCATGCAGGTGGGCAGCGACCTCGGCGCGCTCCTGGGAGCGGATCCGCTCCGCGCGCTCGGCGGTCAGCCCGCGCACGAGGCGCAGCCAGAAGGGGGCGAGGACGAGGCCGAGCCCGAGGGTCACCACCACGAGCGAGAGGACGAGGTCGCGCGCGCCGCTGAGGGCGCCGTTGGCCTGCAAAAACAGCAGCGCGGCGCCGACGACGAGCGCGACGCCGAAGCCGCCCTGGTAGATCGCGCGCAGGTCGCTCGTTCCCAGGCGGGTGCTCGGCTCGGGCAGCGGGGCCGGCTCGGCGGGCTGCTCGGGGCCGCGCGGGGTGCGGGCCACGGCCGGCGCCGGCGTCGCCGAGCGGGTGGTCACGTGGCGCCAGACGAGCGTGCCGCCCGAGACCGCGAGCACGAACGGCCAGACGATCGCGTCGCTCCACCAGAGGCCCAGCTCGCGCACGGTCAGCAGCGCGGCGAGCGCCAGGAACCCGACGCCCGCAGCGACCTGGAAGCTGCCCGGCCGGGCGCGCAGGCGCGACGCCAGCGGCGCGCCGCCCGACGCCGGCGCCATGAAGATCCAGCCCAGCAGGTACAGCGGCACGCCGAGGCCGGACGCGACCGTTGCGATCACGAAGCCGACGCGAACCAGCAGCGGGTCGATCCCGAGCGTGCGTGCGATGCCCGAAGCGACCCCGGCGACCAGCTTGCGGTCCGGGTCACGCCGCAGGGCGGGGCGCGACGGCGAGGTGGGAGCGGCGATGCTCACCGGCAGATCATCCCGCGTGCGTCCACGCCGTTCACGCGCCGTCGCGCCGCGCGAGCCCGCTGACGAGCAGGATCATGCCCACGACGGTCAGCACCAGCGGCGCCAGCGAGCCGAAGTCGAGCTGCAGCGAGCCGGCGCTGTCGAGCAGCAGGACGGATCCGAGGACCATGACGCTGAGTCCGGAGACGAGGGTGGGGAGGTCCGGCCGCTTCACGCCCGGGCACCGGCGCAGCCGGCGTCGGCCAGGCGGTTGGGGATCACGTCCGGGCCGCCGATGCTTGCGCGGACGCCGCTGCGGTGATCGCGCCAGTCGCTGCCGGGCCGCTGGTGGCTGACCTCCAGCGCGCCGATGCCGACGTCGCCGTCGAGGACCAGCCGGCGGCCGGGGTGGCGGGCGACGGTCCCGACCTCGTCGTCGACGTCGGCGCCGCCGAAGGTCTGGCCGAGCACGTCGACGTAGCCGAGGCCCGCGTGCGTCCGCGCCTGCACGCAGACGTCGGCGGGGACGAGGACCAGCGCGTGGCCGGTGCCGACGTCGAGCTTCACCGACACCTGCGCGTCGGCCGGCCAATGCATGCGGCGCAGGTCGAGCTCCAGCTCGCCGGCGCCCAGGCGGTACCCGCCGGGCTTGAGGTCGGCCATGGCGGCCGGCGTGTAGGTGCGCTGGCCGACGCCGCCGTCCAAGTCGATCCCCGCGGCCGACACGATGCCCGCCGGGATGGCGAGCACGAGGGCCGGCAGGGCGAGCCAGCGGGCGTCGCGGTAGCGGAAGGAGAGGGCGACCATCGCCACGCCGAGCGCGACGACGAGCGCCGCGACGACCGCGCCGCCGCCGGCCGCCGTCGCCCAGGCAGAGCCGGCGAACAGCAGCACGCAGGCGACCAGCGTGCCGAGCAGCAGGACCGTGATCTTGAGGATCCGCGTGGGGGCCGGCTCCTCTCCGCGCCGGCGCAGCAGGCGCTGGCCGGCGATGGCCAGGATCAGGACGAGGAAGCCGAAGGGCGCCAGGGTCCACGCGAAGCCGAAGCCGAAGCTGCCGTCCAGCAGGGCGATGCCGGCCAGGACGATGGCGACGGCGCCGATGATCGTGGCCAGCCGCGAGGGGCTGTCGTTGACGGGATGCCCCGTCCCGTCGTCGGCGGGGACGAGGAAGTAGGCCGCGATGTAGGCGATGACGCCGGCGCCGCCGACGAAGGCCAGCGCCACGGCGGCGATGCGCACGATCAGCGGGTCGATGTCGAAGTAGCGCGCGATGCCGGAGCAGACGCCGCCGAGGACGCGGTCGTCGCGGCTGCGCAGCAGGCGCCTGGGGCCGGGAGCCGGCCGGGGAGCGGAGGTCGTCGGTGCGTCGTCCGGCCGGGGAGCGGAGGTCGTGGGCTGCTCGTCGGGCCGGGGAGCGGACGTCGTGGGCTCTTCGTCCGGGGCGGGGGAGTCGGGGGTCTCGGGCATGGGACCAAGATCGCGCGCCACACCCGCGCGCACCATCCGGGATGACCCTACGGCGAGTCGGGGATGTCCCCGACGGGGAGCGCCGCCGCCAGGCGCGCATCCGGCCGGCCCGCGACCAGGTGGCCGAGGATCTGCTCGCGGAACTGCACCTCGATGCGGGCCGCCAGCGCCTCCGAGACGCGGGCCACGGCGAGCATCAGCGCGGCGCCCTCGACGAGGTCGTCGGTGCGCAGGTAGGCGCCGACGGTGCGCTCCCGGCCGCCGGCCGGGTCGTCGAAGAAGCCGGCCCCCGGCACCTCGCGGGCGGCCGCGCGCAGCGCGTCGGCGTGCCCGTCGTCGGCGTCCTCCGCGACGAACAGGACCAGGTAGGACTCGGCCATGGCCACGACGGTAGTGGGGTGGCGGGGCCGCTCGGAGACGACGACCGTCCTCGCCGCACCGTAACTTCCGACGGCGCGACGGTTTCCCCGACACGATCGTCGCTTCGCATCCGTCCCCTCCGAGGAGCAGTTCCGCGCCCATGCGCCGCCGCCTGGCCTTCATCGTCACGACCATCGCCGCCCTTGTCCCCGCGACCGCCGCGCACGCTGCGTTCTTCACCGGCGAGCCGATCGACGGTCCCTCCGCGGACATCCGGTCGGTCGGAGACCTCGACGTCGCCCGCGACGGCAGCGGCGCGGTCACCTACGTCCGCCGCGACGGCGGCGTCGACCACATCTTCGTCTCGCGCCTGCTCAACGGCGTCTTCCAGCCGCCCGAGCGCGCGGACGTGGGCGTCGACGCGACGTCCTCGCAGCCGGTCGTGGCCGCCTCCGACGGCGGCCGGCTGGTCGTCGTGTTCATCAGCGGCGGCTCGGCCTTCTCGACGGTGCGCGCCGCCGGAGCGCCCGGCTTCACCACGCCGCAGCTGCTGGCGAGCAACGCCGGCGACCCGTCGGTCGACATGTCGTTCAACGGCGCCGCCTATGCGACCTACACGGTCAACGGCGACGTGCTCGCCGCCCGCATGGACCGCACCTCCACGAGCTTCACGGGCCTGACCAGCGCCCTGGACGTCGACGCGTCCCGCACCGCGGGCGTCGGCACCGGGCGCTCTCGCGTCGCCATCTCGGCTGACGGCACGGGCGTGGCGGCCTGGGGAGAGGACGGCCACGTCTACGCCCGCCGCCTGTTCGGCCTCAACGTCTCGACCGCCCCGCAGGACCTGACGCTCACCGAGCTCGAGGGCCACGCCGGCGGCACGGCCGACGCGCCCGACGTCGACATCGAGGACGACTCGAGCTTCGCGTGGGTCACGTTCCGCCAGCAGTTCACCGACGGCACCGTGCAGAAGCCGCGCGCGATCGGCACGCGCCTGCGCGGCTCGCGCACCGACCCGCCGGTCGCGTTCGACAACCTGGGCTGGGGCGGCGAGGGCGTGCAGATGCCGCGGGTCGACCTCAACGGCAAGGGTCAAGGCGTCGCGACCGTCGGCACCACCGGCGGCTCGGCCATCGCCGGCATCCTCAAGGACGACGTCCTCAACCCCGCCTCGCCGCTCGGCGGCTCGGGCGTCCCCGCGCAGCCCATCGGCGCGGTGGCCGAGACCACCGACCGCGTGGTCGGCTGGATCAGCGCCGCCGACAGCACCGTCCACGGCGTCTTCTACGACGACAAGCCCAACCTGCGCACCGTGCCGCCCGCCGGCGCCGACACGCTGCTGACCAACGCCGAGTTCGGCGGGGTCGATCCCAGCGCCGGCTTCGACGTCGCGGCCAACCGCACGGGCGACTTCTCCTTCGTCTTCGTCCAGGGCTCGGGTGACACCCGCCGCCTCGTGGCCGCAGGCTACGACCGCCTGCCCGGTGCCTTCCAGATCAGCACGAGCTCGAAGGTGTGGCGCAACGTCGTCCTGCAGCCGCTGGCCTGGGGCACGGCGCTGGAGCTCTGGGGCCCGCTGACCTACAGCGTGCTCGTCGACGGCAAGCCGGTCGCCCAGACGCAGAACACCAAGGCGACGCTGCCCGTCGGCGCCGTCTCGGAGGGTCTGCACACCTGGCGCGTCGTCGCGACCGACCGCCGCGGCCAGACGGCGACCACGACGGTCAAGCCGTTGAAGGTCGACACCGTCGCACCGACGGCAAGCTTCTCGGTCAAGCGCAAGCAGCGCGTGGTCACCGTGACGACCAAGGCCGCCGACGTCATCCCGCCCAGCGGTCAGGCCGCCGGCATCAAGTACGTGCGGATCGACTGGGGCGACGGCAACGGCGTCACCGAGGCGCGCACCGCTTCGCACCGCTACGGCCGCACCGGCACGTTCACCATCCGGGTGAGCGCGACCGACAAGGCCGCCAACGCGGTCGCCGTGGAGCGCCAGATCCACATCGGCGGCAAGAAGTAGGCCGGGGGAGCGCGTCCTGGCCGACACGCTGCAGCGGCTGGAGGGCGGCGCGGCGCGCGCGGTGGGCGACCTCGTCGCCGGGCTGCGCCTGCGCGACGAGCGGCCGGCGGGTGGGCGCCCGCGGGTGGTGGCCGACATGGTCGCCTCCGTCGATGGGCGGGCCGCGGTCCAGGGCAAGTCGGTCGCGCTCGGCCATCCGGTCGACCGCGCCCTGCTGCGCGAGTTGCGCGCCGAGGCCGACGCGATCCTCGTCGGCACCCCGACCCTGCGCGCCGAGCGCTACGCGAACCTGCTCGATGCGGAGCAGCGGGCGGCGCGCGTCGCCGCCGGGCTGCCGGCCCATCCCATCGTCGTGACGGTCTCGCGCCGGCTCGAGCTGCCGGTCGAGGTGCCGCTGCTGCACGAGCCCGGCGTGCGGATCCTCGTCCACACGGAGTCTTCGGCGAGCCCGCCGGAGGTGGGCGCCGAGCTCGAGGTGGTCCGCTGCGCGCCGGGGAAGCTCACGCTCCCGGCCGTGCTGGCCGACCTGGGCGCCCGCGGGGTCCGCGGCGTGCTCTGCGAGGGCGGCCCGACGCTCCTGCGCGAGCTCATCGCCCAGGGCCGCCTCGACGACCTGCTGCTCACCGTCGCGCCCTTGGTGGTCGGCGGTGACGCGCCGTCGATCCTCGCGGGGCCCGCGCTGCCCGAGCCCGCGGCGTGGGCGCTGCGCGAGGTGCACCGCGCCGGCGAGCACCTGTTCCTGCACTACGTGCCGGCGGCCGGTCGTGGGTGAGGGCGCGCGCACGCTCCGGCTGCGCGGCCGGGAGCTGGCGCTGCGCCCCGGGCGCCCGCTGGTCATGGGCATCGTCAACGCCAACCCCGACTCGTTCTCCGACGCGGTGCGGACCGAGACGCTCGACGCGCAGGTCGCGCTCGCCCGGCGCCTCGTCGCCGAGGGCGCCGACCTGATCGACGTCGGCGGCGAGTCCGGCGTGACCTACACGGGCGCGACCGCGGCCGACGTCGAGCGCGAGCGCGTCGTGCCGCTGGTCGAGCGCCTCGTCGCCGAGGGCGTCGTCGTCTCGGTCGACACCTGGAAGCCCGAGGTCGCGGGCGCTGCGCTGGACGCCGGGGCGCACCTGCTCAACGACGTCAGCGGCCTGCGCGACCCGGCCCTGGCCGACCATGTCGCGCGCACCGGCGCGGCGCTGGTGGTGATGCACACGCGCGCGGCGCCCAAGGAGGAGCATTTCGCCGACTACGGGGGAGACGTCGTGGGCGACGTCGTGGCGTTCGTGCAGGAGCGCTGCGCGGTGGCGCGCTCGCGCGGCGTGGGCGCCGACCGGCTCATCGTCGATCCGGGCCCCGACTTCGCCAAGTCGCCGAGGGAGTCGGTGGAGGCGCTGCGGGCGATCGACCGGCTCGCCGCCCTCGGCCACCCGTGGCTGGCCGCCGTGTCGCGCAAGTACTTCCTCGCGGCGATCACCGGCCGTCCGCCGGCCGAGCGCCTCGCGGGCACGCTGGCCGCCGTCGGCTACGCCGCCGACCACGGCGCGGCGATCGTCCGCGTGCACGACGTCGCGGCGACGGTCGACTTCCTCGCGGTGCGCGAGGTGCTCCAGGGCGGCGCCGAGGTGGGGGAGGTCGACCCCGGCGACGACGCGCTGAAGTGGATCCGCGCGGAGACATCGGCCGACGCCGAAACCCCATCCTGACCGGGGACTTCGCTACGGTCCGCGGCGAGAGGGTCGCCGTCCCGCTGCACTGCAACGCGGGATGGACGCCTACCGACACCCATACCGAGGAGGACTCCATGTCCGTGCTCACCCGTTCCGCCCTCGAGGCCAGCCCCCTGGCTGACCTCCACACGATCGCTTCCGAGATCGGCATCGACGGCTTCCGCCGCCTGCGCAAGGCCGACCTGATCGACAAGATCATCGGCCAGCAGGGCGGGGAGGACGCCGTCGCCGAGTCCGGCGCCGGCTCCGGCGCCGACGCGGCCGTCGCCGAGGCCTCCGAGAACGGCGCCGTCGAGGCCGACGAGGCGCCCAAGCGCCGCTCTCGCGGCGGTCGCGGCGGTCGCACCCGTCGCAAGGCCGAGGACGACGAGGACGCCGAGGCGCCGCAGGCCGTCGCCGAGGTCGCGGTCGAGGACGTCGTGCCGGTCGACGACGTGATCGCCACCGAGGACGAGGTCGTCGAGGAGGAGATCGAGGCCGAGGAGGCCGAGGAGAAGCCGCGCCGCCGCTCGCGTGGCGGCCGTGGCCGGGACCGCGATCGCGATCGCGACCGTGACCGTGACGACGAGGCGCCGCGCGCCGAGCGCGGGGACCGCGACGGCGGTGGCCGCGCCGAGCGCGACGACCGCGACGCCGATCGCGAGGACCGCATCGTCGAGGGCACCGTCGAGCTGCTGGCCAACGGCTCGGGCTTCGTCCGCGTGTCGCCGCCCGAGGCCTCCGACGACGACGTCTACGTCTCCGCCGCGCAGGTGCGCCGCTGCGAGCTGGTGTCCGGCGATCAGGTCGCCGGCCCCGTCCGCGAGCCGCGCCGCTCCGAGCGCTACCCGTCGCTGGTCCGCATCGACACGATCAACGGCCGTCCGGCCGACGAGGTCGCCGAGGGCACGCACTTCGACGACCTGCCGTGCACGCTGCCGACCGAGCGCCTGGCGCTGGGCTCGGAGGACGCGACGCTCAAGGCGATCGAGTGGCTGACCCCGATCGGCAAGGGCTCGCGCGTGACGATCACGGGCGAGGCCCACGCGGGCAAGTCCGAGGCCCTCAAGCGCCTGGCCGGTGCGCTGAAGAGCGTCGAGGGCCTCGAGGTCCACGTCGTGCTCGCCGCGGTGCGCCCCGAGGAGTGCGCTGAATGGCGCGCGAGTGACGTCGAGCCCGTCGCGGCGCTGTCGATCGGCGCCAGCGCCGACGCGCAGACCCAGGCCGTGGAGCGCGCCATCGACACTGCGAAGCGGATCACCGCCCGCGGCGGCGATGTCGTCATCCTGGTCGACGCGATCGACGGCCTGCCGCCGCACGCGGCTCGCCGCGCGCTGGCCGCGGCTCGCAACATCGTCGACGGCGGCTCGCTGACCATCGTCGCCACCGCCGCCGAGCCGGTCGGCGGCGAGACCACGATCATCGCGCTGGACCGCACGCTGACGCGGACCAACCGCTTCCCGGCGCTGGATCTGGTCAACAGCGGCACGCTGCGTCCCGAGCTGCTGGTGGGCGACGCCGGAGCGGACGCGATCGCCCAGGCGCGGGCGCAGTCGCTCGGCATCTAGGACGTTCGAGCAGCACTCGACGGTGGCATCCTCAGGCTCGACTCGAGCCTGAGGTTCGCGGCAGGTGAGCTACCGAGGCACGTACGCGACCCGGCCCCACGAGGGCTCGGGCGCCAGCTCGACGGGCTCGCCGTCGCGGTCCGGTTGGACGTACAGGAAGGTCGAGGTCTCGGCGTCGAACTCGACGTCGAGCTCGTCCTCCTTGACGCGCTGGTCCAGCCAGGCGGAGCGGAAGACGAGGCGGCGCAGCCAGTGCACCAGCGAGCGGTCGCTGGGGCCGACGAGCTCGGGCCAGCAGTCGTTGACGTGCTCGCCGAGCGAGGACGCGGGCTCCTGGATCTCCCCGTTGACCGAGAGGGTCACCAGGTCCTCGAGCTCGGGGTCGTCCAACCGGCCGGAGACGAACCCCAGCTTGTTGGCCGCCTGCTCGCAGCGCTCGCGGAAGTCGCGCTCGTTGAAGGTGAACCGGAGTTCGCCGTATTCGAGGACGAAGTCCTCACCGCTGTCGTAGTTGCCTCGGCGTGCGTCGTTCATGGGGTGAGTCAGTCGGTCGCGCCGAGGTGGACGGCGGCTCCCGGAGTCGTCGGCATCGTATGCCCGATCCCTTCGTCTCCGCAGGTGATGAGATGGATCTTGCAGTCCGTCCGCTGCACCTGCGCCCACCGTCGCGTTGAGGTTCGGTGCGGTGTCATCGGACCCTCCTGATTCGGTCAGGGGGGCGAGTTCTGCAACGTCGCGCCCTAGTGGGGACATGACCCACGACACGCCCGCCACGATCCTCGTGGCCGAGGACGACGCGACGGTGCGGACGTTCCTGGCCGACGAGCTGACCGCCGACGGCTACGAGCTGCTCGTCGCCGAGAGCGCCGCCGACGCCCTGCGCCTGCTGGAGACGAAGTTCCCGGACCTGGCCATCATCGACGTCGGCCTGGGCGAGGCCTCGGGCCTCGACGTCGTGCGGCGCCTGCGCGCCGCCGACGGCACGGTGAGCCGCATGGATCCCGACCTGCCGGTGCTGCTGCTGAGCGGGCGCTGCGCCGAGGTCGACCGGGTGCGGGCCTTCGAGGCGGGGGCCGACGACTTCGTGGGCAAGCCCTTCTCATACGCCGAGCTTCGCGGCCGGGTCGGTGCGCTGCTGCGGCGGGCCGAGCGCCGCCGGCGCCCAGGCCGCGTCCGCGTCGGGGAGCTGGAGATCGACCCCGCGTCCCGCGCCGTGCGGCTCGGCGGCCGCGCGATCGACCTGACACAGAAGGAGTTCGCGCTGCTGCGCGTGCTGGCGGCGGCGCCCACGACCGTCCACACGAAGGAGGCGCTGCTGCGCAGCGTCTGGGGCTTTCGAGCACGAGGCACCACGCGCACGTTGGATTCCCACGCCTGCCGACTGAGGGCCAAGCTCGCCGCCGGCGGCGATCGCTTCGTGTTGAACGTGTGGGGCGTCGGCTACCGGCTCGTCGACGACCCGGGCGGCAGCGCGGCCGCGGAGCTGGAGGTGGCGGCGTGAGCGGGGCGCTGGCGGCTTCGCTTGCGGCGATGCTTGCCGCGCCGGGGTCGGTGGCGCTGGCCGCGTCCTGGCGCGGTCGCGCCCTGCGCGAGCGGGCCGCGCGCGTGGCGCACGAGGTGCGCGGGCCGCTGTCGGCGGCCCAGTTGGCGCTGCACGGCGCCGCGCGCCGCGGCGAGGTGCCGCCGGTGCTCGTCGCCGCGCTGGAGCTCGAGCTGCGCCGCGCGGCGCTCGCGCTCGAAGACCCCTGCTCGGGCGCGACCAGCGCCGACATCGACCTCGACGCGCTGCTGCGCTGCCAGGTGCAGACGTGGCAGGAGGTCGCCGCCGCCCACGGCGCGCAGGTGGTGCTCCTTCCCGGCCCAGGTGCGGTGATCGTCCACGCCGACGCGCTGCGCGTCGCCCAGGCCACCGGCAACGTGGTCGCCAACGCGATCGAGCACGGCGGAGGCCGGATCGAGATCAGCACGCGCACCGTCGGCGACCGGGTGCGGGTCGAGGTGGCCGACGGCGGGCCGGGCCTGCCGGCCTCGGTCGCCGAGCTGGCCCGCCGGCCGCGTGCCGGTCGCGGCCGCCGCGGGCGTGGGCTGGCGATCGCAGGCTCCGTGCTCGCGCACTGCGGCGGGCGCGTCGCCGCCCTGCCGTCGGCGCGAGGCGGCCGCGTCGCGATCGACTTGCCGGCCGCCGGGGCGCGACGGTGACGCGGCGGCGCCGGGCCGCGCTGCTGCTGGGGCTCGCGCTGCTGCTGGGCGCGCTGGCGGCCTCCGACGTCGCGGGCCGCGAGGCGGCGCTGCAACGCTCGGTGGGCCGGGCCGTCCCGGTCGTGGTGACCCGCACGCGCCTGGCCGCCGGCGCGCGGCTGGACGCCCGCCAGCTCGCGGTGCGGCGCGTGCCGTCGCGGTTCGCGCCGGCGACGGGGTACGCGTCGGTTGCGGCGCTCGCCGGCACGCGGGCGGCGGTCGCGCTGGAGCCCGGGCAGGACGTCACGCCGGCGGTGGTCGACGACGGCACGCGCGCGGCCGGCGCCCCCGTGCGCCCGGGCGAGCGGGTCGCCGACCTCGTGGCCCGCGGCTCGTCCGAGCTCGTCCGGACCGGCGGCCGCGTGGACGTGCTCGTGACGCGCGAGCGGGGCGACGGCGGCGGCTCGACCTCGGTGGCGCTGGAGGACGCGGAGGTGCTCGCGGCCGGCCCGGCCGCCGAGTCCGACCAGGACGGTGGCGGACCGCGGGTGGCGGTGTCGCTGCGCGTCACGGTGCGCCAGGCGCTCTTCCTCGCGGCTGCGCAGTCCTTCGCCCGCGAGCTGCGGGTGCTCCCGCGCGCCGCGGGCGACCACCGGCACGGCCTGGCCGGCCGCACGGTGGGGTCCGATCTCCGCTGAGCACCGCGGATCGGTGCCCTCGCGGTCCGATCGCGGACGGTCGGCGGCCGGTCGGCCACCCGTCCAGTCCCCGGTCGGCACCTCAAGGCACCTCACCGGCGACCGATACCCGGACCGAGGTCTCTCATGCCCCGAATCCTTCGTTCCCTTTCTCTCGTCCTCGCGGCTGCCATCTTCATGGCCCCCGCGGCTGCCAACGCTGCCCCGGTCACCAAGAAGGCGGGGACGTCGAAGTCCAAGAAGGCTTCGTCCAAGAAGGGATCCACGAAGAAGTCTTCGAAGAAGACGTCGAAGAAGAAGCTGACCTACCCGACGGTGAGCAAGGTCTCGCCGATGAAGGTCGGCATCGGCGACAAGCTCGTCGTCAAGGGCAAGTACTACAAGTCCGGCAAGGCCAAGAACTACGTCGTCTTCAAGCGCGACGGCGGCCGCGCCCTCTTCGTCAAGTCCGACAAGGCCACCACGACGCAGATCACGGTGACCGTGCCCGCCAAGCTGCTGAGCTTCCTGCAGCAGAAGGGCGGCGTCGCGCAGCCCACGCGGTTCCATCTTCGGGTCATGGCCACGCGCCTGGCCAAGACGTACACCAAGACCGGCCAGTCGCCGCTGATCTCCCCGACGTCGTCTGCCTCGGGCCCGTCCAACGACTGCGACGGCGACGGCGTCACCAACGCCAAGGACCCCGACGACGACAACGACCTGCTGTCCGACACGCAGGAGGCGACGGTCGGGACCGACCCGTGCAAGCGCGACTCCGACGGCGACGGCATGTCCGACGGCTGGGAGGTCCAGTCGGCCAAGGACCGCAACGGCGGCGTCTACCCCAAGACGAAGCCGAGCCCGAACCCCCTGGACAAGAGCGACGCGCCGATCGACGCCGATGGAGACGGCCTCACCAACCTCGAGGAGTACGCCGCCTGGGCGACCTACGGCGGCAACACCTTCCCGCTGAGCTACAGCGGCGGCAACGGCGCGTCGGCCGGCCGCGGCGGCGTCCCCGCCGGGCAGGGCTACCTGGACCGTGACCACAACGGGTTCCTGTCGGATCTCGAGCGCGACGCCGACGGCGACGGCATCGCCAACATGGACGAGGCGCGCGGCGATCTCGCCGGCACCACGATCCACGAGTCGCGGATCACCACGTCCCAGTCCGACAACGACAAGAACTTCTACGACTTCGGCATCTTCACGCCCAGCTACCTCGCCGACGCCGCCGAGCAGGCCAAGCAGGAGATGGTCCAGTGCGGTGGCATCAACCAGGTGCCCTACTACTGCACCGACAAGATCTCCGGCGGCATCGTCGACGTCCAGAAGATCGACACGCTCGACTGGCTGAGCCCCGACTCCGACGGCGACGGCGTGCGCGATGACGCCGACGACGTCGACCACGACGGCGTGGCGAACATGGACGAGCTCATGCGGATGATGGGCTCGGTCTTCAGCGAGCGGAAGCTCGCTGCGCTCGACCCGTGCGTCCCGACCTACGACAACCCCGCGTGCCTCCTGGGCTCCAGCGACATGGACGGCGACGGCCTGCCGAACGCGGTCGACAGCGACGACGACGGCGACGGCCTGGCCGACACCGACGAGAACGCGTTCAAGACCAACCCGCTGGCGTTCGACACCGACGGCGACGGGGTGAGCGACGGGTTCGAGTACTTCTCGGCCAAGGACCTCAACATCGCCAACCGTCCGTACCCGCACAAGCTGCCGTACCCGAACCCGCTGGACGGCACCGACGCCGACTCCGACTTCGACGGCGACTCGCTGACGCTGAAGGAGGAGTACAAGGCATGGCTGTACGAGTCCTGCAACCAGCACGTCTATGACGCGGACTACTCCAACTGCCACCTGATCTTCCCGCTGACCTACAGCGACGGCACGCAGATGACGATCCCGTCCTCGAACACCAAGGACGGCCAGCGCGACGTCGACGGCGACGGTCTGACGAACTACACCGAGGCGCACGGCCCGCTCAGCGGCCCGAGCTGGTGGGATCAGTACATCGTCCAGCCCTCGGTCAAGCTGCACTGCGGCACGAGCTACGTGGAGTCGACCTACCCGGGTCCGAAGTACCAGGGCCTGGACTTCGTGGACTGGGACACCGACGGCGACGGCGTGGCCGACGGCATCGACGACACCGACCACGACGGGTACACCAACGCCCAGGAGCAGACCCGGTCGGGGCTGTCGGATCGCACCGACAGCTGGTGCGGGATGTACATCTCGACCACGTTCAGCCCGCCGGGCGGCGACAAGTTCGCCCGCATGCAGCCGTTCAACCCCTGCAAGCCGACCTACTCGTCGGCCTGCCACGACCACCCGCCGATGAGCTACTACCAGGCCACCGAGGACTGGGAGAGCCCCTACCACGTCGACGGCCCGTAGGGCGGCGACGCGGCAACAGACCCTGACGGCCGGCGGCCGGGCGGATCCTCCGCCCGGCCGTCGCCGTTGACGGACCGGCCGGCGGCGGTCCGACGGCGTACGGATGCGGCGGGCCGGGGGGTGAGTTTCGGGGCTCCGCGCCCTAAGGGTGGTGTGGACCCCGCGCGCGACCGACTCGACGACCTGGCCGACGCGTTGCGCGACCGGCTGCTAACGGAGGCCGGTGAGGCGGCCGTCGACGCGGCGGTGCCGCTGACCGAGCGCATCGGCGCGCTCGTGGACCGCGAGGCCGGGCTGCTGGATGCGGGCTCGCGGGCCGAGCTGGCGGCCCGGATCGCGCGCCGGTCGTTCGGTCTCGGGCCGCTGGAGCCGCTGCTGGCCGACCCGTCGGTCGACGAGATCCTGGTCAACGGCGCCGGGAGCGGCAGCGCCGTCTGGGTGGAGCGCGGCGGACGGCTGGAGCCGACCGACGTCGCGTTCGGATCCGAGGACGACTTGCGCCACGCGATCGAGCGGATCCTCGCGCCGCTCGGGCGGCGGGTCGACGAGGCCGAGCCGCTGGCGGACGCGCGGCTGCCGGACGGCTCGCGGATCAACGTCGTGCTGCCGCCGCTGGCGGTCGACGGACCGCTGGTGACGATCCGGCGCTTCCGCGCGCAGCCGCTGGACCCCGACGCGCTGGTGGCGTGCGGTACGTGGTCGCCGCCGCTGCGCGACTTCCTGGCCCGTGCCGTGCAGGCACGGCTGAACATCCTGGTCAGCGGCGGGACCGGGTCGGGCAAGACCACCACCTTGGGTGCGCTGTCGTCGTTCGTGGCGGCCGACGAGCGCATTGCGACCATCGAGGACACCGCCGAGCTGCGGCTGCAGCAGCCCCATGTAGTCCGGATGGAAGCGCGGCCGCCCAACGTCGAAGGCCGCGGCGAGATCACGATCCGCCGCCTGCTGCGCAACGCGCTGCGGATGCGCCCGGACCGGATCGTCGTGGGGGAGATCCGCGGCGGTGAGGCCCTGGAGATGCTGGCGGCGATGACCACCGGCCACGACGGCTCGCTGTCGACCGTCCACGCCGGCTCGCCGGCCGAGGCGCTGCGGCGCGTCGAGACGCTGGCGCTCATGGCCGACGTCGCGCTGCCGCACGCCGCGATCCGCGAGCAGGTCGCCGATGCGCTGGATCTCGTCGTCCATCAGGCGCGGCTGCGCGACGGCCGCCGGCAGGTGATCGCCGTGAGCGAGGTGGTCCGCGTCGCCGCCGGGCCGGCCACGCGCGACCTGTACACCGTCCGCGACGGCCGCCCGCGCTGGCGCGCGCCGCTGTCGGACCGGTTGGCCGAGCGCCTGGAGCGGGCCGCGTGACCGCGCCGCTGCTGGCCGCCACGGCCGCCGTGCTCGGGGTCTACGGGGCGTGGGACGGGCTCGCGGTCCTGGAGCAGCTGCGCCCGGCGCGCCTGCTCGGTCGCGTGATCGCGCCGCTCACACTGGCCGGCCGCGCTGGACGCGAGCCGACGACGCCCGAGCGCCGGCGGCTCGCGCTGGTCGGCGCGGGCGTGCTGTTGGCCGCGGGGTGGCTGCTGGCCGGGCTGGTTGCGGGCGTCGTCCTCGCCGCCGCGGGGCCGGCGGTCATGAGCGCGGTGCTGGCGGCGCGCCGGCGCCGCTGGCGGCGCGGCCTGGCCGACGGCGCGCCGCCCGTCGCGCGGGCGCTGGCCGATGCGCTCGCCGGTGGGCACAGCATCCGCGGCGCCCTGCAGGACCTCGGACGGGAGGGCATCATCGCGGGGCCCGCCGGCGCGGAACTGCGCGCGGTCGCCCGGCGGCTCGCGCTCGGGGAGCCGACCGAGTCCGTCCTCGAGGGCCTGCGCCGCCGCGCGGCCGATCCCGCGTGGGACACGTTCGTGGCCGCGGTCCTGCTTCAGCGCGAGGCGGGTGGCGATCTCGCGCGCCTGCTGCGCTCGGTGGCGGCGGCGCGCGAGGACGCCCGGCGCGTCGAGGCCGACGCTCGCGGCCTGACCGCCCAGGCACGCGCGACGGCGCGCCTCGTCGCGGGCCTGCCGTTCGCGGGGCTGGCGCTCGGCGAGCTGGTCGCGCCGGGCTCGCTCGGTGCGCTGGTGTCGGATCCGCGTTCGCGGCTGCTGCTGGTCGGCGCGCTGGCGATCGGCGCCGTCGCGCTCGCGACGATCACCCGCATGGCGCGGGTGGGGTCGGCATGAGCTACGCCACCTTGATGGCGGGCGCCGCGGGTGCGCTGGGCGCCGTCGGGCTCGTCGACCTGGTCGTCGTGGTCGCCGCCGCTCGGGCCGAGGCATCCCGTCGCCGGGGCGGTCGCGCGTCGCGTGGCGGTGCCGCGCTCGCCCGGCTCGGACGGCGCATCGGCGCCCCGGCGCCGCCGCGCGAGCTCGCCGCCCGGCTCGCGGCCGCCGGCCTGCCGGCGACCGTCGGCGCCGCCGACGTGATGGCGGCCAAGGCCGGCGGCGCGGTGGTCGCGGCACTCGTGGCGGCACCGCCGGCCGGGGCGCTGCCGGCCCGGATCGCGCTGCTGGCTCTGCCCGCGGCGGCCGCCGCGGGGTTCCTCGCGCCCGACTGGTGGCTGGCCCGGCGGGCGCGGCGCCGTACCGCGCGGGCGGGGCTCGAGCTCGCCGACGTGCTGGACCTGCTGCGCGTGGCCGTCGAGGCGGGGCTGCCGGTGGGGCGGGCGCTGGGGGAGGTCGGCCGGCGGCGCAGCGGCTTGGTCGCCGCCGAGCTGCGGGCCGTCGCGGCGCGCCTGCAGCTCGGGGTCCCGCGGGCCGAGGCGCTCCAGCACCTCCAGCGCCGGCTGCCGCTGCCGGCCGTGTCGGCGCTGACGGCGGCCGTCGGCCGTGCCGACCGCCACGGCGCCCCGCTGGGCCCGGCGTTGGACGCCCTGGCCCAGGAGGCACGGGCGCAGCGCGCGCGAGCGCTGCACGAGCAGGCCGCGGCCGCCGCGCCGCGCATCCAGCTCGCGGTCGCGCTGCTGCTCGTGCCCGCGGTCCTGCTCTTCGTCGCGGCCGGGCTCGTGCATGGACTGCGCTGACGCGCGGTACGGTCGCCGCATGGCGCCGGACCCCCTGCGACTCGATCCCGCCACGTTCCAGCTGCCGGTCGGGCGCATGCGGGCGGGGTACTACAGCGATGCCTACTTCAACTCCACCAAGGAGCTGCTGGAGGCCGAGGACCGCCACCCGCAGGTCAAGATGCAGGTCTTCCAGAAGCAGGACACCTTGCTCGGCGGCGTCGACGAGGCGATCGCCGTTCTCCGCGTCGCCGCAGGCCACGTCGGCGACGACGGGATCTGGGTGCCCGCCTGGGACGACCTCACCGTGCACGCCCTGCACGAGGGCGACGTCGTCGCCCCGTTCGAGACGGTGATGACGATCGAGGGCGACTACGCGCAGTTCGCCCATCTCGAGACGGTCTACCTCGGGTCCATGGCGCGCCGCTCGCTGGTCATGCGCAACGTCCGGGACGTCGTGGCCGCGGCCCGCGGCAAGGAGATCCTGTTCTTCCCGGCCCGCCACGACCACTGGCTCGTGCAGACCGGCGACGGCTGGGCCGCCCACATCGCCGGCGCCATCGGCGTCTCGACCGACGCGCAGGCGTCGTGGTGGGGAGGACGTGGCGTCGGCACCGTCCCGCACGCGCTCATCGCCGCCTACGACGGCGACACGGTCGCCGCCTCCCGCGCCTTCGCCCATCGCTACGGCCACGAGATCAACGTGACCGTGCTCGTCGACTTCGACAACCACTCGGCAAGGACCGCCGTCGAGGTCGCCGACGCGCTCGGCGACGAGCTGTGGGGCGTCCGGCTCGACACGTCGGAGCGCCTCGTCGACGAGACCCTGGCCGACCTCGGCGAGGACGCGCCACGCGGCGTCAACGTCGAGCTCGCCCGCCGCGTGCGCCAGGCGCTCGACGACGCCGGCCATCAGCGCGTGCACATCGTGGTCTCCGGCGGCTTCGACGCCGCGAAGATCCGCGACTTCGAGGCGCAGGGCGCGCCCGTCGATGCCTACGGCGTCGGCTCCTCGCTCCTGCGCGGGCAGAACGACTTCACGGCCGACATCGTCACCGTCGACGGCCACCCGCGGGCGAAGGTCGGGCGCGAGGACCGCCCGAACCCGCGCCTGCAGCTGGTGACGTGACCCAGGTCGCTCCTAGGGAACCGAGACGGCCGCCTTCAGGCGCGTCACGTCGCCGCTGGACGTGACGCTCGCCGCGGCGGGCCCGAAGGCGTCGAACGTGGGCTTGGCCTTGGCGAACCCGGGATTGCTCCCGGCCGCCGCGCCGAGCAGCTGGACCAGTTGCGGCGTGTCGAGGAAGAGCGACGGCTTGGCGCCGTGCAGCAGGCCCGCAGCAGTCTTGAACGGCGCCGAGTCGCCCAGCGGGCTGGCCGGCGCCAGCGCGTCGCGCAGCGCGTCCTTGCCGTAGGCGATGACGAACTTGTCGTCCTTGGCGGCGATCTCCACGGTCCCCGATCCGGCGTCCAGCGTCAGGCCCGTCGCGCCGCTGACGCCGGTCAGGTCCTTGGGGCGCGCGCCGATCGTCTGCAGCACGCGGCGCAGCGTCGCGATCGACGCCTTGGACTTCGCGGGGTCCTTGGAGGTCACGACGAGCGCGCCGCCGAGGTCGCTCTTGGTCGTGCCGCGCACGAACAGCGCCGCGTCGCCCATCCAGGACAGCAGGTCCTTCTGCACGTCGATGCCCAGGCTGCCCTGCAGGCCCTGCAGCAGCATCTGCGGATCGAGGCCGCCGGCGCCGCCGCCCTTGCCGAACCCGGCCAGCGCGCGCTGCAGGGTGCCGCCGAGATCGCCGACGCCGACGCTCAGCCACGAGCCCGCGGGCACGGCGGCCGCCGCGCCGGGACCGTCGCCGGCGCCCGTCTGCGTGCTGACGCCGATGACCGCCGCGTCGACGTGCAGTGCGTCCGGCGCCACGTCGAGCGACGCGGCGAACGACCGCAGGCCCGAGCCGGCCAGCAGACCCTTCAGCGCCTGGGAGGCCTGGGCCCCGCCGGCGCCGCTGCCACCCGGCATCGCGCCCTGCACGAGGTCGAAGATCCGCGACGGGTCGGCGTAGACGAACCCGAGGCCGTCCGTGCCGACCGCGTCGCGCGCCTCCTTGAAGTTCTTGGCCTCCGCCAGCGTGTCGCCCGACCGGGCGTCGATCGCCGACTTCAGGCCCGGCTCTGTCCCGACCAGCACGACGTGGTCGACGACCGCGGCCGCGAGGTCGTCGGCGCTCGCGAAGCGGTAGTCCACGTTGCGGTAGGTGCGCTGCTCGGCGCCCTTCAGCCCGTCGACGAACCGGCCGGCGGCGGCGTCGTCCTTGGAGGCGATCGCCGCGACGACGTCCGGCCTCGAGGTGCCATGCACGCCCGTGACCGCGATCCCGGCGCGCTTGCCCAGCCACGGCGCGACGTCCTTGGCGTAGGTGCTGCCCTGGTCCTCGAGGCGCTGGTCGATCAACCCGATGATCTTGCCGCCGGGATCACCCGTGTGCAGGATCCGGCCGGCGACCGCCTTGGCGTTGGCCCCGAGCTCGCCGTCGGGCTGGACCTGGGCCTCCACGTACGCGGGCGCGGACGCAGGGACGAAGGCGGCGGGATCGGCGCCGGGGTCGCCGCCGGCCGACGAGCTGGCGCTGCCGCAGCCGGCCAGGGGGAGGGCGACGGCCGCGGCCGCCACGAAGGCCGCCGCGCAGCGGGGCAGGAGGGAGGTGGCCATCAGGCGAATGGTACGGACGCAGCCGCGTCCGGGACGCCGGTCTGGACGGCTCGCCAGGGCGTCCCACGGTCTCCCACCTGAGGCACACCCAGCGGACGGAATCGCCGCGATGGCGCAATCGCGCTTGCGGACGGCCGTTCTGCAAGGCGGCCTGCGCTCTCTGGCCATACGGACGACCCCCGTCTCCCACCCCCGCAAACCCAGTGCCCAAGCGGGATCTGCGTCGTTCCCGGGCCCCTCGGTGTCCGAGGGTGGGGAAAAGTGTGGGATTGGTGTTGCATCGTGGGTGAAGGTGGGATAGAACGCTCCCTGCGGACCGGGGTGGAGAGGCTCCTCCCACCTCTCCACCCCGGCCCCTTCTTTCTCCGCGATGCAGCCGTCCACATGGACACCTCGTTCACCGGCCAAGCCGACTACACCCTCGACGCCAAGAACCGCCTCACGGTTCCTGCGCGCTATCGGGGGGCGCTCGAAGGCGGCCTCGTCCTCGCCAAGGACATCGAGCCCTGCGTCGCGATCTGGCCGACGGCCGGCTACGACGACTTCCGGCGCGCGGCGCTGCAGGACGTGCACCCGATGAGCCAGCGCGGGCGCAAGATCATGACCTTCCTCTCCGCCAACTCCACGCCCGGCGGGCTCGACAGCGCAGGCCGCGTGCCCGTGCAGCCGTTCCTCATGGACCACGGCAAGCTCACGCGCGAAGTGACCGTGGTGGGCGCCGGCGATCACCTGCAGATCTGGAACCGCGAGGCCTGGACGGCCTACAACGATCAGCTCGCGGCCGACATCTTCGACATCTCGGCGGCGTTCGACGCGCCGGCGACCGCGTGATGCTCACTATCCCTTATGACATGACCGCCTCCCATGTCCCGGTCCTCGCCGGCGAGCTCATCGAGGCGCTGGACCCGCAGCCGGGCCAGATCGCCGTCGACTGCACGTTCGGCGCGGGCGGCCACGCCCGCCTGATCGCCGAGCGTCTCGGCTCGACCGGCACGCTCATCGCCATCGACCGCGATCCCGTCGCCGAGGCGCACTTCGAGGCCCTCGCCGCCGAGGTGCCGTGCCAGACGCGCTTCCTGCACGCCTCGTTCGCCGACGGCCTGCGCGAGCTGGTCGCCGAGGGCATCGAGGCCGACATGGTGTACATCGACCTGGGCATCTCGTCGATGCAGGTCGACACCTGGGAGCGCGGGTTCTCCTACAGCTACGACGCGCCGCTGGACATGCGCATGGACTCCGAGCAGGAGCTCGACGCGCGCACGGTCGTCAACACGTGGGACGAGCGCCGCATCGCGCAGCTCCTGCGCGAGTACGGCGACGAGCGCTACGCGGGCAACATCGCCCGGGCGATCGTCCGTGTCCGCGCCGAGCGCGAGATCGGCACCACCAGCGAGCTGGTCGACGTGATCTCCAACGCGATCCCCGCCCGCGCCCGCTTCGGCGGCGGCCACCCGGCCAAGCGCTCGTTCCAGGCGATCCGCATCGCGGTCAACGACGAGCTCGGCCAGGTCGACGCCGCGCTGCCGCTCGCCTGGGACCTCCTGCGCGTAGGTGGCCGCTTTGCAGGCATTTCCTTCCACAGCGGCGAAGACCGGCGTGTGAAGCGCTTCCTCGCCGCCCGCGCGCAGGGGTGCACCTGCCCGCCGAGCCTGCCGGTCTGCGTCTGCGGCCGCACGCCCGAGGCCGAGCTGATCGGCCGGGGCATCGCGCCGTCGGCCGGCGAGATCGCCAGCAACCCCCGTTCGACGTCCGCGCGGATGCGGGCAGCCCGCAAGCTCAGGGAAGAGGACTGATCAGATGACCCCGCCTGCCGCCACCGCCGCCGGCCGCGCGCTCCCGCGCACCGCCGTCCCGCGCGCACCCCGCCGGGTATCCGGGCCCGCCCGCCCCGCAGAAAGGACCCGGCGCCCCGGCCGCACCGGTTCCTCGGCCACCCGCCGCGCCGGCGCCGCCGATCCGCTCGCCGTCCGCCTGCTGCGCCGCGCGCGGCTGCTGGCCGACTCGCGCCTGCTGGACCGCCTCGTCCGCGGCCAGCTGTGGATCCCGCTGGTCGCCGTGGGGCTCATGGGCATCGTCTTCATGCAGGTCTCCATGCTCAAGCTCAACGCCGGCATCGGCCGTGCGGTCCAGAGCGCGAGCACGCTCGAGCGCCAGAACGGCAACCTGCGCAGCGACGTCTCGCGCATGGAGTCCGGCGACCGGATCGCCGGCGTCGCTCGCGGCCTCGGGATGGTCGCCCCCGCCGACGGCGGCGAGCGCTACGTCGCCGCCGGCGGCACCGCGGCGGCCACCAGCGCCGCGCAGCGCATGACCGCGCCCGACCCCGACGCGCTCGCCCGCGCCCAGGCGGCGACCGCCACGGCCGCTGCGGCCAACGCGCCGGCGACCACCGCGACCACCGCGACGACCGCCACCGCCGTGACGCCCGCGGCCACCACGCCGCCCGCGACGCAGACCCCCGCCAGCCAGACTCCCGCTCCCGCCCAGACCCCCGCGCCGGTGGTGCAGCAGACGCCCGCCGCCACCCCACAGCAGCAGCAGACGGCAGCGGCCACGCCACCCGCCACGCCGTCTCCGCCCGCATCGGCCGCCACGGCCGCCGCCACCGCGGGCGGTGCGGCCGCCCCGACCGGGAACTAGCGCCATGGTCCTGGTCGAGCGGCGCATCGGCCTCCTCTTCGCCTGCTTCCTGGCGCTCATCTGCCTGGCGGGCCTGCGCTCGCTGCAGCTCGGCACGCTGAAGGGCAGCATGCTGGCCAAGGCCGCGACCAGCCAGCAGGTCGCCCAGGACGTCGTCCCCGCCCGCCGCGGCACGATCACCGACCGCCACGGCGTCGAGCTGGCCGCCTCGCAGGCCGCCGACGACGTCTCGGCCACGCCGTACCTCGTCAAGGACCCTGAGAAGGCCGCCCGCCAGATCGCCCCGCTGCTCGGCGTCGATCCGGCCACCGTCCTCCAGAAGCTCGCCCGCCGCGACACCGGCTTCGTCTATCTGGGCCGGCGCGTCCCGGGGGAGAAGGCCGACGCGATCCGCAAGCTGAACATCGCCGGCATCGAGTTCGCCCCCGGCCAGCGCCGCACCTATCCGCACGACTTCCTGGCGTCCCAGGTCCTGGGCGGCATCAACATGGAGGGCAAGGGCTCGTCCGGCCTCGAGTACGAGCTGGACTCGCGGCTGCACGGGACCGACGGCGAGCGCCGCATCGTGCGCGACGGCGTCGGCGACGACGTGCAGGTCAAGGACCTCAAGCGTGCCGACCCCGGCGCCCGCGTGGAGCTGAGCCTGGACGCCCACATCCAGGAGAAGGTCGAGGACGTCCTCAAGGGCGTCGGGCGCACCTACCGTCCCAAGGCCGCGACCGCGATCGTCACCGATCCGGCCACCGGCGAGATCCTCTCGCTGGCCAACTGGCCCGCCGTCGACGCCAACGACCCGGGCGCCGCTCCGGCCACCGCGCTGATGAACAAGGCCGTCGGCATCACCTATGAGCCGGGCTCCACGTTCAAGGCGATCACGGTCGCCGGCGCGCTCGAGGACCGCAAGGTCACCCCCGACACCTCGTTCAACCTGCCGCCGCAGATCGTCGTCGCCGACCGCACGATCAAGAACGCGGAGGCCCGCGGCTGGGCGACGATGACCACGCGCCAGATCCTCGCGCAGTCCGACAACGTCGGCGCGATCACGATCGGCGGCCTGCTCGGCAAGCAGCGCTTCGACTACTACGTCCGCAAGTTCGGCTTCGGCAAGCGCACCGGCACCGACCTGCCCGGCGAGGAGCGGGGCATCGTCCCGGCGCTGGACAAGTACTCGGGGTCCTCGATGGGCAACCTGCCGATCGGCCAGGGCGAGGCCGTCACGCCAATGCAGATCGCCCAGTTCTACGGCGCGATCGCCAACGGCGGGATCCTGCGCACGCCGCACGTCGTGCGCCGGATCGACGGCACGCTGCAGACCCAGTCGGTCGGCCGGCGCATCATGTCGGCCTCGACCGCCGCCTCGCTGCGGATGATGCTCAAGGGCGTTCTGGCCCCGGGCGGCACGGCGTCCGAGGTCAACGTGCCGGGCTACCAGCTGGCGGGCAAGACCGGCACGGCCAACAAGATCAACCCCGCCACCGGCGAGTACTCGCAGTCGGCCTACGTCGCCTCGTTCGTCGGGTTCGCACCCGCCGACCACCCGCGGCTGCTCATCTCGATCATGGTCGACGAGCCCCAGGGCGGCATCTACGGCGGCCAGGTCGCCGCGCCGGCCTTCGGGAAGATCGCCGGCTTCGCCCTGCAATACCAGAAGATCCCGCCGAGGTAGGTCGGGATCACGGACGCTATGGTCGCCGCGATGCTCCTGGGCGACCTCTTCGGAGATCCGACGCTCCCGGAAGCCGACGTCCGCGCGCTCGCCTTCGACACGCGCCGCGTCGAGCCGGGCACCGTCTTCTTCTGCGTGCGCGGCTTCACGGCCGACGGCCACGACTTCGCACCCGCCGCGGTGGCCGCGGGCGCCGTCGCGCTCGTGGTCGACCATCCGCTGGGCCTCGGCGTCCCCGAGGTGCTCGTCGACGACGTCCGCGCCGCGATGGCGCCCGCCGCTGCGCGGCTGGCCGGCGACCCGACGGCCGGGCTCGCGATGGTTGGCATCACCGGCACCAACGGCAAGACCACCACCTCCTACATGGTGCGCGCGCTGCTGGAGGCCGCCGGGCGGCAGACCGGGTTGATGGGCACGGTGACGTCGTGGATCGGCGGCACCGAGCAGCCGGTCGTGCGCACCACGCCCGAGGCGATCGACCTGCAGCGCGCGTTCGCAGCCATGCGCGACGGCGGGGACGTCGCGGCCGTGATGGAGGTCTCCTCCCACGCGCTGGCGCTGCACCGCGCCGACGCGATCCACTGGGACGTCGCGGCGTTCACCAACCTCACGCAGGACCACCTCGACTTCCATGCCGACATGGAGGACTACTTCCTCGCCAAGCGAGCTCTGTTCGAGGTGGCCGCGCAGCAGGGGGCGACGCTGATCGCCTGCGTCGACGATCCCTACGGGGCTCGGCTGGCGCAGGAGTTCCCGCAGGCGGTGACGATCGGCATCGACGCGCCGCAGGCCGCGGTCCGCGCCGTCGATCTCCAGCCGGGGCCGCACGGCACCGCCTTCACCGTCGACGGCACCGCGATGCGCGCGCCGCTTCCGGGCCGCTTCAACGTCCTCAACGCCCTCGTCGCGCTGGCCGCGGCCCGCGCCCTGGGTGTCGACGACGCGAGCATCGCGGCGGCGCTGCCGGAGGCCGGCGGCGTGCCGGGGCGCTTCGAGCCGGTCGACGCCGGGCAGGAGTTCGCCGTCGTCGTCGACTACTCCCACAAGCCCGACGCGCTGGACAACGTCCTGCGCACCGCCCGCGAGCTCGCCACGGGCCGCCTGATCGTCGTGGTCGGCGCCGGTGGCGACCGCGACCGCGGCAAGCGCCCGCTGATGGGTGCGGCGGCGGCTCACCATGCCGACACCGTGATCCTCACCACCGACAACCCGCGCGGCGAAGACCCCGAGGCGATCATCGACGCGATGGCGGCAGGCGCGCCGCAGGCGCACCGCATCACCGATCGGCGCGCGGCTATCGAGCACGCGATCGGCCTCGCGGGGCCGGGCGACGTCGTGCTCATCGCCGGCAAGGGCCACGAGACCTACCAGGAGATCGCCGGCGGCGTGAAGCTGCCGTTCGACGACCGCGTGGTCGCCCGGGAGGTGCTGCATGCGCGGCTGGAGCGCTGAGCAACTCGCCGACGCCGCGGGCGCGCGGCTGGTCGAGCCGGGCACGCGCACGAGCGGTCCGACGCGCGCCGTGATCGACTCGCGGCATGCCGGTCCCGGCGACCTCTTCGTCGGGCTGCCCGGCGAGCGCGTCGACGGCGGGCGCTTCGCCGACGACGTGCTGGGCGCGGGCGCCTGGGGCGTGCTCGTCGGCGAGGGGTGGGCGGGCGCCGACGCCGAGGACGGCGGCGTGATCCTCGTGGCCACCGACCCGCTCGCCGCCCTGCAGCGGCTGGCGACCGCCTGGCGCCGCGAGCTCGGCGCGCAGGTGATCGGCGTCACCGGATCGACGGGCAAGACGTCGACGAAGGACCTGCTGGCCGCGATGGTCGACCAGCAGCGCCGCACGATCGCGACGCCGCTGAACCTGAACACCGAGATCGGACTGCCGTTGACGATCCTGAGCGCGCCGGCGGGCACCGAGGTGCTGGTCCTGGAGATGGCGATGCGCGGCGCCGGCCAGATCGCCGACCTGGCCGAGATCGCCGAGCCCGACGTGGGCGTCGTGGTCAACGTCGGCCCTGTGCACCTCGAGCTGCTGGGCTCGATCGAGGCCATCGCGGCCACCAAGGCCGAGTTGCTGACGGGCCTGAACCCCGGCGGGACCGCGGTGGTCCCGGCCGGGGAGGCGCTGCTGGAGCCGTTCCGGACGCGGGACGACGTCACCTGGGTGACCTTCGGCCCCGGCGGTGACGTCGACGCCCTCCCGGAGGGCCTGGAGCTGGGGGTGGGTGGGGTCCGTCTCAGCGCCCACATGCGCGCCAACGCCTTGGCGGCGCTGGCCGCAGCGCGGGCGGTCGGGGTCGAGCCCACGGGCCGTCTGGAGGTCGCGCTGAGCGAGCTCCGCGGCCAGCGCGTGGAGCTGCCGGGAGGCATCACCGTCGTCAACGACTGCTACAACGCCAATCCGATGTCGATGCGCGCCGCTCTCGACGACCTTGCCGCGTCCGCATCCGGACGCCGCGTCGCCGTGCTCGGCGACATGCTCGAGCTGGGGCCCGACGAGCTTCGCTTCCACGAGGAGATCGGCGCGCACGCCCGGGCGGCGGGCGTCGACCTGCTGGTCACCGTCGGCCCGCGGGCGGCGGCGATGGGCGCGGCCTTCGGCGGCGACGTGCACGGCGTCGACACCGCCGGCGAGGCGCTGGCGCTGCTGCCCGACCTGCTCGAGGACGGCGACACCGTGCTCGTCAAGGCGTCCCGGGGCGTCGGCCTCGAGGTCATCGCCCAGGGACTCGCCACCTGATGGGCGAGGTCCTGATCGCAGGGATGGCGTCCCTGCTGATCTGCATCTTCCTCAGCCCCAGCTTCATCGCCGCGCTGCGGCGCCGCGAGTTCGGCCAGAACATCCGCGAGGAGGGCCCGGAGGGCCACCACGAGAAGGCCGGCACGCCGACGATGGGCGGCATCATCATCTTCACGGCGATTTCGGTGCCGTTCCTGCTGCTGAGCGACTACGACTGGCGCTCGATCGGCGTGTACCTCGTCGCGCTGCTGTCGGCGCTGCTGGGCTTCGCCGACGACTTCACGAAGATCATCCGTCGCCGCTCGCTGGGCCTCAGCGGCAAGATGAAGCTCGGCGGCCAGGTCGCGATCTCGCTGCTGCTGTGGTGGATCGCCACCCAGAAGGCCGGCCTTCCCTCGACGCTGCGCCTGCGCACGATCGACGCGACCATCGACCTCGGCCCCTTCTATCCGCTGTTCATCTACCTCGTGGTCGCCGGCACGACCAACGCGGTGAACCTGACCGACGGCCTCGACGGCCTCGCCGCAGGCTGCTCGGCGATCGTGCTCCTGGCCTACATCGGCATCACGTTCATCACCTCGGGCCAGCACGACCTCGCGCTGCTGGCCGGCTGCCTGGTCGGCGCGTGCGTCGGGTTCCTGTGGTTCAACGCCTTCCCGGCGACGATCTTCATGGGGGACACGGGATCCCTCGGGCTGGGCGGCGCGATCGCCGGCCTGGCGGTCATGACCAAGACCGAGGAGATCCTCGTCCTCCTCGGCGGCATCTTCGTGGTCGAGGCCCTCAGCGTCCTGATCCAGGTCTTCAGCTTCCAGACCTTCCGCAAGCGCGTGTTCCTGATGGCGCCCATCCACCATCACTTCGAGATCCTGGGCTGGTCGGAGACCAAGATCATCCTGCGCTTCTGGATCATCGCCGCGGTCTGCGCCGCGTCGGGCTTCACGATCTA
>DASYLT010000057.1:0-71381 GCA_036009425.1 Baekduia sp. | reverse complement strand
CGCGAGAACATCGCGCTGGCGTCGATGCGGCGGTTCACGCCGCGCGGCGTGATGCGCCGGGGCGCGATGGAGCGCGCGACCGGCGAGATGAGCCGGGCGCTGCAGCTGCGCGGTTCGCTCGACGCCGAGGTGCGCACGCTTTCGGGTGGCAACCAGCAGAAGATCGTCATCGGCAAGGCGCTGCTGACCGACCCGCGCGTGCTGATCTTCGACGAGCCGACGCGCGGCATCGACGTCGGCGCCAAGCGCGAGGTCTACCGCCTCGTCCACGAGGCGGCCGGGCGCGGGGCGGCCGTGATCCTCGTGTCCTCCGAGCTGCCGGAGGTCGTCAACGTGGCCCACCGGATCCTCGTGATGTCGAACGGGCGCATCCACGACGAGCTGACCCGCGACGAGTTCGACGACAAGCGGATCCTCACGGCGGCGTTCGCCGGCCATGTGGCCCGCTCCCACCAGACCGAGGACGAGCGATGAGCGCGACGAGCGTGGACACCGAGGCGCCGGACCGCCCCGGGGGCGACGAGGAGCAGGGCGGGCGCGCGGCGTGGCTGCGGCGCATCGACGCGCGCGACGCGGGGCTGCCGCTGGCCGTCCTCGCGCTCATCGTGTTCTTCACGGCCCAGTCGAGCGTCTTCTTCACCGTCGCCAACTTCCAGAACGTCGGCCTGCAGGCCGCGGCGCTCGCGCTGGTGGCGTTCGGCCAGTGCTTCGTCGTGCTCAGCGCCGGGATCGACCTGTCGGTCGGCTCGACGGTCGCGCTGTCGAGCGTCGTGACGGCGATCGTCATGAAGGACACCAGCATCCCCGTCGGGATCCTCGCGGGCCTGGGCACCGGGATCGGCGTCGGGCTCGTCAACGGCCTGGTCGTCACCGTCCTGCGGGTGGTGCCGTTCGTAGCGACGCTGGCGATGCTCTCGGTCGCCTCGGGCCTGGCGCTGAGCTGGAGCGGCGGCACGCCGATCTCCGGCCTGCCGTCCGGCTTCACGAAGATCGCGCTGACGCGGGTCGGCGGCGTGCCGCTGCCGGTGGTCATCGCGGCGTGCGCGTTCCTCCTCGGCTACGGCGTCCTGCGCCACACGCGCCTCGGCCGCTATCTCTACGCGGTCGGCGGGAACACCGAGGCCGCGCGCCTCGCCGGCGTGGACGTCCGCGTGGTCACGGCCGTGGCCTACGTCGTCTGCTCGTTCTTCGCCGCCTGCGGCGCCGTCGTGCTGACGGCCCGCGTGGCCTCCGGCCAGCCGACGCTGGGGGCGAGCCTGGCGCTCGAGTCCGTCGCCGCCGTCGTCATCGGCGGCGTCTCCCTCTTCGGCGGACGAGGCTCCATCGTCGGCGTCCTCTTCGGGGTCGCCTTCGTGAGCATCCTCTCCAACGGGCTGAACCTGCTCAACGTCAGCTCGTACACGCAGCTTCTGGTCCTCGGGGTGGCGCTCGTGACGGTCATCGCGATCGACCGGCGGATCAGCAGGGGTCGCGGTGAGGAGACGTGACCCGGACGCGCGGCATCGGCGTCGCACCAGCCCAAGCACCTATGGAGGACGGTTCATGATCACATCAATGCGCACTCGCGCGGCGGCTCTGGCAGGCCTGTTGACCTGTGCCGTCGCGGTCGCCGCGTGCGGCTCGAGCGACAGCGGCGACTCGTCGGCGTCCGGCTCCGGCGGCGACGGCGGCAAGGGCAAGATCGGCGTGTCGGTGCCGACGGTCCAGGGGCCGTTCTTCACCGCGATGCTCTACGGCATGAAGGACGAGGCCAAGAAGCTCGGCTACACGCTGGAGATCCGCGACGCCGGCGGCTACGCCAACGTCGACAAGCAGGCCTCGCAGTTCGAGAACCTCGGGGTCCAGGGCGTCAAGGCCGTCCTCATCGACCCCGCCGACCCGACGACGCTCGAAGGCTCGCTGGCGCAGGTCAAGGCCGCGAGCGTGCCGGTCGTCGGCGCGGGCGACCACTTCCCGGGCGCCGACGTGTCGGTGTCCTCCAGCCACTGCGACGTCGGCCACGCGATGGCCAAGGGCGCCCAGCAGCTCCTGCCCGACGGCGGGACGATGGCCGCCCTCACCGGGCCCGCCGGCGCGCCCTGGACGACCGACCGCTGGAAGTGCTTCACGGAGGACCTCAAGAGCACCAACATCAAGATCGTCTCGGAGAAGGCGTCCGACCCGGCGGTGGAGCAGGGCGTCACGATCGCGTCGGACTTCCTGCAGCGCAGCCCGAAGCTCGACCTGATCTACGGCGCGGACGACACCGTCGGCGTCGGCGCGGCCAAGGCCGTGCAGGAGGCCAAGCGCTGCGGGAAGACCCAGGTGCTGACGGCCGTGCTCGGACGCGAGGCCGAGGCGCTGCTCAAGGAGGGCTGCGTGAACTACGTGGTTGCCCAGCAGACCGTGCTCGTCGGGCGTCTGGCCGTCCAGGAGGCCGACAAGCTGATCGGCGGCACGAAGCCGCGCAGCGACACGGTCAGCGTGCCGCTGGTCCCGGTGACCAAGGACACCCTTGCCAGCGTGGACATCAGCAAGCTCCGCGAGCCCGACAGCTACAAGCCGTAGGCGTTAACGGCCGGCACGGGCGTCCGCCCGTGCCGGCCCGATCACTTCACCCGTAAGGACCCATGCCCAACACCATCGCCATCCGCCTCAACCAGCAGCAGCTCGAGTTGCTGGACGCGACCGTCTCGCGCCTCGGGGTCGCCGACCGCGAGGAGGCGCTCCTGGAAGGTCTGCGCCGCTTCGTCGACCCCGAGAGCGCGTCGCCGCCGCCGGAGGCCTCCGGCCGGCGCCGCCACGCCACGCCGCCGGACCGCCAAGTCCTGCACGAGCTCACCATCGAGCCCGGGACGGGCAAGGCGCTCGAGCTGCGTCGCGGCCAGGTGCTGCGCATCGCCCAGACGGTGGGCGGCCAGTGCGCCGACTTCAACTGCTTCAACCTGAGCGACTACAAGGAGTTCTTCCACACCGGTCGCACCCGCCACATGCACGGGCTGCATCCGACCGTCGGCGACTTCCTGTGGTCGGCGCCGCCGCGGGAGCGGCCCATGGCGGCCATCGTTGAGGACACCACGGGGACCAACGACATCCTGTACCCGCGCTGCAGCGGCTTCCTGTTCGAGTACCAGTACGGGTTGCCCGTCCACACGAACTGCCACGACATCCAGGCCGAGGCCCAGCGCGAGTTCGGGCTGACGCCCGACGACGTGCACGACTCGTTCAACTTCTTCATGCACACGGGCATCGACGCGGGCGGCCGGCCGTTCATCGCCGAGAACACCGCGGAGGCCGGCGACTACGTCGAGCTCCTGGCCCTCATGGACCTCCTCGCGGTGCCCAACGTGTGCGGCGCCGACGTCATGGCCACCAGCAGCTTCGAGCTCAAGCCGCTCGCGCTGACCGTCATGGAGGGCGCCGACGACGACTGGGCCCTGATCGAGGGCCGCCGCGAGCTCGCGGCGTTCTCCAACCAGCGCAACCCCGACATGTTCGTCAACCGCGACATCAAGGCCGACCGCGAGCTGCGGAGCGACCCCGGCTACGAACCCGCCTTCACCAACGTCCCGCTGGCGCTGACCACGATCACGCTCGAGCTGGACGACGTCGACGCCGCGGTGGTCGACGACCTGGTCGCCGAGGGCGAGTACGGAACCGACCGCGGGGCGGTCGTGCGCTTCGTGTGGCACTCGTGGTGGATCCGCGAGTACATGCAGGGCCCCAAGCACTTCGCCGCCAACGCCGCAACCTCCTAGGAAAGACCAACCCATATGCGATCCAACGACGCCCGCGAGGCCTTCGGCCGCCTCGTCCGCAACCCCGCCATCGTCACCATCGATCTGCATCGGGGACACCTGGACCCCGAGGTCGCCACGCTGCCGCTGCCGGCCGACCGCTCCGCCCCGCTGGTCGAGCGCTGCCGGGAGTTCCTCGACACGGCACGGGGCATGGACGTGCCGATCGTGCACGTCATCACGGCCTACCGGAGCCGTGAGGAGATCCTGTCCAACCCGTACTGGGCGTTCCAGGCGCAGCGGCCGGGCAGCAAGCGCACCAACATCGCCGAGCACAACCTCGAGGGGCTGCCGGGGCTGGAGATGATGCCCCAGCTCGTCGGCGACGGCGACGTCTACGTCACCACGAAGAAGCGCTATGACTGCTTCGTCGGGACCGACCTGGAGTTCATCCTGCGGTCGGGCGGCCATGACGGGCTGCTCCTGCTGGGGGTGAACACGAACTCGTGCGTCCTGGCCACGACCGTCGCGGCGTCGGTCCGCGACTTCGCCGTCTTCATCCTCGACGAGGGCGTGGACTCGATGATGGGCGCCGAGCTCGACGACGCGGCACGCCGCGTGCTCGACGCGTCGTTCGGCTGGCTGATCGGCGCCGACGAGGCGCTCGACGCGCTGCGCGCGGTGGGCGCCGGCGCGGCGACCTAGGCTGCCGGGCGCGCGCTCTACGGACGCGCGCCCGCGCCGGGCAGGAAGCGGCCGGCCGGCTGCCCGGTGAGGTCGCCCTGGTCGAAGATCGTCGTGCCGCGCAGCAGCGTGCGCACGACGCGGCCGCGCACCTCGCGGCCGGCGTACGGCGTCCAGCCCGCCTTCGAGCGGACCAGCTCGTTGCGCAGGACCCACGTCGCCGTCGGGTCGACGAGCGCGAGGTCCGCGTCGGCGCCAGGCTCCAGCGCGCCCTTGCGCGGCCACAGGCCGTAGTGGCGTGCCGGCGCCGTGCTGTAGACGCGCACGACGTCCTCGAGCGCGAGCTTGCCGCGGGCCGCCGCGTCGAGCAGGAGCGGCATGGTCGTGTCGAGCCCGGGCAGCCCGAAGTGGCACTGCCAGATCGAGCCGGCGTGCTTCTGCTCGACGGTGCTCGGCGCATGGTCGGAGGACAGGAAGCTGAGCTGGCCGGAGCGCAGCAGGCGCCACATGTCGTCCTCGTCGGCGTCGATGCGGGCGCGTGCCGGCGGGGTGAACTTGCGCAGCGGGCCGTGCTCGTCGATGTCCTGCTCGCGCAGCAGGAAGTACTGCGGGCAGGCCTCGGCGGCCAGTCGCGCGCCCGCCGATCGCTCGCGGTCGATCAGCGCGACCACGGCGGGCGAGCTGCAGTGCGCGATCCCGACGGCGGCGCCGGCGTGGCGGCTGAGCACGCCGACGGTGGCGGCGGCGACCTCCTCGGCGCTGCGATTGCGCCACTCAGGGATGACGCGCGGGTCCTCGCGGCCGTCGGCCTGCAGGAGCGCCTCGGCGGCGGCGGTCAGCGCCTCGTCCTCGCAGTGCACGAGCGAGTGCGCGCCCAGCCGTGCGAGGCGCCCGAACCACTCCAGCAGGCTCGCCGCATCATGGCCGGGGATGCCGTGCGTCGTGCAGGTGAAGAGCTTGATGTACGCCGTCCCCGCGCGCCACAGCGCCTCGGCCTCCCCGGCCATGCCGGGCCACGCGTGGGCGACGAGCCCGTAGTCGATGCGCGAACGGCCCTCCAGGTGCGCCCGCTTGGCGGCGAGGTCCTCGGCCGTGCGGACGGGGTGGCCGTGCGTGTGCTCGAGGATCGTGGTGACCCCGTTGGCGGCGGCCGCCGCCGTCCCGGAGGGGAAGTCCTCGCGCGTGCTGTCGCCCGGATCCATGAGGTGCGCGTGGGTCTCGACCATGCCGGGCAGCACGAGCAGCCCGGCGGCGTCGATCTCCTCGCGCGCGGGCTTCGGCGTGCCGACGTGGGCGATGCGCCCGCCGGCGACGTGGACGTCCAGGCGCGCACGGCCGTGCTCGGTGACGACCATGCCCCCGCGCACCGCCAGGTCGAACTCGCTCATGAGTACCGCAGCTCCTCGTCGGTGGCGAACCAGTCGGCGGGCGCTCCCGCGGTGTTGAGCACGACGCTCTGCGCCACCGTGTAGGCGCGGTAGGCGTCGAGGCCGTTCTCCTGGCCCAGGCCGCTGTCCTTGCGCCCGGCCCAGGGCGAGGACGGGTCGATTCGGTGATGGTCGTTGACCCACACGATGCCGATGTCCAGGCGTTCGGCGAGGCGCAGCGCGCGGGCGGCGTCAGCCGTCCACACCGAGGCGGCGAGGCCGTAGTCGGAGTCGTTGGCCAGCGCGACCGCCTCGTCGTCGTCGGCGAACGCCATGGCGACGACGATCGGGCCGAAGACCTCCGCGCGCCAGATGTCCATCTCGCGGGTGAGGTCGCAGAGCACGGTCGGGTGATAGTAGGAGCCCTGGGCCAGCGCCGCGTCGTCGGGCGGGCGGCCGCCGGCCAGGACGCGCGCGCCCTGCGCGCGCGCCTGCTCGACGGCCTGAGCCACGTGATCGCGCTGGCGCGCGGAGACGAGCGGGCCGATCTGCGTCCGCGGGTCCTGGGGGTCGCCCAGGCGCAGCGCCTCGGCGCGCTCGCCCAGCCGTCCGACGACCTCGTCGAAGCGGCTGGCGTGGACGAGCAGCCGGCTGCCCTGCACGCACGTCTGGCCCGTGGCGACGAACCCGGCGAAGAGCGCGCCGGCGGCCGCGACGTCCGCGTCGGCGTCCTCGAGCACGATCACCGCGCCCTTGCCGCCGAGCTCGGCGGCCACCGGGATGAGGTTCCGGCCCGCCGCGGCGGCGACGGCGCGGCCGGTCTCCGTGCCGCCGGTCACGTCGATGCGGTCGATCCCGCGGTGCTCGCTCAGCGCGCGTCCCGCCTCGGCCAGGCCGGGCACGACGTTGACGACCCCCGGCGGCACACCCGCGTCCTCGAGGATGCGCGCCAGCTCGAGCGGCACGGCGGGGCCGAGCTCGGAGGGCTTGATGACGAGCGAGTTGCCGGCCGCCAGCGCGGCGGCGAGCTTCTTCATGGTGATGAGCAGCGGGTGGTTCCACGGCGTGATGAGGCCCGCCACCCCGAGGGGCCGGCGCGTGACGAGGTTCACGTGGCTGCCGCCGAACTGCGGGACGTCGCCCTCGGTGGTGTGCGCGACCGCGCCGTAGTACTCCAGCCACTCCGGGATGCGGGCCAGCTGGGCGCGCATCTCGCGCAAGGGCCGGCCGATCTGCAGCGTCTCCCAGAGCGCCAGCTCCGGCACGCGCTCGCGCAGCAGCGCCGCGGCGGCCATGAGGATGCGGTGGCGCTCGGCCGGGGCGCGGCGCGCCCAGCGCCCGTCCTCGAACGCCCGGCGTGCGGCTTCGACGGCGCGGTCCACGTCTCCGGCCGTGCAGGCGGCGACGTCCGCCAGGCGCTCGCCGGTCGCCGGGTTGCGGAGCTCGAACGTCGCGCCGCCGGCGGCCTGCTCGTCACGTCCGTCGATGTGGGACCCGAGCACCGCGCGCGGGAATTCCCGCGCCCCGGCCGTCATCGGCGCTGACGGCGAAGGACTTCGCGGACGGCTCTCTCGCATGTGATAGATCGTATACCGTTGCGCGCATGGAGCGAACCGCCGTCTCGCCGTCTTCCGACCCGCGAGGTCGGCCGCGCGTCGATGTGCTCGGCTTGGGGGGGACGATCGCCATGGGGCCGGGCGCCACGCACGAGGGGGTCGCCCCGAACATCACCGCGGCCGATCTCGTCGCGGCCGTGCCCGGGCTCGACCAGCTCGCCGACGTCTTCGCCGAGAGCGTCCGGATGCTCCCGGGAGCGTCGCTGGGATTCGCCGACGTCGTGGCCCTGGTCGAGGTCGCGCGGGCCCGGGTCGACGCGGGGGCGCGGGGGATCGTCGTCACGCAGGGCACCGATTCGCTGGAGGAGACGGCGTACGCGTTCGACCTCCTATGGGATCGCCCCGAGCCGCTCATCGTCACCGGCGCGATGCGGCCGGCCAGCGCCGCGGGCGCCGACGGCCCCGCGAACCTCCTGGCCGCGGTCGCGGTCGCGGCCGCGCCGGCCGCGCGCGACCGCGGGTGCCTGGTGGCGTTCGCCGATCAGATCCACGGGGCGCGCGACGTCGCGAAGGTGCACAGCACCTCGCCCGCCGCGTTCCGATCCCCCAACACCGGGCCGCTCGGCTCCGTCGACGAGGGCGTCGCCCGGTTCACCGCGCCGCCGGCCGGACGGCTCCCGGCGCTGCAGCCGTCCGGCGCCGAACCGCCGAGCGTGGCGCTCGTGCCGGCGCTGTTCGGAGACACTGGCCGGCAGCTGACCGCCGTCGCCGATGCGGGCTTCCAGGGGCTGGTCCTGGCAGCGATGGGCGCCGGCCACGTCCCCGCGCTCGTCGTCGCGCCGCTCGAAGAAGTGGTCGCGCAGATGCCCGTGGTCGCCGCGAGCCGCACCGGGTCGGGACGGCTGCTGCACGAGACCTACGGGTTCCCCGGCTCCGAACGGGACCTACACCGCATCGGGCTGCTGGACGGCGGAACGCTGGCGCCCGTCAAGGCACGCGTGCTTCTGACTTTGGCCCTCTGGTCCGCATCTGATCGCGCTGGCGTGGAGTCCCGCTTCCGCCTGCACGCCGCAGCGGCCTGACGCTCCGCAGCGCGGCGATCCGCCAGCCGGTAGGAGGCGTACGTGGACGGGTCAGACATGCAGGGTGGGCTGGTAGACGAGCTCCTGGATGTGGCCGTCGAGCGTCCGGCTCTCGATCAGCTCGAGGTCGAAGTCGGCCGCACCCTGGAAGATGGGATCGAGCCCGGTCTGACCGGTGATGACCGGGAACAGCGTCACCTGGACGCGGTCGACGAGGCCGGCGGCCATCAGCGCGCGGTTCATCGACAGGCTGCCGTGGGAGCGCAACGGCACCTCGGACTCCTCCTTGAGCCGGGCGACGACGTCGATGGCGTCACCGCTCACGACGGTCGCATTCGGCCAGTCGAGCGGTTCTTCCAGCGTCGTCGACACCACCGTCGCCGGCATCTTCCACATCCGCGTGACCCATGGGTCACGCACCTCGGACTCGTCGGTGCTCGAGGCCAGCATCCGTGCGAACAGCCGGTGCGTGTTGGCTCCGAAGACCATCCGCTGCTCCGGGCCGTACGAGGCGAGGCGGTGGTCGAGCAACTCGGGGCCCTGCTTGCCCCAGTAGCCGGTCCACTTGGCGCTGGCGGCGCCGTAGCCGTCGAGGCTGGAGAAGACGTCGAAGGTGTAAATCGCGGTCATGGTGCTCTCCTCGAGTGCGGATGATCGGGTGTGGAGAACAGACTGGGCACCACCGCGAGACTCATCGCACGCCGTGCAGCGCCGGGGACTGAGCGCCTCGCGGTGGCGGCAGCTTCGGTGATGCTGACCACCGCGGCGGGGATCGGTCAGCGTCGCCGGCGCGTGCCGCGCTGGGTGGCGGCGAGGTCGGCGGCGACGCCGTTCGGCAGGTCGGCGGCGAACCGGGCCTGGAACTGCGCCGGATCCAGGTAGATCTCGGTGGGTGAGGGCGAGGCGGCGCAGGCGCGCGCCGCCGATGGTGATGGACATGGTGGTCTGGTCCTTTCGCGAAGATTTGTGGTCGGAGATCACGAGGACGTGCGGCTGCGCAACGCCCAGACGAGGAACAGGACGGCGCCGAGGGTCGCGTAGCCGGCCAGGGGCGTCAGGCTCGGGTCGTCCGCGCCGGACGAGGCGACGATCGACGCGCCCGCGATCGCCGAGAGGCCGCCGCTGACGATCATCGGCAGCTCGCGGGAGCCCTTCCGGCGGCGCTGGAAGGCATTGAAGAGCTGGATGAGGCCGGACACGACGGCCCAAGAGCCGAAGACGGCGAGCGCCGCGCTGACGTCCGAGCCGAAGGCCGCGACGGCGAGCCCCGCGACAGCGATGCTGCTCAGCGCGGCGTTGATCCGCAGCCGGTTCGCGGCCTCGCCGCCCTGGGCGGCCTCGGCGAGCGATGCGACGACGTCGATGACGGGGTAGGCGGTCACGAGCAGGGCGAGCCCCGCGGACAGGTCCGTCTCGCCGTCGCCCGCGGCGATGGCGATGGCGGCCGCCCACACCAGGGCGACGGTGGCGCGCAGGAATGCGATACGACGTGGATGGGACGCGGTGTCGAGCTGGGCGACGGCGGCCTGACCGGACATGGAAGAGATCTCCTGTACTTGCAAGATAGAAAGAACAAGCGTTCTTTCTCGTGCCGCGCAGAACATCACGCATTCCGAGGCCTGTCAAGAGCGAACGATCGTTCTTTTCGTGCACTGGAGGCGCGCTGACGACCCGACGACGATTTCGTTAGAGACCGATCGTTCTTTCCGATACGATGGGCGGCGTGCCCATGATCACCGACCTTCCACCCGGCAAGGTCTCCGAGGCTCGGAGCCGGCTCTTGGAGACGGCGTCAGGGCTCTTCTACCGCGAGGGCGTCAACGGCGTCGGCGTCGATCGGATCGTCTCAGAGGCGAGCGTCACCCGCGCCACCTTCTACCGGCACTTCCCCAGCAAGGAGCACCTCGTGCTCGCCTACCTGCAGGCGGCGCACGACCGCATCGTCGAGCGCATGTCGGCGGCTCTGGCGATCGACGATCCCAGGGAGCGGCTGCGCGCGATCGGCGACGACATCGTCGCCCAGATCAAGTCGCCTGGCTTCGAAGGCTGCGCGTTCATCAAGGTGGCCTCTGAGTTCGACGACCCGGACGACGCCGTCCGGCAGGCCGTCGCCGCGCACCGCAAGTGGTTCGCGAAGGTCGTGCGCACCGCCTTCGCCGACGCCCGCAACCCGATCCCCACCAACCCGGCGCGCCACTTCGTCATGCTCCGCGACGGCGCGATGGTCGCCGCCTACCTCGACGGACCCAAGCAGGCGGCGGACACGTTCATCCGGGGCGTCGACGGGCTCTTGCGTCTGGGCACCGGCCCCGATGCGGGCAAGCCGCGGGAGGGGCGACGCGCACAGAGGTAGAGCGACTGGTCTCGACACCCGGCCGCGCACCCGCGCGGCGTGGGGCAGGTCGCCTGATCGTCATCTGCCGGTGTGCGGTGGCGTGGCGGGGAGCTGCACCGTGACGCAGAGGCCCCCACCGGCCCTGGGGCTGAGGGTCAAGGTCCCCTCGTGTGCGTGGGTGATGCTCTTGACGATCGCCAGGCCGAGGCCGACGCCTGCGTGGTCGGTGCGTATGCGATCCGTGCCGCGACGAAACGGCTCGACGAGCGTGGCAACCAGCTGTGGGGTGAGCGACTTGCCGGTGTTCTCGACGGTGAGCGCCACGCCCTTGGGGTGAACGCTGGTCGTGACCCACACCGTGCCCTGTTCAGGCAGGTTGTGGACGATCGCGTTGTGCATGAGGTTCGTCGCCAGCTGCAGCAGAAGCGCGGGTGAGCCGATGGTGGGGGTGATGTCGCCGGAGGTCTCGACGGTGAGGCCGCGTTGCTCTGCGAGGGGGAGGAGCGTTTCGGTGGCTTCTTCGGCGATGAGCGACAGGTCGGCGTGTTCTCGGACGAAGGACCGCTGGTCGGCGCGGCTGAGCAGGAGCAATGCTTCGGTGAGGTCGATCGCTCGCGTGTTGACCAAGTGCAGGCGGTCCAACAGCTCGTCGTTGTCGCGGCGTTGATCATTGCGGGCCACGTCGAGAAGCGTCTGGGTGATCGCCAGCGGGGTGCGCAGCTCGTGGGAGGCGTTGGCGGCGAATCGCTGCTGTTCGGCGACGTGTGCTTCAAGCCGCGCGAGCATGGCGTCGAAGCTGTCGGCGAGTTCGCGGAACTCATCTTTGCGGCCTTCCAACTGGATTCGGTGGGAGAGCGACCCGGTCGCGGCCATGCGCGTGGCGCCCGTGATCCGGGCCAGGGGCGCGAGCATGCTGCCGGCGAGAAGCCAGCCTCCCAGGAGACCGAACACGAGCAGGAACGCCAGCATGATCGCCGCCTTCGGAGCGAAAGCGCGCAGGAGGTCGGTGCGGGTGGGAGTGAAGGGGCCGGGTCCGACCAGGACCGGACCGTCGGGTACGTAACGCAGCAGGAACACCCACACGACGGCGAGCAGCAAGACGCCCGCAACCATGAGGAAGCCGGCGTAGCTGAGGGTGAGCTTGAGGCGAACGCTCAAGCCAGGGCCTCTATCCACGGCCGCCTCCCGCGCGCCCGGTGTCTCGTTGCGTGCTGATGCGGTATCCGGCGCCGGACACGGTGGCGATGACCCAAGGCTCGCCGAGGCGTTTGCGCAGGGCCGAGACCGTGATGCGCACGGCGTTGGTGAACGGGTCTGCGTTCTCGTCCCACGCCCGGTTGAGAAGCTCTTCGGCGCTGACGACGCCGCCTTCGGCAGCGACGAGCACTTCCAGCACGGCGAACTGCTTGCGGGTGAGCGCGACGTAGCGGCCGTCGCGGTGGACCTCACGGCGGAACGGATCAAGCCGCAGACCCGCGATCTCCTGCACTGGCGGCCTGTGGTGGGCGCGCCTGCGGTCGAGTGCTCTGAGCCGGAGCACGAGCTCCTTGAGCTCGAACGGCTTCGTGAGGTAGTCGTCGGCGCCGAGCCCGAACCCGGTGGTCTTGTCGTCGAGTCGGTCGGCAGCGGTGAGCATGAGGATCGGCATGCCGCTGCCGGAGGCGACGATGCGCTTGGCGACCTCGTCACCGGAAGGTCCGGGAATGTCGCGATCGAGGACGGCGATGTCGTAGGCGTTGACGCTCAGCAGCTCCAGGGCGGCGCCGCCGTCGCCGGCGATGTCAGCCGCGATCGCTTCCAGGCGTAGGCCATCGCGGATGGCCTCGGCCATGAAGGGCTCGTCCTCGACGATCAGCACGCGCACGCTCGGATGCTACGAGCCGGCACATATCGTCGGCGTATCGAAGACCGCATACGTGCCGGCAACACCACGCTGCCTTCAATGGCGGCGTGGCCTCCAGCGAACCAGCACGAACGCCGCCCCGCCGGATCCGCAGGCGCAGGACCCGTGTCGCCGGCCTCACCGTCGTCATCGTGGCGATCGCCGCAGCCCTCGGCTCCCAGTCGCGGGTGTCCTTGCCGTCGACGGGCTCCTTGCCCTCGACGGCGTCCTGGCGCTCGACGGCCGTATCGCCCGCTGGGGTCCCTCGTCGCGAGCTCCGTGGTGCGCTCGGCGAGGCCGACGGCGCCGTCCCCGACGGCGTGACGGTCTTCGATGACGCGGTCCCCGGCGTGGCCGAGTTGGATCCCGCTCTCCTCGGCGCCCTGCGCCAAGCGGCGACCGATGCCGAGGACGACGGGGTCGCGTTCGTCGTCGACAGCGGCTGGCGTTCCCCGGAGTACCAGGAACGCCTCCTCCAGGAGGCGATCGCCGAGTACGGCTCAGCACAGGAGGCTGCCCGATGGGTGGCCAGCCCCGACACGTCGGCGCACGTGTCGGGGGACGCGATCGATCTCGGGCGCGATGCCGCGGCGTGGCTGTCGGCGCACGGCGACGCGTACGGGCTGTGCCAGATCTACGGCAACGAGTCCTGGCACTACGAACGGCGCCCCGAAGCCGTCGATCACGGTTGTCCGCCGACGTACGCCGACCCGACCCAAGACCCGAGGATGCAACGTTGATGGTCGCCCACGACAGGTGAGAAGGTCATGGCGTAGTGTCGGCCGCAGATCGCCTTTGGATCAAGCGTCGGTCAGGATCCGTGCCTTCGCGGCGGAGAACTCGGCGTCGCTCAGCGCGCCGGAGGCGTGCAGTTCGGCGAGGCGCTGCAGCTGCATGGTCGGGTCGGCGCTACCCGACGGGGCCGCGCCGGGCGCAGTCACGGGCGCGCCGAAGCCGGCGGTGCCCTGACCCAACGACGCCAGCAGAGCTTGCTGCATTGCCTGTCGGTCTCCCGGGTGGTCGGCCTTGGTCTCGCGGATCGTCGACATGAGGCCACCGAGGTCCAGCCCGGTCTTGGTCGACATGGTCGCCAGCACCGCCGCTTCCGAGTCGTCGATCATGATGTCATCGTGATCGCCAGGGTCGTAGCGGACCGACACATGGGACCCGACGCCGGGCACCGCGAGCTGCGGGAACCGGAAGCGCTGATGGACCTCGAAGGCCGGCTCGCCTTCGGGCTCGACCCGCAACCGTGTCTTGTAGAGCACCTCGGTGTTCGCGACGATCCCGTCGCTGCCGTTGGTGATCGCCATCCCCTTGTCCGAGATCTCCAGGACCACCGCAGAGGCGGTCCGGCCATGGGCCTTGAGCTTCTTGCGCGTCCGACGTGAGGGCTTTCCGAGCATGCGCAGATCCTCACGCACCGTCACGCGGCGCACAGTGTCAGGCCGGTCTCATCGTGCAGGAGGCTCGCCGGCCTCGGTACGCCAGTCGGCTACGGCAGCCGGTGCGTGAGCGATCGTTGCACCTGGGGCCCGATGAGCGCGACGATGTCCTCGCGGGCCAGCGAGGCGAGGGGTTCGAACTTCAGGACGTGGCGGGCGATGCCCAGACCGACGAGCTGGGAGGCCACCAGGCTTGCCCGAAGCTCGGGGTGGTCGCAGCGCAGCGCCGTGGTGAGGGGTGAGAGGATCTCCGTCTCGAGGAAGACCCGCAGCTGCCGGCCGGCCGTCTCGTGGCTCATGGCCGCGCGCAGTAGTGCGACGACCAGGTTGCGGCCATCCTCGGCGTCCCAGGTCTCGAGCATCAGCCGGACGAGCCGCTCCCCGACGCCGGCGCGGCGGTCGCCGATGACCACGGGCAGCTCGGCCGCGGGATCGAACGGCCAGTCGACGCACGCGGCGAACAGGCCGTCCTTGGAGCCGAAGAAGTAAAGGACGAGCGCCGGGTCGACGCCGGCCTCGTCGGCGATGGCCCGGATCGTGGTCGCCTCGTAGCCCGCGCGGCCGAACCGGCGGCGCGCCGCGGCAGCGATTGCCGCCTTGGTCTGGGCGTCGCCGGGGCGCCGCCCGCTCCTCTTCACTGCGTCCTCGCGCTTGGCCGCCATCTCGAGGAAGATATCAACGCTGTAGAATTCAACGACGTTGATGTCCGTGTCGATCCAAGTGAGGTCTCTGTGCCGTCCCACATCCCGCATCGCGTCCACGCCCGACGGCTGCTGCCGGCGCTCCTGGCCGGCCTGGCGATCAGCTTCGCGTTCATCGCCTTCTTCACCAGCGCCCTGCGGGACCCCCAGCCCAACGGCGTCGCGGTCGCCGTCGTGGGGCCGCCGTCGTCGGCACGAGCGCTCCAGCGCGGGCTTGACCAGGCGCTGCCGGGCGGCTTTGGCCTGCGCCGCTACGCCGGCGAGGCGGACGCGCGCCGCGCGCTCACCGAGCAGGACGTCGACGGCGTCTACGTCGTCGGCGCCCGGCCGCGGCTGCTGGTCGCCAGCGGTGCGGGGGCGAGCACCACGAACGCGCTGCGCACCGCGTTCGGCGCCGCCGCGGGCGCCCAGAGCCGAAGCCTCGCCGTCGCGGACGCCGCGCCGTTGCCCCAACACGACTCCCGCGGGCTCTCGGCCTTCTTCCTTGTCGCCGGCATCTCGATCGGCAGCCTCGTCTTCGCCGCCGGGCTGTTCTTCCTCGGCGGCCACGCCCACCCCGTGCCGCTCCGGCTGAAGCTCGCCCTGATCGGCGCGTTCGCGACCGCCGCCGGACTCGTCGTCGCGATCGACACCGACTTCGTGGCCGGCGGCCTGGTCGGCGCCTTCTGGGGCGTGGCGGGGATCGCCGCGCTGCTGGCGGCAGCGGTCGCGCTGATCACCACCGCGGTCGTGCGCTGGTTCGGCCTGCCGGGCATCGGGCTCTGCGTCCTGACGCTCATGATCTTCAGCCTGCCCGCCTCGGGTGGCGCGGTCGGACCCGAGTTCGTGCCTGACTTCTACCGCGACATCGCGCCGATCCTCCCCAGCCACGCCGCCCTGCTCGCACTACGGGGAACGGTCTACTTCCACGGCGGCGGCACCACCGCACCGATCCTCGTCCTGCTCGCCTGGGCGGCCGGCGCCGTGACGGCGATCATCGCCGCCCACGCCCTCCGGCGCGAGCCCCCGCGCCTGCCGGTGCTCGGCGTGATCAGCGGACCCGACCTGCCGTCGTGAACCGACGCGAGCAGATAACCGCGCGCTGAAGGCCTCAGGCAGCGCTCAGGCCGCGCAAGCGTGGCCGCGAGGAATGCCAGGCCGATTTCACGAAACGCGCCCCGCTGTCACCACCCCGCCACGCTCGCGGCCTGAGCCCGGGGTGGACGTCGGTGAGATGCTCGTCCTCGCTCAACCACCAGGAGGCTGGACATGGCGACCATCCGTTTCAACGTGACCACGAGCGCGACCCCTGAGGAGTTCGTTGCGGCGCTCACCGACTTCGGGCCCGGCCGCGGCGAGCTCTTCGGCAACAGCACCGACGACGACCTCAAGGTCCACAGCCAGGGGCCGACCGAGGCCGACGTCACGGAGGGCTCGCGCGGTATCTGGGAGCGCTTGCATTACGACTGGTCCGATCCTGACCGCGTCGTGATGACGACGACCGACTCCAACACGTGGGGCGGCGACTCCGGCCACACCTACACGTTCACGCGCAACCCGGACGCGACGACCGGCATCGACGTCGTCGTGGTCCGCGACGGCAAGAACCTCAAGGGGCGCGCGATCGAGCTCCTGCTCGCGACGGTCGGCAAGGGCGCCCTGGTCAAGGCGTTCGCCAGCACCGTCAAGGCGGTCGAGGCCCGCAACGCCACGTCACCACATCCTCTGGAGGGTGACCATGAGCCTCGCCTATGAGGTCTTCGTCAACGACCCGCCGCCCCAAGCTGGTGTCCTTCCAAATGGCGAGCCGAAGCGGTTCTCGCCCGAGGCGAGCACGCTGATCTACGGCGACGAGGACGCCGTGCTCACCGATCCCCCGCTGACGACCCATCAGGCGCGCGTGCTCGGCGACTGGATCGCCGGCAAGCACCGGAACCTGACCGACATCTTCATCACCCACGGCCACGGCGACCACTGGTTCGCCGCCGGGCCGCTGGCTGAGCGGTTCGGGGCGCGCGTCGTCGCCTCGGCGGGCACGATCGCGCAGATGCGTGCCAACGCCGCAACGCGACCGTTGTTGTGGGACAAGCTGTACGACGGGATCCCGCCGACGCCGGTCACCGCAGTCGCCGTGCCCGACGACCGCTTGACGCTCGAGGGGCACGAGCTCGTGATCGTCGAGGTCGGCTCCACCGACTCCGTCGACACCACCGTCCTGCACGTCCCCGCCCTCCGTCTGGTCGTCGCCGGCGACGCGATCTACAACGGCGTGCACATGTACCTCGCGCAAGTCGCGATCGTCAGTGGCTTCGGGCCGTGGCGAGAGGCGATCGACACAGTCGAGGCGCTCGAGGCCCGGCACATCGTCGCGGGGCACCAGAACCAGCAGCGTGACGACGACGCCGGGCGCGTGATCGCCGAGACCCGCCGCTACCTCGAGGACGCCGAGGATCTGCTGCGGACCCAGACCACCGCCGTCGACTTCTTCGACGCCGAGATCGAGCGGTACCCCGACCATCTCGGGCGGACGATCCTGTGGGTCGGGGCCAGCGTGCTCTACGGCGCTCGCGAGCACCGCGAGCAGGACATCCGCGAGATCATCGTCGGCTCCTGGCTGTAGAGCCGTCGCCCGAGCGCCGGTCGGGGAGCTGAACAGGGGGTCCGCGGCGCTCCCCGGGTCGGTGTCCTGGAATGGGCCGGTTTACCCGCCCTTCCGCTCGCCGCGCGGGGCGTGAGAGGATGGCCGCTCATGCCCGGCATTGCGCGTGAAGCAGCCGCGTCGTTGCTTGGCCGTCGCCAAGAGCAGAGGGTGCTGACGGCGCTCGTGGACGACGTGGCGATCCGGGGCGAGGCGCTGGTCCTTCGCGGTGAGCCAGGGATCGGCAAGTCGCGCCTGTTGTCGGAGACCGCGCGGATGGCACGCGATCGTGGCATGGTCGTCCTGACCACCACCGGGGTGCAGTCCGAGGCGCGGCTGCCGTTCGCCGGCCTGCATCAGCTGCTCCGGCCGGTCCGTGCACGCGCGGGCGCGCTGCCCGCCGTCCAGCGCACCGCGCTCGATGCCGCGTTCGGCCTGACACGCGATGTCGCGCCCGAGCCCTTCCGGATCGCGATGGCGGCGCTCGACCTCGTCGCGGAGGTCGCCGCCGATGCCCCCGTGCTGCTGGTCGCCGAGGACGCTCAGTGGCTCGACCGCCCGACCTCGGACGTGCTCGCGTTCCTCGCGCGGCGGATCGCGTCAGACCCGATCGTCCTGCTCGCCGCCGCCGCTGACGGCTACGCCTCCGCGCTCGCCGACGCGGGCGTCCCGGAGCTGCGCCTCGCCGGCCTGGACGACGCGGCGTCCGCCGCGCTGCTCGACCACGTGGCACCGCAGCTGCGGCTGGCGGCGCGCGCGCGGATCCTGCACGAGGCGGCGGGGAACCCGCTCGCACTGCTCGAGCTGCCGGCGGTCGCCGGCGCGCAGGACGACGAGCAGTGGGTGCCGGGCGGCCTGCCGCTGACCGAGCGCCTCGAGCGCGCGTTCGCCGGCCGCGTCGCGGAGCTGCCCGAAGCGACGCGCCTGCTCCTGCTCGTCGCCGCCCTCAACGACGGAGACGACCTCGGCGAGACCCTCCAAGCCGCGAGCGCGGTCGCCGGCGCGGCACAGGACCTTGACGCGATCGCTCGTGCCGCGGCGGCGGGGATCGTCGACGTCGACCTTCAGAAGATCCGCTTCCGCCACCCGCTGATCCGCTCGGCCGTGGCCCAGCACGCCGGCGTCGCGGACCGCCGCCGCGCCCACGAGGGGCTCGCGGCGGTGCTGGGCGCGCATCCCGACCGGCGCGCGTGGCACCGCGCGGCGCTGGTGACCGGCGAGCGCGAGGACGTCGCGCTCGAGCTCGAGGAGGCGGGTTCGCATGCGCGTCAGCGCGGCGCTGTCGCCGTCGCCGTCAGCGCGATGCGGCGTGCCGCGGAGCTGGGGGAGCCGGGCCGGCGCGACCGGCGCCTGCTGGCGGCCGCCGGTCTCGCTGTCGAGATGGGGCGACCCGACGTCGTGGAGCGGCTGCTCCGCGACGTGGACCGGGCGGGCCTCAGCGATCTGGAGAGCGCGCGCGCCACCTGGGTGGAGGAGACGGGGCTGACCCGACCGCTCGGATCCTCCGATCGCTTCATGGCGCTGATCGCAGCGGCCGAGCAGGCCGGGGCAGAGGGCGACCATGATCTTCATGTCGATCTGCTCTGGCTCGTCGCGTCCCGGGCCTGGTGGGTGGACCCGGGACCCGAGGCGCGGAAGTCGCTCATCGACGCGTCCCAACGGTTGGGCGGCGCGGACGCCGAGGACCCTCGCGTCTTCGCGATCCACGCCTACGCAGATCCGTGGGGTCACGCGGCCGGTGTCCTGGTACGGCTGACCGCCGCCGCGGCCGCCGCGACGAGCGGGCGGCTCGACACCGACGCAGAACGGTTCTTCGGGCCGGCGGCGCTGGTCGTCGGCGCGTTCGATCTGGGCACCGACCTCCTTGCGGCGGCCGTGGAGGGACTGCGGACGCAGGGACGGCTGGGGCATCTCCCGCGGCTGCTGACGCTGTACTCGAGCATGGCCGCGCGCCTGGGCGAGTGGGAGGTGGCGATGACCGCCGCCGAGGAGGCGCGGCGGCTGGCGGAGGAGCTGGGGGAGCCCCAGTGGGCCGCGGCGGCCGACACGGCGATCGCGCTCGTCGCCGCGATGCGCGGCGACGAGGAGAAGGCCGAGCGCCTGGCCGCGCGGGCCCAGGTGGTCGCCGAGCCGGCGGGAGCGAACATCACGATGGCGTTCGCGCAGTTCGGCAAGGTGCTGGCCGCGTTGGCCGCGGGCCGCCACGCCGACGCCTACAGGGACGCCGAGCGGCTGTTCGATCCCGCCGACTCGGCCTACCACCCGGTGATCTGCTCCTGGCTGATCGCGGATCTCGCCGACGCCGCACGGCACACCGGCCATGTGGACGAGGCTCGCGCGCGCGTGGAGCAGGTCGCGGCGCGCGCCGGCGACCACCCGGGCACGTGGATCGCGCTCACGCTCCGCCACGCCCGCGCGCTGCTGGCCGAGCCGGAGGACGCGGGCGAGTGCTTCGACGCAGCGCTCTCCTGCGAGCTGACGCGATGGCCGTTCCAGCGTGCCCGGATCCAGCTCGCCCACGGTCAGTGGCTGCGACGCCGGCGCCGCGTCGCCGAGTCGCGCGCCGCCCTGCGCGCCGCGCGCGACACGTTCGACGCGCTCGGGTGCACGACCTGGGGCGAGCAGGCGCGGCGCGAGCTGCGTGCCGCGGGCGAGCGGAGCCGGCATCGCGTCCCGGAGGCCCGCGACCAGCTGACCGCCCAGGAGCTTCAGATCGCCCAGCTTGCGGCCCAGGGCCTGACCAACCGCGAGATCGGGCAGCGCCTGTTCCTCTCGCATCGCACCATCAGCACGCACCTGTACCGCGTGTTCCCCAAGCTCGGGATCACGTCGCGCGGCGAGCTGAGCGCCGCGCTGGCGCCCGTACGTACGTCGCGGCCGTGAAGCACCGTCATCTGACGCACGCGCATGGCGCGGATCGCGGCCAGAGTCGTCGCTGATCACGTCGGCGTCGTCCGAGGCCGACGAACGAAGGAGCGCATCCATGACTGCAGTACCGAATGTCGTGCTCGTGCACGGTGGGTTCGTCGACGGGTCCGGGTGGCAGGGCGTGTACGACCTGCTCAAGGCCGACGGGTTCAACGTGAGCGTCGTGCAGAACCAGACCATCTCGCTCGCGGGCGACGTCGCGACCACCCACGCCGCCCTCGACCAGCTGGACGGCCCGGCGATCCTGGTCGGCCACTCCTACGGCGGCGCCGTCATCTCGGAGGCCGGGCGCCACGAGCGCGTCGCCGGCCTCGTCTACATCGCGGCGTTCGCGCCCGATGCCGGTGAGTCGGTCAACACCCTCATCGCCGACCCGCCGCCCGGCGCGCCGGTACCGCCGATCCTGCCGCCGGTCGACGGGTTCCTGTTCCTGGACCGTGAGAAGTTCGCGGCCTCGTTCGCCGCGGATCTCCCGGCGGGGCAGGCCGCGTTCATGGCCGACTCGCAGGTCCCCTGGAACGTCGACGCGCTCGGCGGGGTGGTCGGCGAGCCGGCCTGGCGCAGCAAGCCGAGCTGGTACCTGCTCGCCACCGACGACCACATGATCCCGCCGCCGGCGCAGCGCGCCATGTCCGCGCGGGCCGGCGCGACCGTCGTCGAGGCGCCCGGCAGCCACGCGATCTACGTCTCGCGGCCGGACGCGGTGGCCGACCTGATCAAGGTCGCCGCCGAGCAGGTCGCCGTCGAGACGGCGCTGTCGATGTGACCACGGCCGCAACGGCGGGACCCTTGCGGTCCCGCCCGCCGGCAGGCCGGCCCGAGCCGATGGTGGAAGGACGCGTGTGTCAACCTCGCCCGACCGGTCGAAGCCACCGTTCCCCGACGAAGTCGCGGAGCAGCTCGGCCGTCATCTCCAGCTCACGCTCGTCGAGCTCATCGCGTTGTCGCTGTGCGGGAAGCACCTGCAGTGGAACGCCTACGGGCGGGAGTTCCTCGGCCTGCACCGGCACCTCGACCAGGTGGTCGGCGAGTGGCGCGCTCTCGCGGATGTGGTGGCCGAGCGCGCGGCGGCGATCGGGATCGCGCCCGACGGCAGCGCGGGTGCCGTCGTCGAGCTCTGCGACATCGGGACGCTCGAACCCGGGTTCACCGAGGCCGGCGGCGCGAGCGAGAGCTTGTGCGCGCAGCTCTGGGAGGTCGCCGTGCGGGTCCGCCGGCGTGCGGAGCTCGCCGGCGAGCTGGACTTGGTCTGTCGCGACGTGCTCCTCGACGTGGTGCGCAAGCTCGAGGAGCACCTTTGGCTGATGCGCGCGCAGCTGGCGGACTGACGACGAGCGACGGGGCAGGCGTCAGCGCGGCGCGACACGGCGAGGTCCGGAGTCACGGCAGGGTGGCTAGGGCAGGATCTCGACGTACCCGTCGGTTCCGTGCACGCGGATCCGCTGCCCGTCGCGGATCAGCCGGGTGGCATGCTCCAGCCCCACGACGGCCGGCAAGCCGTACTCCCGTGCGATGACTGCGCCGTGGGTCATCAGGCCCCCCACCTCCGTCACCAGACCCGTGATCGCGACGAACAGGGGAGACCAGCTGGGGTCCGTGTAGGCCGTGACCAGGATGTCGCCCGGTTCGAGCTCGGCCTCCGCCATGTCCAGGATGACGCGGGCCCGCCCCTCGACGGTCCCGGCGGAGACCGCAAGGCCGATCAGCGCGCCGCTCGGCAAGTTGTCGCGCTTGTACGACCCGGCGACGACCTCGCCTTCAGACGTGAGCACCCGGGGCGGAGTGAGCGCTTGATATGACCGGAACGCATCCTTGCGCCGGGCGATGAGGCGGTCATCCACGTGGTTCGTGCGCACGACGTCGTGGAGCTCCTGGAACGTGAGGGAGAAGATCGCTTCCCGCTCACGAAGCACCCCGGCCTCGACCAGGCGCTCGGCCTCATCCAGCAAGGCCTGCTTGTACACGAAGTAGCGGCTGACGATGCCGTACTTCGGATACTCCCGGTACCCGATGAAGGTCCGGACGCGGTCGATCATCGCCTCGGCCTCTTGGGCCTTCGACTCTCCGCCCGGCAAGGCGCGCAAGCGCTCCAGCAGCTCCCGCTCCTTGTTGGACGCCTCCTGCCGCCCCTGCTCGAAGCGCCGCTCGCCGGCGCCCGGCTCGAAGTTCTTGATGTTGCTGAGGATCAACGGCACGAGCGTGGTGGGACGCTCGCTCCAGCGCGGCCTCGTGATGTCGATCTCGCCGACGCAGCGCATGCCGTACTTGTCGAGATAGGCCCGGATGGCGTCACGCGCTTCGCGTCCGCCGGGCAGCTCGGCCAGCTCGTCCAGGAAGTCCTCGTCCTTGACGTCGTGCAGGAAGGCCACCGCGTCGGGGTGCGGGCGGATCGCGTCGGCGACGTCCAGGAGCGCCAGCCCCATCTCCGACGTGATGTTGTGGCGGGCGGCCTGCGACAGCGTGTCGGCCGCGTTCTTCTCGCCCAGCCACGCCTCCAGCCGCGCGTTGAGCCACCACGTGGCCTCCATGCCGGCCATGATCGCCTGCATGCTCCGCGGATCGAACAGGACCCGCTTCAACTCCTGGATGTCGTCCAGGAGGAAGTCGAACAGCGCCGATCCGGACTTCCCCCGGATATCGTGCTGCAGCGCGGCGACGGACGCCTCGTTGGCCGCGATCAGCTCGGCGACGATGGCCGGATCGGTCGCGATCGGGGCCGGGGCGCCGGCCGCCGCCGCCGGCGGCCCGCCGGGACCCTCGTCCGGGAGCGACGGGAGGAAGTCGCCGCGGTCGAGGACGGTCTGGAATGCGTCTCCGATCAGCGGATCGGACTTCCCGAGAAGCCCCACGAGGCTTGCGCGGCTCGCCGGCGACGCCAGGGCCTGGGTGACGTCGACGAACAGCCTCCCGCCGGCCTCGGCCATGGGCCGCGGGGCCGTCAGCTGCCACACGGAGAGTCCCAGCGGCTTCAGGGGGTCGGTCATCATCTGCTGATGACCGACGGAGACGTAGACGTGGTTCTCCTGGTCGCCGGCCTCGGGGATGGGGAACAGCGTGGTGATCGGCCGGCTCTGGACGATCTGGAAGCCGTCGTCGACCAGGCACCACTCGATGTCCTGGGGGCGGCCGAAGCGCGCTTCGATCCGCCGGCCGAGCTCCGCCAGCCGGATGACCTGCGCATCGGTCAACGCCGGCTGCTCCTGCCGCTCCGGCTCGATCGCCTGCTCGTGCGTCCCGCCGGCCGGCGAGGCATGGATGGCCAGCCGCTTGGTGGCGACCGCCTTGGCGACGACTTCGCCGTCTCGCACCTTGTAGAGGTCCGGGTTCACCAGGCCGGAGACCAGGGCCTCGCCGAGGCCGAAGCCGGCCTCCACCGAGGCGACCTTCCGGTTGGACGTGACGGGGTCGGCGGTGAAGAGGACGCCGGCCGCGTGCGGGAAGACCATCTGCTGCACGACGACGGCCATGTGGACCTTGCGGTGGTCGAAGCCGTTGCGCAGGCGGTAGGTCACGGCCCGCTCGGTGAACAGCGAGGCCCAGCACCGGCTGACGTGCTGGAGGATCGCGGCCGGCCCCACCACGTTCAGGTAGGTGTCGTGCTGGCCGGCGAAGGAGGCCGTCGGCAAGTCCTCGGCCGTCGCGCTCGATCGGACGGCGTAGGCGGCCTGCTCGTCGAGACGCGCGAGCGCGCGGGTGATCGCCGCCGCCAGGTCGTCGGGGATGGCGATCGCTTCGAGGGTCCGGCGGATCTCCGCGCTGAGCGTGCGGATCGCCTCTCGATCGTCCGGGTTGACGCGCGAGAGCCGATCGAGCCGGTCGTCGATCGACGGGGCATCCGCCACGAGCCGCCGGAAGGCCTCCGTCGTCACGCAGAAGCCGGCCGGCACGCGGATGCCTTCGATCCGCGAGAGCGCCCCCAACTGCGCGCCCTTGCCGCCGACGAGCGCGACCTGCGTCTCGTCGATCTCTTGTCCGTCGATCACCGCAGCATGCTCGGTCATGCGCATTCCTCCCATCTCCGCTGGTTCTGACCTGCGGCGGGCGATTATGCGGCACGACCCGAGGCTTCATGAAGGCCTCGTGTGCTGTATAAATTGTCGTTGGAGAGCAGCGGGTGACGGCCTTCGCTCCCGACACGACGAGCACGCTCGGTGTTCCCGCGGGCCGCCCGCGCAAATCACTTCTCCTTGCGCGATGAGCACGAGTACGGCCACCGTCCGCCGCTGTTTCTGCAGGACGACCGCGGGTAACCGGAGGGCGGGGCACGTCCGAGCCCGGGCGCGCAACGGCAACGCGGGAGAGGTCGATGCCGAGCAGAGATCAGGCCGTACGCGAGCAGCGCTTCACCTACGCCGAACAGGCCAGGGAGAAGGTCGATCGGCGGCGCGAGGACACATCGGGGGCCGCCGGCTGGGTCGCCGACCGCGCGGGCGAGTGGTCGCTGGACGTCGACCAGTCCGAGTTGATGGAGTTGCAGAAGTACTTCTGGAACCCGCTCATGGACTACTGGTTCCGGATGGAGATCGAAGGCTGGGAGCACCTGCCTGAGCCGCCGGTGCTCGTCGTCGGCGTCCACGCGGGCGCACCGTTCGTGTGGGACGCGTGGACGGTCGGCATCCAGTGGTGGCGGCGCTTCGGCTCCGACCGCGTGCTCCACGGCACCGCTCACGACGCCCTGATGGCCGCACCGCTGGTCGGCAGCTACTTCCGCAGGATGGGGGTGCTTCCCGCCGCGCCCGACAGCATCGCCGGCGCCCTGGCCGCGGGCCACGACGTGGCGCTGTGGCCCGGTGGCGAGGTCGACTCGCTGCGCCCGTGGGTCCAGCGCGACGAGGCCGTCCTGGCGGGCCGCAAGGGCTTCGTGCGAATGGCGATCAACGCCGGCGTCCCGATCGTCCCGGTCGCGACCGTCGGCGGACCGGACTCGATGCCGGTGCTCGTGCGCGGCCGACGGCTGGCGCGTGCGCTGCGCCTCGACAAGATCGCCCGTCTGAAGATGTTCCCGATCGGTCTCAGCGCTCCGTGGGGCCTGGCGCCCTCGATGCTGCCCGAGATCCCCCTGCCGACGAAGATCCGCACGGCGTTCCAACCGCCCGTCGACATCGACCCCGATCCTGCGCGCGCGAGCGACGAGGAGTACGTCCAGCGCAAGTACGACGAGGTGCAGGACAGCATCCAGCACGGGATGGACGCGCTCGCACGCCGGCGGGCCTTCCCGCTCTTCGGCTGACCCGCGGCGTCCCGTTCGCGACGCAGCGCGTCGTGCACGCGCTGCGCTTCGGCGCCCGCCGCGTCGGCGAAGTCCGCTCGGCCGTCAGTCGAACCCCTCGGCCTGCACCGCGGCCAGTGGCATGCCCGACCGCAGGAGGTCGAGCTGCACCTCGGCGACCATCGCCGGGGGCCCGCAGACCAACGCGCTCCACGCCGCGACATCGCGGGGCGCGACGTGCGCCAGGAGCGGGGCGCCGACGCGGCCACGCTCGCCGCGCCATCCCGGATGCGGACGGGAGAGCACGTGGACGACGCGGAGGTTCGGGAGCCGTCGCTCCAGCGCGGTGAGCTCCTCGCGGAAGGTCACGTCCTCCCAGGAGCGGCTGCCGTAGACGAGCACGAGCGGGCGCTGGTCCGCGCGCTCGGCCGCGGTGCGGAGCACGCTGATGGCCGGGGTGATGCCGATCCCGGCGGCGATCAGCAGACGCCCGCGCCGCCGGCGGCGGTCATGGAACCCCTCACCGTGCGGCCCGTCGACGAGGATCTCGGCGCCGGTCCGGAGGTGGGCGAGGGAGGCGCTGAAGTCACCGAGCGCCTTGACCGTGAACGCGGGACGGTCTGGCCGGCCGGCGCCCGAGCTGATGGTGAAGGGGTGGTCGTCGAGGCTGTACGGGGCCGCGGCGGGACGCAGGCGCGCGTACTGGCCCGGGGCGAAGCGCACGCCGCGGTGGCCGTCGGCCTCGAGTTGCAGGGTCACGGCGCCGCCGCGCTCAGGGTGGACGGCGAGCACGCGATAGCGGCGAGCGGCGTTGTTGTAGGGCTGCGCAACGCGCGACCAGAAGAGCGCGCCGGCGGCGACGAGCACGAGCGCCAGGATGCTCTCGCGCACGACCGGCAGCGAGGTGTAGGAGTCGACCCACATCACGTGGATGAACGCGCCGGCGATGACCGCCGCGGTGAGGGCGAGGTGCAGCGCGCGCCAGCGCTGGTAGCTGAGGCCGAGCCGGGCTCGTCGGATCGAGGTGTAGGCCAAGCCCAGCAGGCCGACCAGCGCGATCACGCCGGCGCGCGCCCGGCCCGGGGCGGTGGGGACGTCGAGCAGCGCCAGGCGGGTCGGATCGTCGGCGAGCAGGAGGACGACGTGCGCGACGACGAGGACGAGCACCGCGGCGCCCGCCTGCCGGTGCAGCGACAGGACGGCCCGCAGCCCGAAGTGCCGCGTCGTAGCCGCCCAGCGGCCGGACGAGAAGACCTGCAGTGCCAGCAGCGACATCGCCGCGAAGCCCAGCGCGTCGGCGAAGACGACGACCCGGCCGTGCGCGCCGGGCTTGACCACGCCGGCGGTCAGCAGCACCGGCGCGAGCAGCACCGCGCCGTAGGCGGCGATCAGCGCGAGGCGCGTCGCCCGGCGCGCGAGGACCCGGGCGGCGCCCGTGGCGCCGCCCGGGACCGGCGCCTCCATCAGCGCCCGCCGTCGTCCTGCCCGCGTGCGGCGATCGCCCTGCCGTCGCCCGGCCCGGCGCCGCGGGCGCCGTCGTCGCCCGCGGCGGCGACATTCGCCGCGGGCGCGGCAGCAGAGGCTGCGGCGGTCGTGCTCGGCGCCGTGCCGCCGGAGGCGATCGCGACGGCGCCCGAGACGGACGCGGTCAACATGAGCAGGCCCGCCAAGAGGCCGCGGCGATGCGTGGAGGGAGAGGTGCGCATGGGCCGGACCATCGCTCGGTCGGCGTCACCTGGGCGTCACCTCAGCGCGCGCCCGCGCGCGAGCGCGTCCCGGCACCTCATCAGCAGCCCCACAGCATCCGCTCAGCGGGCGGGCGGATGCTGCGTGGATGACGCTCCGAACCCGACTGGTCGCGTTGCTGATCGCCCTCGCGGCGAGCGGCATGATGCTGCTCGGGGCGATCACCTACATCTCGCAGAAGGACTATCAGAACTCCCGCATCGATGAGCAGGCCCGGACCGCCGAGGCGGCGGTCAGTCATCAGCTCGACAGCAAGCTCGGGATCGCCCCGACCAGCGTGGGCGGCTCCGGGCCACGGCCCGAGAACGCGAACCTCCCGTCCGGCACCTACGGCCAGCGGCGGGCGGCCGACGGCACCGCCCTCGCGTCCACCACCATCTCCTATGGCGAGCAGGCGCTGGCGGCGCCGAAGCTGCCGGCGCACCTCGCCGCCGGCCGGACCATCACCGTCGGCGCCGTCTCCGGCGGCCTGCGCTACCGCGTCCGCGCCGACGTCGAGCCCGACGGCCAGGTCACGATCGTCGCCGTCCCGCTCGCCGGTGTCGACGCCGCGCTGCACCGTCTGCTGCTCGTCGAGGGCACCGTGATCGGCGCCGTCCTGCTGCTCCTCGCGATCCTCGCCCGAGTGCTCGTCCGCGTCGAGCTGCGCCCGTTGCAGCGCATCGGCACGACCGCCGACGCGATCGCCGCCGGTGAGCTGTCGCGGCGCGTCGACGTGGCCGACGAGCGGACCGAGGTCGGGCGGCTCGGCGTGGCGCTCAACCGGATGCTCGGGCGCCTCGAGGACGCCTTCGCCGAGCGCGAGGCCTCCGACCGCCGGCTGCGCGCGTTCCTCGCGGACGCCTCGCACGAGCTCCGTACGCCGCTCGCGTCGATCCGCGGCTACGCCGAGCTCTTCCGCATGGGCGCCGCGAACGACCCGGACGGGGTCGCCCGGAGCATGCGCCGCATCGAGGATGAGGCGCAGCGGATGGGCGTCCTGGTCGAGGACCTGCTCACGCTCGCGCGCCTCGACGAGCTGCCGGAGCTCGAGAAGCGCCGCGTCGACATGGCGGCGCTCGTGGAGGACGCCGCCGCGGATGCCCGGGCGGTCGCTCCGGATCGTCGGGTGGAGGTCGTGGTCGACGGTGACGCGGGCGTCCGCGGAGACGCCAACGCGCTGCGCCAGGTCATCGCGAACCTCGTTCGCAACGCGCTCGTGCACACGCCTGCCGGCTCGCCGCTGGAGCTCTCGACCCTCCAGGTCGGCGCGCAGGTGGAGATCCGCGTCCGCGACCACGGATCGGGGCTGCCGACCGACCGCCCGGACGAGCTGTTCGAGCGCTTCTGGCGCGGCGAGGGCCATCGGGGGCGGGAGCGCGGCAAGGCCGGCGCGGGGCTGGGGCTGTCGATCGTGGCCGCCATCGTCGCCGCGCACGGGGGCGATATCAGCGCCGCGGACGCGTCCGGCGGCGGGGCGTGCTTCACGGTCCTGCTGCCGCTGGATCTCGCGGGGAAACCACAGCGCCGCCGCCCGTCGTCCTCGGCCGCGCCGATGGCGGTCGCGTGATCGCCGAGGACGAGGGCCCGTCGGTCTAGGGGTGGTCGGGGTGCTGGGCGTCGAGCGCCGTCTTGACCTTGGCCGCGTCGAGTCCGAGCTCCTTGGCCAGCGCCGCGGCCAGCTCGGTGTCACGCTCGCCCTTGGCGGGTGCCTCCTCGGCGGCGCGGTCGCCCGTGGCGGGCTTGACCTTGTCCAGCGCGGCCTGCAGCTTGGCGTCGGTCACGCCGAGCGCCTTGGCGAGCGCGGTCGCGTCGACGTGGTGGCCGTCGCGACCGTGGCCGCCGTGGGCACCGCCGGCGGGGCGGGCGTCGACGGAGGTCACGTTGTAGTCCTTGTCGACGTGGACCTCTGCCTCCGTGCCGTCGGCCCTGCGGACGTGCGCCTCGTAGACGCCGCCCGCGTCGGTCTCGACGCGCAGGATGGTCGCGCCCGGGAGCTTCGCGAGGGCGGCGGCCTTGACCTTGTCCGCGGTGTCGCCGGTGAGCGCCTGCTCGTCCGGATGGGCGGGCGGCGCGGTCTGGGTGGTGGTGGACGGCGTCGTCGACGAGCCGCTCTGCGATGCGGCGGACGCGATGGCGCCACCGCCGAGGGACAGGCCGACGGCCGATGCGATGACTGCGGTGCGCTGCTTGTTGATGGGCATGCTCGCCATCGTGGGCGGGGCGCCGTCACCTCTTCGTCACCTCGCGCGCAGCCGGGCCGGGCCGTCGCGGCGGCCCGGCCCGGCGCGCCCACTCACACCGCGGGCGTGGTGGTCGTGCTCGGCGTCGTCGACGTCGAGGGGGCCGCCTGCTCCGAGGAACCGCTGCTCCCGGAGCCGCCGTCCTTGTCGCACGGCTTGCCGTCGGGACCGAGGTGCGTCCCGCCGGACTGCTGCTGGGTGGTGGCTGCGGGGGCGGCCTGTGGCGTCGTGGTGCTCGCGCCGGAGGCGATCGCCGTGCCACCGGCGATCACGGCCAGACCCGCCAGGCCGGTCGCGAGCCCGGCGCGGAGCTTGCTCTTGTTGTCCATGTTGCTGTTCACCTCCTCGTTGGGATCGAGGTCCAGGCTCCCGCCCGTCGCGTCACCTCGTCGTCACCGACGCCAGGTGACGAGGAGGTGACGACGACCCGCGCAGGATGGCGGACATGAGCTTCGCCTCGCCGTACCTCCTCGCCGGCCTCGCGCTCGTCCCGCTGTTGTTGGTGGTCTACGTCGCGGTCGACCGTCGCGCGCGGCGCGCGGGCGGCCGTCACGTGGCCGCGGCACTGCGTCCCGCTGTCCTGCCCCGCAGCGTCGGCTGGCGCCGGCACGTGCCGATCGCCGGCGCCCTGGCCGCCATCGCCCTGCTGCTCACGGCGCTGGCGCGGCCGCAGACGACCGTCGCCGTCCCGGTCGAGCACGCGCGCGTGGAGGTCCTGACCGATCGCAGCGGCTCGATGCTCGCCAAGGACGTCACGCCCGACCGGATCACCGCCGCGCGCCAGGCCGCCGAGGACTTCCTCAAGACGGTGCCCGACGGGGTCCGCGTCGGCGCGATCACCTTCAACCAGACGCCGACCGTCCTCGCCTCGCCCACCACCGATCACCAAGCCGTGACCGACGCCGTCAAGACGATCAGCGCCGCGGGAACGACGGCAACCGGCGACGCCCTCGCCGCCGCGCTGCAGCAACTCAAGGGCGACACCAGCCCTGCCGCGATCGTCCTGCTGTCGGACGGCAAGAGCGTGCGCGGGCAAGATGTCCTGACCGTCGCGCGCCAGGCCAAGGCCAAGAAGATCCCGATCTACACCGTGTCGCTCGGCACCGCGAGCGGGACCATCACGACCAGGACCGGCACCAGCAAGGTCCCGCCGGACACGGCCACGATGAAGCAGGTGGCGCAGATCACCGGTGGCCAGGCGTTCGCGATCGGCGACGCGGCGCAGCTGCGGGCGGTCTACGAGAAGCTCGGCTCCAAGCTGGCGACCGAGCACCGCAAGCAGGACGTCGGCTCCGGCTTCGCGGGCGGCGCGCTGCTGGTCCTGGTCGCCGGCTCACTCGCGGGCCTCGGGCTGACCGGTCGCCTGATCTGATCGTCTCAGCACATCCTCAGCCTTCGCGAAGGTCGTCATGAGGTCGGTGCGGTTTGGTGGTCCCATGCGCTCCTCCCGCCTCGCGGTCCTGGCTGTCACCGTCGGCTCCGGCCTGCTCGGCTGGTCGACGGTGGGTGTGACCGCGATCGCCGGCAACGTCTCTCGGGCCTCGGGCGGCACGGTCGACGTCCCTCGACACGACCACGAGCCCGACGGCGGGCATGAGCACGGCCATCACGGAAACGGCACCGACTCGCCCGGGGTCTGACGTGCGCGTCCTGGTCGCCGAGGACCACGCCGGCGTCGCCGGAAGCATCGCCAAGGGCCTGCGCCAGCACGGCGCCGCGGTCGACATCGCGCCCGACGGAGGCGAGGCGCTCTTCCTCGCGCGCGTGCACCCCTACGACGTCATCGTCCTGGACCGCGATCTCCCCGAGGTCCACGGCGACGACGTCTGCCGGACGCTGAACGCCGAGCAGCCCGACACGAAGGTGTTGATGCTCACCGCCTCGCGCACCACCGACGACGTCGTCGACGGGCTCTCGCTCGGCGCCGACGACTACCTGCTCAAGCCCTTCCGCTTCGCCGAGCTCGTCGCCCGCGTCAACGCGCTCGCCCGCCGCGCGGGCGCCGCCCGGCCCGTGATCCTGACCAACGGCGATCTGCGCCTGGACCCGGCGCGGCGCACCGTCATCCGCGACGGCCGCGAGCTCGACCTCGCCCGCAAGGAGTTCGGCGTCCTGCACGCGCTCATGGCCGCCGGCGGCGACGTCGTCAGCACCGAGGAGCTGCTCAGCTCGGTCTGGGACGCCAACGTCGACCCGTTCTCCCACATCGTCCGCATGACGGTCATGAAGCTGCGCCGCAAGCTCGGCGAGCCCAAGCTCATCAAGACCGTGCCGGGCGTGGGGTACCGGATGTGAACGCCGTCCGGGTCCGGCTGACGCTGTTCTACGCCGCGCTGCTCGGCACCGCCTGCGCGCTGGTGCTCGGCGCGTCCTACCTGCTCGTCCGCGGCCACCTGCAGCGCACGCTCGCGGGCCCGGCGGCGACCGACGCCGTCAACGCGCTGGCCTCGCAGTACGTCCTGGCGATGGTCGCCGTCGTCCTGCTGGCGCTCGGCGGCGGCTGGCTGGTCTCCGGCGAGATCCTCGCTCCGCTGGCGCGCGCGATCGCCGCGCAGCGCCGCTTCGTGGCCAACGCCTCGCACGAGCTGCGTACGCCGATCACGGCGATCCGGACCGGGGCGGAGGTGGCGCTCGACGACCCGGACGCGACCGTCGAGGAGCTGCGCGCGGTCCTGCGCGACACCGTCGCCACGACCGACGAGACGGATCGCCTGATGACGTCGCTGCTGGCGCTCGCGAGTGCCACCGACGGGACGCGTCGCGACGAGCCCGTCGAGCTCAGCACGCTCGTCCGCGCCGTGCTCCCGCGCGGCGCGCGCATCGAAGCGATGCTCGAGCCGACGACGGTCCGCGGCGACGCCGCCCTGCTGCAGCGGGCCGCGACCAACCTGATCGACAACGCCCTGCGCCACGGGCGCCCGGGCGGGCTGGTGACCGTGCGCCTGAGCACCGGTGAGCTGTCGGTGCGCAACGGCGGGCCGAAGCTCGCGCGAGAGGATCTTGCCCGCGTGACCGAGCCGTTCGAGCGCCTGCGTCGCGGATCGGCGCCCGGCACGGGCCTCGGCCTGTCGATCGTCAAGGCCATCGCGGAGTCCCACGGGGGCCGGCTGCTCCTGGACGCGCCCGCCGAAGGCGGCTTCGTCGCACGGCTGCAGCTCCCGTCCGCGCAGAGGTGACAGGCAGGTGACGGCGCCGCGTTCACTCTCGATGCCATGCCGACCGACCACACGCTGTTCCCCGACCACGACGCCGCCCACGACCCCGACGCCGAGGCGCGCCACGCGCTGACGGCCGTCCTGCACCAGGCCAGGCGCGTGGTCGTCGGCCAGGACGCGATGCTCGAGCGCGTCCTCGTCGCGCTGCTCGCCGGCGGCCACGTCCTGCTGGAGGGCGTGCCCGGCCTGGCCAAGACGCTGACGGTCCGGACGCTGGCCCAGGCGCTCGGGGGCTCGTTCTCGCGCGTGCAGTTCACGCCCGACCTCGTCCCGGCCGACATCATCGGCACCCGCATCTGGCAGCCCGACCGCGGGGCGTTTCGCACCGAGCTGGGCCCGGTCTTCGCGAACCTCCTGCTCGCCGACGAGATCAACCGCGCCCCGGCCAAGGTCCAGAGCGCGTTGTTGGAGGTCATGCAGGAGCACCAGGTCACGATCGGCGGAGAGAGCTACGCGGTCCCGCAGCCGTTCCTGGTGCTGGCGACCCAGAACCCGATCGAGTCCGAGGGCACCTACCAGCTGCCCGAGGCGCAGGTCGACCGGTTCTTGTTCAAGTTGGTCGTCGACTACCCCGAGATCGAGGACGAGGTCGCCGTCGTCCGCGGCGTCGTGTCGCCCACCGACGTCAAGCCGGTGCTGTCGATGCCGGCGCTCGTCGGCCATCGCGCCCGCGCACGGGAGGTCCTGGTCGACCGCGAGGTCGCGCGGTACGCGGTGACGCTGGTCGACGCGACGCGCCATCCGGCGCGATACGGCCTCGAGGACCTCGCCGGCCTGATCGAGTTCGGCGGCTCGCCGCGCGCCTCGATCGGCCTGATCCACGCGGCGCAGGCGCTCGCCCTGCTGCGCGACCGCACCTTCGTCACGACCGAGGACGTCGCCGACCTGGCCAAGGACGTCCTGCGCCACCGCCTCGTCCTGTCCTTCGACGCGCTCGCCGAGGGCATCGCGCCCGACGCGCTGCTGGACCGCGTGCTCGAGGTCGTCGCCGCGCCGCGCGCCAATCGCCTGGTCGAGGTGGCTGCCTGATGCTCCGCCCCGCGCCGGGGCGCCAAGGACCAGGACCGGTCCCGGCGCCCATGCTGCGGCGGCTCGGCCTGTCGCTGCGCCGCCGGGTCGCCGGCCAGCTGGTGGGCGACGCGCCCACGCGCGGCAACGCCGCCGACGGGACCGAGCTCAGCCAGCTGCGCCCGTACGTGGCCGGCGACGACGTGCGCCGGATCGACCCCGCCGCCAGCGCGCGGACCGGCGAGCCGCACGTCCGCCGCCTGGTGCCCGAGCGCGCGATCACGACCTGGCTCGTGGTCGACGTCTCGCCGTCGATGGCGTTCGGGACCACGACGCGCCTGAAGAGCGACGTCGCCGAGGGCGCCGCCGACGTCGTCGCCCGGCTGGCGACGCGCCACGGCGGCCGCGTCTCGCTGACGCTGGCCTCCGGGCCCGACGCGACGGTCCTGCCGCCGCGCGGCGGCCGACACGCGCTGGCGGGCGTGCGCGCCCAGCTGGAGGGCGGCGTCGCCGCCGACGGCGTGCGCGGCGACCTCGGCCGGAGCCTCGAGCGGGTCGCGCGGCTCGCCCGCTCGGCCGGCGTCGTGGCCGTCGTCAGCGACTTCCGCGACGACGGATGGGCGGTCCCGCTGCGCCGGCTCGCCGCACGCCACTCGGTGATCGCGATCGACGTGCGCGACCCGATGGAGGACGAGCTGCCCGACGCGGGCCTCGTCGCGTTCGTCGACCCCGAGACCGGTGAGCTCTTCGACCTCGACACCTCCGACCGGGCGCTGCGGGATCTGCTGGCCACCGCGGAGCGCGAGCGGCGCGCGCGCGTCGCGGCCACCCTGCGCTCCGCCGGCGCGCGACACGTCGAGCTGCGCACCGACGACGACTGGCTGCGCGAGCTGGCGCGGACGCTGCGATGAGCGTCGCCGACCCGATCCACCTGCTGGCGCTGCTCGCGCTGCCGCTCGCCGCGCTGGTCTGGTTCGTCAGCCGCCGGCGCCGCCGGCGGTTCGCCGTGCGCCACCCGGGCGTCGCGGCGCTGCGCTCCGCCGTGCCGCGCACGCCGCGCTGGCGGCGCGTCGTCCCGGTCGCGCTGATGGGGGCCAGCGTCGTGGCGCTCGCCGTCGCCTACGCCAAGCCCAGGCACACGGTGCACGTGCCCGTCGAGAAGGCGTCGGTCGTCCTGGTCAGCGACGAGTCGGGCTCGATGCAAGCCGACGACGTCTCGCCCTCCCGGCTCCAGGCCGCGCAGACCGCCGCCCGCTCGTTCCTCTCGGCGGCGCCGAGCCAGTTGCTGATCGGGTTCGCCGGCTTCGCGACCAGCGTCGAGGCCAACATCACGCCGACCACCGACCGCGCGCCGGTCAAGAGCGCGATCGACGCACTGCAGGCCGACGGCGGGACCGCCACCGGCGACGCGCTCACGACCGCGCTCGATCAGCTCGCTGCCCGCAAGGGCGCCGACGGCCAGACCGCGCCGGCAGCGATCGTCCTGCTCTCCGACGGCGCGCGAACCGCCGGCTCGGACCCGCTCGCGGCCGCCGCGCGCGCCAAGCGTCTCGGCATCCCCGTCTACACCGTCGCGCTCGGGACCGCCGACGGCACCATCGCCACCCCCGACGGCCAGCTCATCTCGGTGCCGCCCGACCCGCAGACGCTGCAGCAGATCGCCGACACGTCCGGCGGCCGCGCCTACTCCGCCGCCGACGCCGACACCCTCGCGGGCGTCTACCGGACGCTCGGCTCGAAGATCGGCACACGGGCGGAGAAGAAGGAGATCACCGTCGCGTTCGTCGCGGGCGGCCTGATCCTGCTGCTCGGCGGCCTCGGGACCGGCGTGCGCAACCGCAGCCTCCTCATCTGACCATGGACATGGACATCGACATGAACACGAACGACACCGCGCGCGCCCACCGCCACGTCGGCGCCGCCACCGCCGCGACGTTCCTGGTGCTCTTGCTGCTGGGCGCGCTGCACCACTCGGCCGACGCGTCGGTCCCGACGGGCGCGCCCGCGCCCGCGGCGACGTCGGCGGCGCCCTCGCCGACGCAGCCCGACCAGGCCGACCCGAACCTCGTCCCGCGGGGTCGCGACGGCTTCGGCCGGCGTGGCGGCGACGGGGACGGCGATGACCGCGGTGGTGGCGGCCGATTCGGGGGCCCGGGCGAAGGGGGCGGGGGAGGCGGCAGCCTGACACCGACGCCGACGCCCGCGCCCAGCGCGAGCGGCGGAAGCGCGACATGAGCGCGTTGTTGCATCACATCTCGACCGCCGCGCTTCCGGTGGCCATCGGCCTGCTGACCTTCACCGCCCTGGCTCGCGTCGCGCTGCGGGTGGAGGACGCCGAGATCCAGCGCCTCGCGCGCCGGTACCTCGACCCGCTGAGCACGTGGTGCCTGGTCGCCGCCTGCGTGCACACCGTCGCGATGGCCGGCGCCGGCGAGGCCGGGGGCGGGTCGCTGGCGCTGGTGCTCGGCATCGCCGCCGCAGCGGTATGGCTGCCATGGACCGTCGACGAGAAGGTCGCCGAACAACGCGAGGGGCCGGCGGAGACGGTGCCCGACGTACCGCCGGCCGGACCCGAGCCGACTCCGCAGCCCGTGCGACCCCTGGCTCCGGATGAGGCCCTCTGGGCTCGGCCCGTCGGCGCGGACCGGCGGCCGGCGGACCTCTGGTGACGGCAGCCCGGCCGGGCTCCGTGCGCCGAGTGACGGTCGTGCCTGGATCGGCGGCGCGCCCGGATGGCCGAGTCGCTGGAACGCTACGTCGGAAATGGCTACGTTGCCATCGGCGCCCCTTTCGCCTTCACGCCCCGACCCACGGAGGCAGCACATGGACACGATCACCACGACCGATGGCACCCAGATCTACTACAAGGACTGGGGCTCGGGTCAACCGATCGTCTTCAGCCATGGCTGGCCCCTCTCGAGCGACGACTGGGACACCGCGATGCTGTTCTTCCTCCAGCAGGGCTACCGCGTCATCGCCCTTGACCGGCGCGGCCACGGACGGTCCACCCAGACCAGCGACGGTCACGACATGGACCACTACGCCGATGACCTGGCGGCGTTGACCGCCCATCTGGATCTGCAGGACGCCGTCCACGTCGGGCACTCCACGGGCGGCGGCGAAGTCGTGCGCTACATCGGCCGCCACGGTGAGAGCCGGGTGGCGAAAGCCGTGTTGATCAGCGCGGTGCCGCCGCTCATGGTGAAGACCGACGCCAACCCTGGTGGCCTGCCCAAGAGCGCGTTCGACGACCTTCAGGCCCAGTTGGCCGCCAACCGGTCCGAGTTCTACCGGGCGCTGCCGTCGGGTCCGTTCTATGGCTACAACCGGCCCGGCGCGGAACCCTCGGAGGCCATCATCGAAAACTGGTGGCGCCAGGGAATGATGGGCGGGGCGAAGGCACACTACGACGGCATCGTCGCCTTCTCTCAGACCGATTTCACCGAGGACCTCAAGAAGATCACGGTGCCGGTCCTCGTGATGCACGGCGACGACGACCAGATCGTCCCCTATGCCGACTCCGGACCGCTGTCTGCGCAGCTCGTGCAGAACGGGACGCTGAAGACGTACAAGGGGTTCCCGCACGGCATGCCGACCACCGAGGCGGACACCATCAACGCCGACCTGCTGGCCTTCCTGCGCTCCTGAGGTTCAACATCCCCGGCTTGAAACGGGCACGGCGCCCGACAGCGGGCGTCTGTGACTAGGCCGGATCCCGCGCGACGGGCCGGATGATCTTGGACGGGAGGGCGTGGTCGACGCTGGTGACGTCGGGGCCGGAGCCGAGGCCGGTGGGGTCGGCGGTCAGGGCGGCGGCGATGTCGCGGGGGTCGTCGTAGGCGTTGCGGACGCCCTCGCGCAGGAGGTCGAGCTGGCGGTCGAGCGGCTCTTGGCGCTCGGGTGGGGCGAGGGCCTTGAGGTCCTGGAGGGCGGCGACCAGCCGGCGGGTGACGGTCGGAACCCGCGCGCCGGCGAGGCGCAGCTCGTCGAAGGCCAGGCGGACGTAGCCGTCCCAGTCCAGCGCGCGGATGGTCAGGCGGACGCGGCCGTCGGCGTCGACGTGTTCGCCGGACGGGAAGGGACGCACGGCCAGGAGCCGCAGGCAGTCCTGGAGGCGGTGGATGACCTGGACCGTGGTCGTCGGGTCGTTGAAGGGCTGGGCGATGGCGCGCTCGGCCATGTCGACGAGCTTGCGCAGCCCGTAGGCCGGCTCTTCGTGGTGGGTGCGCTCTGGGCCCACGGCGACCAGGGCGACGGCCGCGGCTCGGTCGACGCGCTGCGGATCGCCCCTGACCCGGAACAGCGGTGCGCCGCTGGGGACGAACTCGCCCATCGTGGGGAGGAGCTCCAGGACGCAGTCGGCGCGCCGGGCGAGCGCGACGAGCTCGTCGTGGTCTACGAACATGATCACCCCGGGGTCGGGGCGGGTGATGATGGTGTCGTCGTAGACCGGGTGCGGACCCGGATAGCGGCGATCGATCTGCGCGCGGGTCTCGTCGCCGACGAGATCGACGAGGCCCGAGACCCGCAGCGCCTGGCTTGCGTGGTGGACGAAGAGCACGAGTGCGGCGAGGCTGGCGAGCGTCATCAAGTAGCACACGAGGACGGTGAGGCCCGGGACCGTGCCGGCCTGGTCGTCGACCTCGCGGAGGCCGACGATTGCGAAGATGAAGGTGGTGAAGAACAGGCCGATGGCGGCCTGGTTGAGCCGGTCCTCGAGCAGGGCGCGCACGACCCGGGGTGAGAACTGGCCCATGGCCAGCTGCACCGCGACGAGCGTCACCGTCAGCACGATGGTCGACAGCGAGATCATCGACGTGGCGATCGTGCTGAGGATCGCCTGCACGTCGGTGGCCGAGCCGGTGACGCTGTGCGGGATCAGCTCGTCGCCGGCCGCGCGGTCGATGGCGATGGTGATCGCCGCGAGGCACGCGCCGCCGAGGATGCACAGCGCCGGAACGAGCCAGAGGCTCGAACGGGTGGCATAGGCGATCCAGAAGCGGCGCATGGACTCGTCCTTCCCGCCCAAGCCCGGCGCGAGACCTCCCGAAGCTCAGCCCTGGATGGCGTCGCCTACGCGCCCGCGCGATGCGCTGCCGGAGGGAGCGTCACAGGGCCGGACGCAGCGCGTACACCCGTGGTTCGGCACGGGTGGAAGCGAGGTAGCGCCCGGCGTGCAGCGCCCCAGCGCCCACCGACCGAAGGGAACCCACTGCGATGAAGGCCGTGACCTACAACGGACCACGTGACGTCAGCGTCAGCGAGGTCGACGATCCGCGCATCGAGATCGGCACCGACGCGATCGTGCGGATCACCAGCACCAACATCTGCGGATCCGACCTGCACATGTACGAGGGCCGCACCGACTTCGAGCAGGGGCGCACCTTCGGCCACGAGAACCTGGGCCAGGTCGTCGAGGTCGGCGACGCGTGCCAGAAGGTGCAGGTCGGCGACTGGGTCTGCCTTCCCTTCAACATCGCCTGCGGCCACTGCGCCAACTGCGAGCGCGGGTTCACGAACTACTGCCTCATCGCGCAGCCCGCCCAGAACCTGGCGGGCGCGGCGTACGGGTTCGCCGACATGGGCCCGTGGCAGGGCGGTCAGGCCGAGTACCTGCGGGTGCCGTGGGCCGACTTCAACGCGCTGCGCCTCCCCGAGGACGCCGAGGAGAAGCAGGACGACTACGTGATGGTCGCCGACATCTTCCCGACCGGGTGGCACGCGACTCGGATGGCCGGGTTGGAGCCGGGCGAGACCATCGTCATCTACGGCGGCGGCCCCGTCGGGCTCATGGCGGCCTACTCGGCGACCATCCAAGGCGCCTGCAAGGTGATGGTCGTCGACCGGCATCCCGACCGGCTGCGGCTGGCGGAGTCGATCGGCTGCGTCGCGATCGACGACTCCAAGGAGAACCCGGTCGAGCGCGTGACGGCAGAGACCAACGGCCTTGGCGCCCATCGCGGCTGCGAGTGCGTCGGCTACCAGGCCCATGACCCGCAGGGCCACGAGCACCCCAACGACACTCTCAACAAGCTCGTCCAGTCGGTGCGCTTCACTGGTGGGATCGGCGTGGTGGGCGTCTTCGTGCCGGAGGATCCCGGTGGGCCCGACGAGTTCGAGAAGCAGGGCAAGCTCGTCTTCGACTTCGGGATGATGTGGTTCAAGGGCCAGCACATGGGCACCGGCCAGTGCCCGGTCAAGAAGTACAACCGCCACCTGCGCAACCTCATCCACGCCGGGAAGGCCGAGCCGTCGTTCATCGTGTCGCACCGGGTCGGCCTGGGCGAGGCGCCCGGCGCCTACGAGCACTTCGACCGCCGCGACGAGGGCTGGACGAAGGTCGTCCTCAAGCCGAGCCAGAACGGCGCCGCCGCCCGGGCGTAGCGGAGCGCAACGAAGACCAGTGGCGGCCGCCGCGACGGCGGCCGTCCCGCCCGGACCCACGGAGGCAGAGGTCGAGCACGATCGCGTCAGCCCGTGACGGCCCGTGTTGGCTGCTTGGCGAGGGTGGTCGTCAACGACATCTTCTTGCCGCTGCGGATCACCTTGACGGTCGTGTGGTCGCCGGGCTTGTGGTTCGCGATCGCCGCCGTGACGTCGTTGACGCGCGCGACCTTCGCCCCGCCGATCGCGACGAGGAGGTCGCCGGGGCGGACGCCGGCTCGCGCCGCCGGGCTCCCGGCCTGGACGGACTGGACGAGCGCGCCGGTGTCACCGGCGCTGTTGGTGGCGTCCGCGGCGCTGACCCCGAGGTAGGCGTGCGCCGGAGTGGCGCCGCGCTGCAGCTCGGAGAGCTCGCTCTTGACGAGGTCGATCGGGACCGCGAACCCGACGCCGGTCGAGCTGTCGGCGCTGCTGTTGCCCGTGTCGATCTGGTCGGCGATGCCGATCACGCGGCCGCCGGCGTCCAGGACCGGACCGCCGGAGTTGCCGGGGTTCATGGCGGCGTCGGTCTGGACGGCGTGGGGGATGTTGTACCCGTTGGGTGCCGGGATCGTGTGGTCGAGGCCGGAGATGACCCCGGTGCTGAGGCTCCGCTGGACGTCGAACGGATCGCCGATCACGGCGACCGGGTCGCCGACGCGGTGGCCGGAGAGCGTCCCGAGCGACAGCGGGTGCAGCGTCAGGCCTGATGGTGGGACGCTCAGGACGGCGACGTCGGCGCTGGTGTCGCTGCCGAGCACCTTGGCGGTGCGGGTGGCGCCGCCCTGGAAGGTGACGGTGATGTCGTGCGCTCCGGCGACGACGTGGCCGGCGGTGAGGATGTGGCCGTGCTTGTCGAGGACGAGGCCGGTGCCGGACTGCGTCGCCGCTGCCTTCTCAGACAGTCCGAAGGGGCCGGGCACCGAGGTGGTGGTCTGCCCGGTGATGTCGACGACCCCGGGGTTGGCCTGCGCGTACAGCACGGCGGCGTTCAGCCCCGGCCCGGCCGGTGCGCCGGCCGCCTGCTGAACCGTGGTGGTGTCGTTGCTCGGGCGCAACGATCCGGTCGCGGCCAGCACGATCGCGAGCGCCACGACGGCGACGAGCGCCGTCGCGGCCAGGGCGAGCGGGAGCGAGGGGGCGTGGCTTCTGCGCGGCGGAGCGGCGATGGACATGGCTGGCGATCCTTGCTCGTCGTCGGGGGGACTCAACGATCGCGCGTCGCCGTAGGGCAGTAGTCACGGCCAGCAGGCGACGGCGTGCAGGCAGGCCGGAGTCGGCGGTGGGGGCTGTCCCGAAGCGGCGAGTCGGGGTGGCGGTAATGACGCCGAGGCGATCGGGCTCCAAGCTGGAGCACCAGCCAACAAGGAGCAGGTCCATGCAGCACACGCAGAGCATCGGGTTCGTCGGCCTCGGGCACATGGGCGGCAACATGGCCGTCCGGTTCCTCGCCGCCGGGCACACGGTTCACGGCTCCGCGCGCCGGCGCGAGCCGGCGCAGTGGCTCGTGGACCAGGGGCTGCGCTGGTGCGACACGCCGCGCGCCGTCGCCGAGGCGGCCGACATCGTGTTCACCTCGCTGCCCGACGACGACGCGCTCGAGTCGGTGGCGTCGACGACGGACGGGCTTCTGGCCGGCCTCGCCGCCGGCAAGGTCTGGATCGACGTGAGCACCGTGAGCCCGCGCGCGAGCCGCGAGCTGGCCGCGCGCGTGAGCGCGCGAGATGCGGAGCTGCTCGACGCGCCTGTGTCCGGCAGCGTCCCGCAGGTGAAGGCGGGGACGCTGACGATCATGGTCGGCGGCAGCGAGGCCGCCTACGCGGCCGTCGAACCGGTCCTGCGCGTGCTCGGCACGCCGACGCGCATCGGCGCCAACGGGCAGGGGCTCGTGCTCAAGCTGGCCATCAACATCAGCCTCGCGGTCCAGATGCTCGCCTTCTCGGAGGGGTTGCTCCTGGCCGAGCGCGAGGGCATCGACGCGCGCCTCGCCGCCGAGGTCATGGCCGGCAGCGCGATCGGCTCCCCGATGCTCAAGGCGCGGGTGCCGCTCGTCCTCGACCTTCCCGACGACGCCTGGTTCGACATCGGCCTGATGGACAAGGACATCCGCCTCGCGCTCGCGACAGCGGCCGAGCGCGACGTGCCGCTGCCGTCGGCCGGCGTCGCCGACGAGGTGCTGACCCGGGCCGGCGAGCTGGGCTACGAGCGCCGCGACATCGCGGCCCTGTTCGAGGTCCTCGGCCGGCTGGGCCGCGACCGCGCGGCACGCTGATCGCTCCACGTCCGGGCTCCAGCCACGCGGCCCGCCGGCGACGCGTCTCCGGTGTCGCCGCGCGTGAGACCGCCGCGCCCGGGTTGCGCGAGCGTCCCGGGGTCCTACCGCAACTCATGGCATGGCACGCAAGAAGAAGGCCCGCAAGAAGGCCGTCAAGCGGCTCGCGAAGATCGCCGACCGCGCCGCCGACCGCGCCGCGAAGGCGGCGAAGGCCGCTCGCCGCGCCGCCCAGGACGCCGCTGCCCATGTCGCGCCACCGGGTGGCAAGCAGGGCAAGAAGGGCAAGAAGAAGAAGACCTGATGCCCGGCGCCGCCGGGACGCGGCGGCATCCGGTCATGCTGCTGCCTACCGAGACCGGGGATCCGCGCTGAGCGCGCCCCCCGCGCTCGTCGCCGCAGCGCCGGGCCACACGTCGTCGGCGACGCGCAGCGCGTAGAAGCCGCTCGTGCCGTCGGTGAACCAGACCTCGTGGCGCTCGGGCACGAACGCGGGCTGCGACATCGCGTAGTCGCTGGCCGCCTCGCCGTTCTCCGGCCGCGGCTGCGTCGGCGCGACGTAGTAGCCGATCTCCTGCGGGTGGATCAGGTCGCTGATGTCGAACAGGCGCAGCCCCGAGACGATGAAGGAGCAGGCCACGATCTTGGGGTCGACGCGCGTCGGGATGTTGCAGTAGTGGGCCGCATAGCCCTGCGCCGGGCTGATGGCGCCCGGATCGCCCGAGGCCGCACGGTGGTCGGCGGGCTGGTTGACCTGCAGGCGCAGGTTGGCGATCACGCGCGGGTGCTGCTCGTCGCCGATGTCGATGATGCGGGCCGCGCCGACGTCGTCGGCGCTGCCGGAGCCCAGCGTGGCCGCGTTGTACTCGTCGAACTCCAGAACGTAGGGATGGCCGCCCTCGGTGAACGGGATGGCGTTCTGCGGGATCGAGGCGGGCGACCACGTGATGCGGCTGATCTCGCGCACCTGCGGAGCGGGCTTGCGCGCCTGGATCTCGCTGGTGTCCATGATCAGCATGTCGCGGCCGGTGGGGTCGGCGACGTAGGCGCGGTTGCCGTCGTCGCTGAGCGACATGCCGTGCGACAGCACGTTGCCCTGCCAGAGCACGTGCGGGTCCTTGGTGTCGCTGACGTCGATGGCGGTGATCGACTGCGTGGCCGTGCCGGTTGCGTAGAAGGTCCTGCCGTCCTGCGAGAACCCGCTCTCGTGGCCGAACCGTGCCAGTGGCTTGGTGAACTGGAGCACCGGATGGCGGCAGTCGGCGTGCGCGTCATACAGCGACACCACGCCCGGGTAGGTGGCCGGGTTGCCCGCGACCGCGGCCAGCAGGCCGCGCGCGGGGTTGAGGCTCAGCGACTCGTGCGGCGAGAGCATCGGCAGGTCGGTCAGCAGGTCGGTCTGCTGCGGATGCGCGGGGTCCGACATGTCCAGGACGACGACGCCGAGGCCCTTCGAGTTCAGGTTGAAGGCGTTGAGCGGGAACAGGAGAGCGGTGTCGTAGTAGGCACACTCGTGCCCGGCGCCGTCGACGTAGCGCAGGGTCTTGAAGCCGCCCGAGGTGCCCTGGTGCGACAGCAGCGCGACGTTGCACCACAGGCCGTCCTTGCCCGCGCCGGCGGGCACGCGTCCCTGGATGCCGGGCTCGGGCTTGGCGCCCGGGCCGCACTGCGCCCGCGGCGTCGCCTCGACCGGTGGCGCCGCGGGATTCTGGACCGCGGCCTTGGTCGGCGTCTGCCCGCTGCCCTGCCCCAGGGCGAACAGGTCGTTGAGCGGGTTGCCGGGGAGCTGCGCGCTGATGACGGGCGCCAGCAGCCCCATCGCCAGCAGCATCACCAGCACGACCCGCGCCAAGCCTCCAATCCGGTGCATTGGAAGAACGGTAGAGCTGTCGCGCCCGATGCGCGCCGGTCGGTCGACCCGCGACCCGGGCGGACGCACATCGCCGGTTGATTGGGGAGTAACGTTGCGCCGAGGACAATGGAGTTCCGGGTGCTCGGACCGCTGGAGGTCGACGGCGCCTCCGGGGCGGTGGCGCTCGGTGGCGGTAAGCCCCGTGCATTGCTCGCGCTGCTGCTCCTGCGCGCCAACCAGCCGGTGAGCGCTGAGCACCTCGCGGTGGGTCTGTGGGGCGAGGACGCGCCGCCGTCCTCCATCAAGACGATCCACGTCCACGTCTCGCGCCTGCGCAAGGCGCTGGGCGATCCGGACGTGATCGCCACCGTGCCCGCGGGCTACCGCCTCCGGGTCCGGCCCGGGGAGCTGGACGCGGAGCGCTTCGAGGCGCTCATCGCCGAGGCACGGGACGCCCTGGCAGACGGTCGCGCCGACCGCGCCGCGACCAAGCTGCGCGAGGCCCTGGGCCTGTGCCGTGGGCCGCCGCTGCCCGAGTTCGCCTTGGAGCCGTTCGCCCAGCCCGAAATCGCGCGCCTCGAGGAGCAGCGCCTCGCCGCGTTGGAGGCGCGAGTCGACGCCGACCTCCGCTGCGGGCGGCACGCCGAGATCGTCCCCGAGCTCGGCCAGCTCGCCGAGGCGCACCCGGCCCGGGAGCAGCTGGCGTACCACCTGATGGTCGCGCTCTACCGCTGCGAGCGCCACGCCGACGCCCTCGAGGTCTTCCAGCGCGTCCGCTGCCGTCTCGACGAGGAGCTCGGACTCGAGCCGGGTCCCGATCTCAAGAAGCTCCAGCAGCAGATCCTGAAGCAGGCGCCGGAGCTCGAGCTGACCATGCCCGCGGCATCTGCACACGACGAGGCGACACCCCTGCCGGCGCCGCTGGGCCGTGCGCGCTCGATGCCGTATGTCGGCCGGACCGACGAGCGCGCGCTCCTGCGCCGGGCGGTCGCAGGCGCGAGGGAAGGTGCGACGCAGATCGTCCTGCTCGGCGGCGAGCCCGGCATCGGCAAGACGCGGCTCGCGGCCGCCGCGGCGCTCGACGCGCACGCGGCCGGCTTCGCGGTCGGCTGGGGTGGATCGTCGGAAGGCCTGCGCGCGCCGTATGGCACCTGGATCACGGCGCTGTCGCACCTCGTCCAGCACGCGCCCGAGGACGTCGTCGCGCCGGTGATGCGCAAGCACGGGCGCCAGCTCAGCCGGCTGCTGCCGGGGCTGGCGGCCGCCGCGGACAGCCCGGCGGTCGTCTTCGAGTCCGACCCCGAGACCGAGCGCTACCTGCTGTTCACCGCGGTCGTCGACCTCCTGGAGGCGCTGTCGGCCCGTCAGCCGGCGGCGATCGTCCTCGACGACCTGCAGTGGTCCGACACGCCGTCGCTGACGCTGCTGCAGCACGTCGCCGGGACCACTGGCGATGTGCGCCTTCTGCTGCTCGTCACCTACCGCGACACCGACGCAAAGCCCGATGCCCCGCTCGTCACCGCGGTCGGCGACCTGCTGCGCGTCGACGGCGTCGAGCGACTGATCCTCGACGGCCTCACGGTCGACGACATCGCCACGCTGATGACCGAGGTCGCCGGTCACGACATCGGTTCCGCCGGCCGCGACCTCGCGGCCGAGATCCGGGATGAGACGGGTGGCAACGCGTTCTTCGTCGGGCAGATCCTGCGCCACCTCACGGAGTCGGGGGCGATCGTCCAAGACGATGCCGGCCGGTGGCAGGTGCGCGCGACGCTGGCCGAGCTCGGTGTCCCGGGCACCGTGCGCGACGTCGTGCTCGGGCGCATCGCGCGCCTGGGCGAGGGGCCCCAGCGCGTCCTGACGCTCGCGGCGGTCATCGGCCGCACGTTCGACCTCGAGCTGCTGGAGCGGCTGACCGAGGGCGGCCCGGGCGGGGACCCCTTGCCGGCCTTGGAGGCGGCGCTCGGCGCCTCGATGGTGACGGAGCCGTCGACCGGCCGCTTCGCGTTCGCCCACGCGATCATCAACCACACGCTCTACTCGCAGCTGAGCGCGGCCCGCCGATCCCGGCTGCACTGCCGTGTCGCAGAGGCCGTGGCCGAGCTGCCCGGAGATCACGTCGCGGAGATCGCCCACCACTGGCTCGCCGCGGACTCGCCGGCACACGTCGACGACGCGATCCGGTGGTCGAAGCGGGCCGGAGATCGGGCGCTCGAGCACCTCGCACCGGATGAGGCGATGCTCTGGTACGCGCAAGGCGTGAAGCTCACCGGCGACGATCCGGAGCTGGCCCCGCACCGTTGCGATCTGCTGATCGGCCTGGGGGAGGCGGGCCGCCAGATCGGCGGCGCCTTCCGCGACGTCCTGCTGGAGGCCGGCGCGCTCGCCGAGAGGCTCGGTGACCACGAGCGGCTCACGCGCGCCGTGCTGGCCAACACGCTCGGACCGTTCGGCGCCGCGGGTCCGCCCGACCATGCGCGGGTGGCGACCCTCCAGCGCGCGCTCGACGCCGTGCCGCCCGACTGGCCGTGGCGGCCGCGGATGCTGGCCGTGCTGGGCAAGGAGGTGTACTACGGGGGAGATCCCGCGGAGGGGTGCCGGCTGGCGGAGCAAGCTCTGGGGTTGGCCCGCCGGCGCGGCGATCGACGGGAGCTCGCGCGCGTCACGGCGTTCACGACCGCCATCAGCCCGGTCGCGCCCTTCGCGACGCACGCCGCCCTCGTCGACGAGCTCGCCCGGATGGGCCACGATCTCGACGACCCGGAGCTGTGCTTCCGCGCTGCCAACGCCGGGTTCATCCTGGCCATGCACGACGGCGATCGCCGGCGGCTCGACGTCTCGCTGGCGACCATGCTGGCGCTGGCCGACGCGATCGGGCAGCCGATCCTGCGCTGGACCGCCCTCTGGTCCCACAGCGCGAGCCGATGCCTCGGCGGCGACCTCCCGGAAGCGACGCGGTTGACGCTGAAGGCCGCGGCGCTCGCGCACGAGCACGGGATCCCGGAGGGCTTGGTCATCACGTTCGGTCAGCTGCTGGCGATCCGGACCGAGGAGGACCGGCTCGGTGAGCTGGTCGAGTCGCTGGACCGGCACATCGCCAGCAACCCGCAGCTGCGGCTCTTGCGCCTGACGCGCGGGTTCATCGACGCCGAGACCGGCCTGCTGGACGAGGCCGCGGAGGTGCTCGCGCAGCAGGGCGCCGACGGCTTCGGCTTCGGGTTCGACCGCACGCGCGCGTTCAACCTCGCGCGCTGCGCCGACATCGCGCTGCGCCTCGAGGCGCGTGACGTCGGGCAGGACCTGTACGACCGCCTGCTCCCGTACCGCCGGCAGTTCGCGACGGCGGCGGGGATCTCGTCGCGCGGGTCGGTCGAGCTGAACCTCGGGCGGTTGGCGGGCCTGCTCGGGCACGTCGACCGCGCCGTCGAGCACTTCGCCGCGGCCGAAGCGGCGCACCGCGCCCTCGACGCGCCGCTGCTGCTCGCCCGCACGTTCCTGGCCCGCGGCGCATGGCTGCTGAGCCTCGGGGGCCGCGACGAGGCAGCGGCGGCGTCCGACCTCCTCGTGCGCAGCGTGGCGCTCGCCCGGCGTCATGGCAGCGCAGCGATCGAGCGCGAGGCGTGTGTGCTGCTGGGCGAGCCGGTCGGCGTGCGACCTAGGCCATAGGCTGCCGGCATGAGCGATCCCTCGGTCCGGCTCGACGACGAGACCATCCATCGCATGGCCGGCGCGCTGGCGCCGCGCATCGCGGGCCAGGTCGGGCACACCGTGGTGGCGGCGCTCGACGAGTTCGAGCGCCGGATCGTCGCGTCGGCGGCCGCGGCCGCTGCGCCCGTCGCCGCGCCGGAGCCGGAGCCGGAGCCGGACCCGGGCAGCTGGGAGTCCAGCATGGCGCGCGACCGCGCCGACAACCGGATGACGCAGCTGATCATGCAGTACGCGCTGTCGGTGGACGACGACTGCATCGACGTGGGCGCCAACGTGGGCCGGGTCCTCGAGGACATCGTCCGGATGGCGCCGCAGGGACGGCACGTCGCGTTCGAGCCGATCCCCGACCACGCCGCCGACCTGCGCCGGCGCTTTGCCCAGGTCGACGTCCACGAGGCCGCGCTGGCCGAGGAGGCCGGCGAGAGCTCGTTCGTGCTCGTTCCTGAGGCGACCGGCTACAGCGGCCTGCGGCAGCGCGATTATCCGGCCAGCATCACGGCCACGCGGGAGATCACCGTCCGCCTCGAGCGGCTCGACGACGTCATCGACGCCGACCTGTGCCCGCGGCTGCTCAAGGTCGACGTCGAAGGCGGCGAGCTCGGCGTGTTCCGGGGCGGTCGCGAGACGATCAGCCGTCATCGCCCGATCGTCGTGTTCGAGCACGGCGCCCACACCTCCAGGGACTCCTACGGCACCACGTCGGAGGAGGTGCACGACGTGCTGGTGGGCGACTGCGGCCTGCGGCTCTACGACCTGGACGGCGAAGGCCCGCTGAGCCGCGACGAGTTCGTCGAGCGCGCCTTCGCCGGCCTGCACTGGAACTGGGTCGCCCACGGCTGACGCGGCGCAGTTGCGCGGGGGCGTCAGACGACGCGCGCTGGATCACCGGCGAGACGATCATCGCCGCCGGCGGCGATCGAGCGCGAGGCGTGTGTGCTGCTCGGCGAGCCGGTCGGCGTGCGGCCTACGGCCGCTTCGTGAACGTGACCGGCGGGTCCTGCTCTTCCTCACCGGCGAGGTTGCGGTGGACGAGGTCCTGCAGTGTGTCGGTGTGGTCGATCTCCGCGAGGCCGATCTCGCTGAACGTCTGCTCGCCGAACACCGTCTCCGACAGCAGTGGGTTGGTCAGCGCCTGCGTGAATGCGTCGGCGCCGACCATGGTTCCCATGAGCGTCGGCAGCGCCCCGCCCGCGACCACGTCCTCGGCGAGGAGCCCCACGTACAGGTCGATGTCGTCGACGCTGCGGTAGCGGGCGGCGAGCGCGTCGCGGATCTCCTCGCGTCCGGTGACGTCGTTGAAGGACCAGACCCGCGGGTACCCGCACGCCTCGCGGTAGTCGTTGTACCCGGCGAGGTTCGCGACGCGCCCGATCTCGACCGTGTGGCGCTCGACCTCCCACAGGAAGGCCGGGGTGTTGTGCAGACCGAGCTCGGCGCTCGCCTGTCCGGACGCCTCGGCGAAGAGCCCGGCGACGCCGCGCTGCGTCACGACGTCGTTGTCCCACAGCAGCTCGGACATCGGTCGCCGGCGCCCGTGGACCTCGACGTGCTCGGGCACCAGCGCGTGCCACCGGTAGAGGAGGTCGAACTCGATCGACATCCAATTGGGGCGAAACCAGCGCTCGCGGGCGCCGAGGCCGAGCTCCCAGAACACCTGGAAGCGCAGCGGTGAGATGTGGTTGATGTAGTCCTGGATGACGATCTTCAGGAGCATCACGGTGAGCGTGTTGCGCGCCGTCTGGAACACCTGGTCGTCATTCCACCGGGGATGGTGCTCGTGCAGCAGGCGGGCGAGGCGGTTGTGCTCGCGCAGGAACACCGTGCTCGTCATCACGAACCCGTAGTGGATGTTGCCTCGCGGCAGGCCGAGCGCGAAGAGGCCCTGCCGGCGGCGCGCATCCAGTGCCGGCGGCGAGACGGCCCGCCGGTCACGCGGCGCTGCGGTGCCGGGCCCGACGAGCTTGCGATCCACGCCGGGGTAGGTGAGGGCCAGCCGCTTGAACTCGCTCTTGATCTGCCCGCCGTCGGCGAAGTAGCGCGGCGGGAACTCGCGGCCACCGATCAGCTCGCTCTTCAGCCGGCCGTCCCGGCCGCGCAGCATGTCGGTGACCTCCGGCGTCTGACCGTAGAGCTGGCTGAGGTCGATGTCGTGCGTGGACGTGTTGCGGCGCGGGTCGCCCGGGTCGGTGTGCAGGAACCCGTCGGTGAACCACTGCGCGAAGTGCGGGAACAGGAGCGACGACTTCTGCGACATCCGTGGCTCGCCACCGTCGAGGTGAAACAGCTTCTCGACCGCGTCGACGGGCGGCATGCGCCGTGGGGTGGCCGGGGGGAGATGACGCCCGCTGAACCGCCGATCGGTGAGCGAGACCCATGAGGTGTACGGCGTCAACGTGCTCAGCGGGTCCGGCCGCGGCCGCATCCGGTAGGCGAACTGGTTGATGATGAAGCGGTTGGTGGGCGACCGCAGCGGCGACCAGCGTGCCCCGGCCAGTGACCACACGGGCGCCAGGTGCTGCGCCGTCCATAACTGGATCGTGTTGGCGAGCCCCTGCCGGCGCCACGCCCGCGAGCGCGGCGCGAGCCGGGCCTCGTGCAGGCTCGCCCGCGGGAGGCAGAGGTCGCGCAGGCGCATCTCCCGCTGCAGCGCGCCGATCAGGATCCAGTGCTCGAGCAGGATCCCGGCCACCAGCGCAGCCGCCCCGAGCCACGGCCGGCCGTCGCGGATCAGCGCCAGGCATCCGATCGCGCCGGCGGTCTCGCACGCGCTGGCGAATGTGGCGCCGAGGGCGAAGAGCCCTGTCGTCAGCGGCGTGCCGCGCACGGCTGCCGTCTCCATCTGGTGCTTGAGGTGCATCAGCACCAGCAGCACGGGGATCGACGCGACGAGGCCCACCACGTCCACCATCCAGCGCCACGTCAACCACACGACGATCTCGGCCGGGATCGCCAGGAAGGCCATCGACCGGACGCGACGCAGGTGCGCCCGCACGCGCGCGTCGGCGAGGCGCGCCGGGTCGGCGGGTCCCGCGAGCATGATCGCCGGCAGCGACCAGGACTCCAGCGCCTCCCCGATGACCAGGATCAGGATGCCGGCCGTGGTGTGGCCCGCGTCGTCCAATCGCAGCCACGCGTAGACCGACGGGCACTCCAGCGCCGTGACGACCAGCACCACGCTCAGGCGACTGGGCTGCTTCATAGCGCTCACCGTCTTCCTGTGGCGCCGCGGATGCAAGTTGATGGGGTCGCTGTGCCTAGGCGCGGGGTCCCGGCTGCAAGGGGATTGCAAGGGCGCAGCAAGCTTCCGGGCGCAAGCTCGTCTTCGTAACCGACGCCGCCGACGCGATCCGGTCCAGGAGCCGGCGGTCCCTGAAGGGGAGGAACGACATGTACACCCTCAACACCATGCAGCGCGCCATCGCGCTCGGAGCGGCCTCCGTCGCCCTGACGGCCTCGCCGGCGCTGGCGCGGCTCGCCGACTACCCGGCCACCCACGTGACCCAGAGCCCGGCCGGCGCGGCCAACCCGTCGGTCGACCTCCGGTCGCCGGACGCCGTCGACGCCGGCGCGGCCGGCACGTCGTCCGACCTCCGGTCGCCGGATGCGATCGACGCCGGCGCCACCCAGGCCGCGGCGACCAGCTCGCTGGCCGGCACGACCTCGGCGTCAGCCGGGGCGACCGACGCCGTACTGACCACCCAGGCCGACGACGGGCTCGATTGGGGCGCCATCGGCATCGGCGCGGGCGGCGTCGTCGCCGTCAGCCTGATCGGCCTGATGAGCGTGGCCGTGATGCACCGCGGACGCATGCGCACCGCGCGATAGGGATCTCTCACGGCATCGCGGCACGGAAGCCGCATCCAAATCCGGGGGCTCGGCGCTGGGGGATGGCGTCGAGCCCTCGAACCTGCGCCCACCACCGAAGGACGCGCAGCGGCTCCCCACGGCACGAGCCGGCGCTCGATCACGCCGTCGGACCGGCAGCCCGCGCGCGGGCACGACCCGCCAGGCGGCGCACATACACGTCGAAGGCCAGCGCACCGACGATGATGCAGCCCTTGACGATGTCCTGGTAGTAGGGGTTGACGTCGGCGAGGCTGAAGGCGTTCGAGACCGTGGCGATGATCCCGAGCCCCACCGCCGTCCGCCACATCGAGCCGACGCCGCCGGCCAGGGACGTGCCGCCCAGCACGACGATGGTGATGACGTCGAAGACCACGTCGGGGTCGATGTTCGCCTGCGCCGAGTTGAGCTGCGAGGCGGTGATGATGCCCGCGACGCCCATCGAGAGGCCCGACAGCACGTAGGCGCTCCCGACCGTCGCGCCGACGCGGATGCCCGAGAGGCGGCTCGCTTCGGCGTTGCCGCCGACGGCGTAGACCGACTGCCCGTACACCGTCTTGGCGAGGACGACGCCGCCCACGACGAGGCAGACGACGAGGACCATCCCCGAGTAGGGGAAGCCGTGCCAGCGGCCTGCTCCGATCGTCCCGAAGCCGGGGTCGTCGACGACGTAGGCGACGTTGCCGGTGGCAACGAGCGCGATCCCGTTGAGGATGAATCCCGTTCCGATCGTCGTGATGAAGGGGTTGATCTTGGCTCCCGCGACGAGGACGCCGTTGACGAGCCCGATCGCGAGCCCCACCCCGAGGGCGGCCAGAAAGGCCACGGCCGGGGCCTCGGTGCGGCCGAGCCCGGCGGCGGTGATCGCGCACAGTGAGAACCCGCTCGCGATCGAGAGGTCGAAGCCGCCCGTCAGGATCACGAACGTCATCGCCACCGCCATGATCCCGGCCGGCGCCCACTGCGAGAACAGGTTGGCGATGTTCGTCGACGTCGCGAACCCCGGGCTTGACCCGGCGACCACCGCGACGAGCACCACGAGGGCGAGGACGATGCCGTACGTCCGCAACAGCGCGGCGCCGTAGTAGACCGCCTTCTCCGCGAGGCGTGGGCGAGGCTGCTGCGCCGTCGGCGACGCGGTCACGACGCCGGCCCTTGTCCCGCTGGGTTCGCGACGTCGAAGGCCAGCCGGAGTATGCGCTCGACCGAGGCGCCGGCGTGATCGACCTCGCCGACCAGCCGTCCCCGTGCCAGCACGAGGACGCGGTCCGCGCCCTCGACGAGCTCTTCGAGCTCGGACGAGACGAGGATGACCGACATCCCCTCCGCCGCCAGTCGCATGACGACGGCGAGCAGCTCCGCCTTCGCGCCGACGTCGATGCCGCGCAGGAACTCGTCCATCAGCAGCACGTCGGGGCGCCGGTGAAGCCATTTGCCGACGACCAGCTTCTGCTGGTTGCCGCCGGAGAAGGAGCTCGCGGGCTCCCGCAGGCGGGTCGCGTCGAACGCGAGGGGTGCCAGGATCTCGGCGGCCCGCCGGAGCCGCCTGCGTTCGGGCAGCACGGGCCCCGATGCGACCGTCTGCATGTCGCTCAGCGAGACGTTCGCCCCGGCGCTCATGGAGAGCACGAGCCCCTGCGACTGGCGGTCCTCCGGAGCCAAGGCGATCCCCAGAGCGAGCGCGCTCCGAACCGTGCGCGGCCACGGGCGTTGCTGCCCCCTGACGAACAGGCGACCGTGCGCTTCGGCGTTCGCGCCCGCGAGCGCCCGCAGGAGCTCGGTGCGACCCGAGCCGACGAGGCCACCGAGGCCGAGGATCTCGCCGCGGCCGAGCGTGAACGAGATGTCGTCGAGCACACCTGGGACGCAGAGCCCCTCGACCCGGAGAGCCTCCTGCGCCGCATCCGCGCGCCGCCGCGGCTTCGACCGCGGCTCCTGGACGACGTGCCCGAGCATGGCGGTGACGAGCCGCTCCCTGGTCCAGCGATCGGCCGGTTCGGTCGCGACGAGCTCGCCGTCGCGCATCACCGAGACCCGATCGCACAGAGCGAGCACCTCGCCGAGGTTGTGGGAGACGTAGACGGTCGCGACTCCCGCTTCGCGCAGCCGGCGGATCGTCTCGTGGAGGTGCTCGCGCTCGGCGGGACCCAGCGAGGCCGAGGGCTCATCCATGATCAGGATGCGGTGGTCGGCGGCCAGCGCCCGCATGAGCTCGAGCATCTGCTGGTTCGCCACCGAGAGCGAGCCGGCGCGCGCGTCGGGATCGATCGTGAGTCCGAGTCGCGTGGTGAGCTGCTCGAACGCTCGATGCGTGACCGAGCGCGAGACGAACAGTCCACGACGGTGCGGCCGCCCGAGGAACACGTTGGCGGCGGCCGACATCTCGGGCACGATCGTCAGCTCCTGGTAGATCGCGGCGATGCCGGACCGCTGCCGGGCCCGCGGGTTGCCGTGCCGAACCTCACCGAACGCCTCGACCACTCCGGCATCCGCGTCGTAGGCCCCCGTGATGACCTTGACGAGCGTCGACTTCCCGGCGCCGTTCTGACCGACCAGGCCGTGCACCTCGCCGGCGAGCAGGTCGAAGTCGACGTCGTGCAGTGCGCGGGCGCCGGGGAACGCCTTGTGGATTCCCTGGGCGCGGAGCGCCAGGCGCGCGGTCGCCGCCCCGTCCGTGGCACGCCCTGGCTTGCCTGTGGCCTCTCGCACGTCCGACCGCCGGACGCGCCTAGTAACCGGGCCGGAACATGGCGGCGTTCCGCTTGGTGACGCGGATCGATCCCAGCTTGGTCACCGCCGGCAGCTCCGCCTCGTTGACGTAGGCGTTCACCGGCTTGCCTGCGAGCGCCATCATCAGCGCGACCGAGGCGTAATAGGACTCCTCGAAGGGCAGGAAGATCGACGTCTCGTTCCACGCTCCCTGCTCGACCCGCTGCACGCCGACCTTCGTCGCGCCGGTCGAGTAGATCCGCACGTCCTTGCCCGGCTTCCTGCCCGCCGCGACGATCGCCTGCTCCGCACCCCGGGTCATGTCGTCCCAGGGGGAAATGACGACGTCGAGGTCGGGGTGGGCCCGCAGCGCGTCGCCGATCACGCGCAGCGCCACCCGCGGGTCGTAGTTGCCGGGCTGGTCGCTGACCACCTGCACGTTCGGGTACTTCGCCTTGCCCCGCGCGATCGCGCGTTCCCACACCGCAAACAGGTCCGAGCCCGTGAAGCCTCCGATCGCCGCCACCTTGCACGTGCTCGTGCAGCTGCGGAACGCGCTGTCGACGTGTGCGTCGAAGAACGCTTGGCGCACCATCGTCACGGTCGCCGCCACCCCGGGCGTGTAATCGGGGTCCTTGCACATCGGCACGTCGAGCGTGACGACCGCCTTGCCGGTCGGCTTCAGGAAGCTCTTCCACATGGCGCAGCCCGGCGCGGCGGCGACCGGCGCGAACACGTAGCCGTCGAAGCCCTGCGCGACCGCGTCCTGCACCTGCCGCAACTGCGCCTGCGGGTTGAAGTTGGCATCGAAGACCTTGAAGTCGAAGCCGTACTTCTTCGCAGCGGCTCGGATGCCCTTGAGCCGCGCCTGGCAATACGGGTTGTTGGTGCACTCCGCGAGGTAGGCGATGCGGCGCCTGCTGGTCGGCTTGGCGGCCGTCTCGTCGAAGGCGAGGACCCGCGCCGTCCCCGAGCCGTGCGTCGTCTCACCGGGCGAGGGTGTCGTCTGTTCGCTCCCGGCCCCGCAGCCCTGCGTGGCGAGGACGGCGAGCAGTATTGCCGGCACGGCCAGCAGATTGAACGCTCGCCCGAACCGCCGATTGCGCTTCACGATGTCTGCCGCTCCCTCCGAACGTCGATGCGCCCATTGGTCGCACGAGGGTGCAGATCTGGAGGCGCCGCGACCACGTCGCGCATCCGATGCTCCTACCGCTGGATGGAACGGTCAAGCGAGACGTCCCCCGGCAAGGCGGCGTGGGCGCGCGTAGCATCGTGGTGTGCACCTGGAACGTGTGCGTGGGGAGGTCGTCTCGGTCCGGCTGACGCTGACCGAGCTCAGCACGCTGGTGGCCGGGGCGCGCATGGCGCTCGACGCGCTCCGGGCACAACCCGGCTCCGCGCCCGACGAGGCGATCCGCCTGCTCGACCGGGTGCTCGCCGACTTCGACGCCGGCCGCGCGCGGCTGACCGGAGGCCAGCCGCCGCGGGACGGGGACTAGGCCGGGACCGCTGACGCAGCCTTCGCGTGCTCGACGACCTGGTCGAACTCGCGCACGAACTCGTCGTAGTCGAACTGGAGCGTGTTGAGGTAGGTGCTCCAACCCATGGTGTTCTTGGCGATCATCGCCGTCTCGACGATCTCGTCCTCGGTCGCGCCGAACATCCGCGCTGCCTCCGCGTGGAAGTACGCGCAGTAGCGGCACCGCGTCGCGCCGGAGACCGCGAGCCCGATCATCTCCTTGTACTTGTTCGGGATCGCGGTGTCGTCGGCGAGCTCGAGGTTCTTGAAGCTCGCCCACTCCGTCGGCAGCAGACGGTCGGGCACGCGCCTCATGAACTCCGGTACGAGCCCGAGGGTCTCCTCGATGTCGCGCTCGACGTCGCGACGATCCTCGAGGATCATCTGGGACCTCCTGGGTGATGTGGTGGCAGGGCTGCGCCCGGGCGCCCAGCACCACCCATTCGACACCCGTGTGGCGAGGGTGTCAAGAGGCTTCGAGGCTCGCCCCAGGCGCCTTCATGTTCGCGGCCGGCTCGTGGTCGCTGCCGCCCGGGATGTCGTTCTTGCGCAGGAACCCGACGACGTTGCCGATCCACCGCGTCAGGGACTTGTGCCCCATGAAGGAGTGACCGGTGTCCTCGAGGATGAACTGCGAGACGTGGCAGCGGCAGGTCTCCTGCCAGGCCGACAGCTCCAGCGCGTTGGCGTTGGCGGGCATGATCGCGTCGTGGTCTGCGCCGGCGAGCAGCACGGGGATGTCGCCGGTCCTGGCGATGTAGGCCGGGTTCCTGTTCAGCGCCTGGTCGACGAACGAGGCGGTCTCGCCCGACGGTGTCGCCAGCGAGTTCGCCGGGTCGCAGGTGTAGGTGGCGACGTCCTTGACGGCGCCGGGGCGCCAGAAGTTGAAGTCCTCGCAGCCGCGCCGTACCGGGAAGCCGAGCGCGTAGCCGAGCCCGGGCACGGGCGGTGGCTTGCCGTCGTCCCACCCGTCGCCGATGGGCCCGTACTCGTCCGCCATGCTGCCGCGCGCCGGCGGTGCGGTGGCGGACACCAGCGCGGCGTTGCCGGCGGGGCTCTTGGAGAACAGGCCGCTGGGGGCGTTGGCCTGGACCATGGCGACCACGTCGTGGTAGCGGCCGGGGTAGCTGGACACGATGAAGCCGCCGGCGCTGTGGCCGATGATCGCCACGCGCCTGCTCGCATAGCCGGTCGTGTGCAGCGTCGCGCGCTTCGAGCAGGTGCCGGGCGCCGGGCCGACGCGGTACGTGCCGGCGTGGACCTGGCCGATGAGGTCGTGCAGGACCCGCTGCTGGGCGTCGACGGTCAGCGCGTTGCCGCCGCCGGGGCCGGTGTAGGGGCTGCGGTCGTAGCCGAGGCGGTCGTAGGCGATGACGACGTAGCCGGCGGCGGCCAACCGGCGGGCTACCGACCAGCTCGGCACAGCGTCCCAGGTGCGGGTGTTGGATCCGACGCCGTGGACGAGCACGATCGCCGCGGTCGAGGCGTTCGGCGTGCCGACGGTGAAGCGCTCGCCGTAGATGGTGGAGGACCTGCCGTCAGGGCTCTGGGCGGTGAAGCAGGTCGTGGCGATCGCGAGCCGCCCCGACGGCTTGGCGGCGGCATCGCTCACGCCTAGCGGGCCGGGTGGGAGCGCGACCGCGGCGACTGCGACGGCAGCGCCTAGCAACGGCCTCAACAACGCCTGACCCATGGCACGACCTCTCTCCCCGCGACGTCGACGAACCCGCCGAGGACGTCCTCGGCGCGTCTAAGTAGGACTGCTTACACCGATGCTAGAGCGTGCGCCGGACGAGGGTCAAGCGGCGAGGGCGGGGTGCAGTACGGTCGGGGAGTGTCGGCGGATCCCGCGGCAGAGCAGCAGTCGATCGCACGCATCCAAGAGGGCGTGTTCTTCACCGTGCCGGCGGCGCTTCCGCGCGGCCGCCACAACCTGACGCGCGAGCAGATCAGCGGGGCCCAGCGCGAGCGGCTGCTGGCGGCGGTGACCGAGCTGCTGGCCGCGCAGGGCTACCGCGAGTTCGGCGTGGGGGAGATCGCACGCCACGCCGGGGTGTCGCTCGGCACGTTCTACGCCTGCTTCGAGAGCAAGGACGCCTGCATCTTCGCCGGCTATGACCGGTTCATCGAGGTGCTCCTGCGACGGATGCAGGACGTCGACGTCCCCGTCGACGATCGCCCCGAGCTGGCGATCGCGCTCATCCGCGCCTACTTCGAGACGCTCCAGCAGGACCTGGTCGTGGCTCGCGCCTACCAGGTCGAGATCGACGCGCTGGGGCCGGAGGCGCGCGCGCGCCGGCGCGACTCGCTGACGCTGTTCGCCGCCTACATCCGCGAGCGCACCGCGCCGCTCGAGCTGCCGTGGACCGCGTACATCGGCGTGGTCTACGCCGCTCGTCAGCTGGCCTCCGACGCGCTCGACACCGCGGCGACGCCCGATCTGGCCGCGCTCGGCGCCGACCTCCAGGGCTGGGTCGTCGACCTCTTCCGGGCGCGCTAGCGAGCAGCCGCGGCTGCGGCTTGCCGGGTCGTGTAGGGTCGAAGTAGGAAGCATTACTCCGATGCCGCGCGGTGGCGTCGTGGACCGAACGAGGAGAGTTGATGTCGGGTCCGATGGACATCGAGCGCGAGATCTCGCGCCGCAGGTTCCTGGCGATGGGCGGCGCGATCGCGGCGGCCGGCGCGCTCGGGCCGCTGGTCGATCCGCTGCGGGCGCTGGGGGCGACACGCTGGCCCAAGGGCGGCCTGAGCGCCCGCGACGCGGTGCGCGTCAAGGAGAGCCAGTTCATGCCGGTGTCGCAGTTCCGCAGCTGGAACGCGGCGCTCGACCAGATCGGACCGGCCGGTCAGAAGGGCCTGCGGGCCACGGGAGGCGCCGCGCACGAGAGCTACGTCGACGACCTCCACGAGGACCTGCGGCGCGCCGGCGTCGAGGACCTGCACTTCGAGTCGCTGTCGATGAAGCGCTGGACGGCCACCGACTGGTCGCTGGCGATCCTCGACGGGTCGAACGCCACGCCCGTCAAGACCGCCTCGTACATGCCGTACTCCGGCCAGACGCCGCCCGGCGGCGTCACCGGCCCGCTGGCCTTCGTCGAGCCCAGCACCACGCCCGCGGCGGGCTCGCTGGCCGGCAAGATCGCGGTCTTCGACGTGCCGCTGACGATCGTGCCGCTGAGCTTCTTCACCGCGCTCGGCTACGCGGGCCGCACCTACGACCCACGCGGCGAGATGGGCCCGACCAAGAACTACAAGCGGCCGTACCTCAACGCGCTCGGTCCGGTGCTCCAGGCGCTGAAGGCGTCGGGCGCGATCGGCATCGTCGGCGTGCTCGACTACCCCAGCGACGGCGCCGACGGGTCCTACTTCCCGTACGACGGCATCCTCCGCGGCCTTCCCGGCCTGTACGTCGATCGGACCAGCGGCGCGACGCTCAAGGACCAGGCCCGCGCCGGCGCCGCCGCGCGCCTCACGCTGCCCGCCAAGGTGGAGACCGCCAAGACCCGCAACCTCATCGGCTTCATCCCGGGCGAGTCCGACGAACTGGTGGCGCTGCACTGCCACACCGACGGCAGCAACGCGATCGAGGACAACGGCCCGGCCGCGATCGTCGCGATGAGCCAGTACCTGGCCCGCCTGCCGCGGCGCGCGCTGCCGCGGACGATCATGATCCTGCTCACCAGCGGCCACTTCGCCGGAGGCAACGGCTCCCGCGCCTTCCGGAGCCGGCACAAGGACGACCTCGTCAAGCGCACCAACGCCGCGATCACGATCGAGCACCTCGGCCTGCGCGAATGGGACGAGCTGCCGAGCGGGCGCATGGGGCCGACCGGGCTGTACGAGCCCGGCGCGATGTTCGCCCCTGGCTCCAAGGCGCTGGTCGAAGCGTCCTACGCGGCGCTCAAGCGGGCCAAGGCCCGCCCCGCCGGGGTGCTCAAGCCGCTGGACGCCAACGCCGACGGCATCACGGCGCCGACCTGGCCCGGCGAGGGCCAGTACCTCTTCGCCCGAGGCGGGATCTCCACCGCGAACTACATCACCGGCCCGACCTACCTGCTCAACTGGGGCATCAAGACCACCGACAAGGTGAACCACGCCCGCGTCCGCGCCGAGGCCATCGCCTTCACCGAGATGATCCTGTCGCTCGGGCGAACCTCGCGCGCCAAGCTCAACACCTACACCATGTAGGGGCGGGCGGCGATCGCCTACGACCGAGTCGCGGCGATCTGGCGGCAGACCGATGCTCTCGGTGTTGGTTGAACTATGAATTGCGTGCGCGCCGGCGGGCCGCCGGCTCCAGCGCGGGGTTGACCCAGCCGCCGTCGGCGGGGTTGACGTTGATGCCGGGCGCGACGATCTCGTCGATGCGGTCCAGCAGCGCATCGTCCAGGACGACGTCCGCGGCGGGGAGCTGGCTGTCGAGCTGCTCCATCGTGCGCGGCCCGATGATCGCGGCGGTCACGGCCGGGTGGTGGACGACGAACGCGATGGCCAACTCGATCAGCGACATGCCCGCCTCCTCGGCCAGCTGGGCGAGGGCCTCGGCGGCGTCGAGCTTGCGCTGGTTGGCGGGCAGCGACAGGTCGTAGCGTTCGGTGAGCCGCCGGCGCGCCTCCGAGGTGGGCGCCGGCGCGTCGGCGTCCTTGCGCCAGCGGCCCGACAGCCAGCCGCCCGACAGCGGGCTCCACGGGATGACGCCCATGCCGTACTGCGCGCAGGTGGGAAGCACTTCGGCCTCGATGCCGCGCGCCAGCATGGAGTAGGGCGGCTGCTCGGTGACGTAGCGCTGTCGGCCCCGGTCGCGCGCCGTCCGCTGGGCTTCGACGATGGCCGAGACGGGGAAGGTGGACGAGCCGATGTAGCGGACCTTGCCCTGCCGGACGAGGTCGGTCAGCGCGCCGAGCGTCTCGTCGAGATCGACGCCGGGCTCGTAGCGATGGACCTGGTACAGGTCGATGTAGTCGGTGTTCAGCCGCCGCAGCGAGTCCTCGACCTCGCGCATGATCCAGCGGCGCGAGACGCCGCGGTGGTTGGGGTCGTCGCCCATCGGGCCCCAGAACTTGGTGGCCAGGACGACGTCGTCGCGCCTGCCGCCGGCCAGCGCCTTGCCGACGATGACCTCCGACTCACCCTGGGAGTAGATGTCGGCGGTGTCGACGAAGTTGATCCCGGCGTCCAGCGCGCGGTGGATGATCCGGATCGAGTCGTCGTGGTCGGTGTTGCCCCAGGCGCCGAACATCATCGCGCCGAGGCACAGCTTGCTGACCGACACGCCGGTGCGTCCGAGTGGTCGATGCTCCATGAGGTGCTCCTTTGGTCGGGGTTCACGCGCCGCGCGGCGCGTCGTCGGTCTGGTCGGGCGTGGCCGTCGCCGAGGTCATCGGGATGGCGGCCGTGACGAGGGTGCCGCCCGCGGCGGGGCTCACGACCCGCAGCCGGCCGTCGAGGGCGGCGACGCGGTCCGCGAGCCCCAGAAGACCGCTCCCGTCCGGCCGGGCGCCTCCCACGCCGTCGTCACGCACCTGGACCTCGAGCGTGCCGTGCGCGATCTGGGCCACGACCTCGGCGTGTCCGGCGCGAGCGTGTTTGGCGATGTTCGTCAGCGCCTCGGCGATGACGAAGTAGGCGGTCGCCTCGATCGCGATCGGGAGCCGGCCCACGGACACATCGATCTCGACGGGCACCGGCGTCCGCGACGCCAGCGCGGCCACTCCCGCGCGCAGCCCGCCTCGAGTGAGGACCGGGGGGAGGATGCCGTGGGCGAGCTCGCGCAGCTCGACGTTCGCCAGCTCTGCGTTGTGAAGCGCTTCGTCGAGCAGCGCGGGGACGGCGTCCTGCTCCTGGTCCAGCGCCCCGCACGCCATCTTCAGCGTGACGATCGTGTGGACCACGCGCTGCTGGGCTCCGTCGTGCAGGTCCCGAACCACCCGGCGCCGCTCGTCGTCGGTCGCCGCAACGATGCGCGCCCGCGATGCCGCCACCTCCGTCCGCGCATCGGCGTTCGCGATCGCCGTCCCGACGATCTCCGTGAAGTTCTCCAGGCGCGACTCGGTGTCGGGAGGGAGCGGTCGGCCCTCGGTCGAGTAGGTGCCCATCACGCCCCAGAGGTTGCCGTCGACGACGATCGGCGTGCCGACTGCCGAGGCCACCCCGTACTCGCGAGCTGCGTCTCCGAGCGGCCCAGAGGGGCCCATGTAGGCGTCGAGGCGGGCCGGACGGCCGGTCTCGAAGACCAGCGTGTTGATGTTGTTGCCCCCGAGGGTCCACCGCTGTCCCACGGGAATGCGAAGGTGCTCGCGTGCCCAGCCCGAGGCGGCGACGACGGTGATGCTCCCGTCGGGCTCGTAGCGCGTCATGCCAGCGATGTCCGCGCCGAGCAACTGCGCGACCTCCTCGGTGACCGCTGCGAACAGCTCATCCGGTGCCGCTCCATGCGCCACCAGCGTCGCCACCCGCCGCAGCGCCGCCTGCTCGGCGGCGAGCCGGGCGAGGCCGGCACGGCTCTCGGCATTCGCGATCGCCGTGGCCAGCAGGTCGGTGAACTGGGCCAGGCGCGTCTCGGTGCCTGCCGGGATCGGCTGCTCCCGGGTCGAGGCGGCGAACGCCGCGCCCCACACGCGGCCGTCGACCACGATCGGCACGCCCACCGCGGACCGGATCCCGAGCTGGCTCACCTCCTCGACCAACGGCCCGTCGGGCGAGAACTCGGTGTCCATCGGGCCGAACCGCAACGCGCGCCCGTCGTCGCGCAGCGACCGCAGCTCGTGGTCCACGCGCCGTCGGGCCCCGATGGGAAAGTCTGCGTCCGCGGCGCTCCAGGCGGCCACGAGCGTCACGGTGTCGTCGGCCTCGAACCGCATCAGGGATGTCGGATCGGCGCCCACGAGCCGGCCCACCTCCTCGTTGACCGCTGCGAACAGCTCATCCTGCGACATGCCGCGCGCAACCAACGTCGCCACGCGACGCAGCGCCGCCTGCTCGTCGGCCAGCGATGCCAGCTCGTCCCGGCTGTTCTCGAGGGAACCGGCCATGGCGTTGAACGAGCGCTCGAGCGCTCCGATCTCGGCGACGTCGTTCTCGTGCATGCGCGCGCTCAGATCCCCACCCGCGAGCCGGTGCGCCATCAGCGCCGCCCGGCGCAGCGGCCGGACGATGACGCGCGTCAGGTAGCTCGCGAAGACGAGGATCAGGAGGATCGACCCTGCGACACCGACCGCGCCCGCGGTCGTGGCGCGGCGCGCGGCCTGGTCGACGTCGGTGTCGCGCGCGCTGAGCCGGGTGCGCTCCGCCTTGCGGAAGCTGGTGAGGCCCTCCCGCAGCGCGTCGACGCGCTGCTTGGCCGTGACGGTGCGGGCGACGCTGCGGACCGAGGGGTCGTTGCGTCGCACGGCGTCCACGAGCGGCAGCGAGTACTGCTGGAGGTAGGCGTCCATGGCCCCGACGATGCGCCGGACGCGGGCGAGCTGGACCGGCTCGTCGGCCGCGAGGCGCTCGAGCGCTCTCGCGCTGCCCGGCAACGCAGCACGCGCATCGTTCGACGGCTGGAGGAAGCTCTCGTCGCGGGTGATGACGAAGCCGCGCAGCCCCGTCTCGAGGTCGATGATGTGCTTCTCGAGCGCGTCGGCGGCGACGAGCGCCTCGCGGGTCTGGATCCTCAGGTCGGTCGTCCCCCGCAACTGCGTGATCGTGAGGAGGACGGCTGCGAACGCCCCGCCCACGATGATCGCGAGAAGACCGCTCGCGACCACCATTCGGCCAGTCAGCCCGCGTGTCATTTCACGTGCTCTCGGGTCGAGGCTAACCGATACTGAGATGGATGACCACCTCGCAGGCCCACCGCGAACGAGGGTCGCGCGGAGCGCGCTTCGCCCTCGTTCTGAGCGTGCTCGTGTGGTCGATGAGCGTGCTGGCGGCGTGTGGCGTCGACCACAGCGTGGGCGAGGGGGCGTCCGGGAACGCGGCCACGGGCAGGTTCCATCCGCCAGCGATCCCGACCGACGTCGACGCGGCGGTCCGGAAGGCCTGCGACGTGTCGTCTCCGACCCTCGACCGGATCAGGAAGGAGCGTGTTCTGTTCTGGGGGATCGGGGTCTCGCCGCCGTTCGGGTTCGAGGTCCACAGCGACGTGTGGGCCGGGGTCGAGGCGCAGAACGCCGCCGAGCTGGCGACCGTCCTCGGCGTCGACTTCGACATCGCGGAGTACTCCTACGACGTGTTGCCGCAAGCGCTCGTGTCGGGTCAGGCGGACATCGTCGGTGCAGAGCTCTTCGTGACCCCCGAACGCCAACGCCTGATCGACTTCTCGACGCCCTATTACCAGTCGGGCCAGCTCTTCTACGTCCTGGAGGACTCGCCGTACCAGACGATCGACGACCTCGACAAGCCGGGCGTCCGCTTCGTGTACGGAACCGGAACCGCGCAGCTCGAGCTGGCGAAGAAGCTCGTTCCGAAGGCGATGATCAGCGACACGCCGCTGGGCAACCGACTGCTCCTGCAGGACTTCCTCGCCGCCGACCGAGCCGACGCGACGATGTCTCAGGCCGCTGCGCTGAAGGTCATCCGCGAGCAATTCCGCAAGCCGCCGCTCGCCGCCATCGGGCTGAAGGGGCGCGTCACCGGAGAGCGGGCATCCTCCGCCGACGTGCTCGACCCGTTCGACGTCGCGTTCGGGCTTCCGAAGGGCGACGAGGGGTGGCGCGGTTGCGTCAACGCCTGGGTACGCGATCTCCTCGATTCGGGTCGCATGCAGGAACGCCTCGACTACTGGCTCGCGCAGCCCGTGACGTGAGCAGCACGCGCGCCGAGGCGCGTGGGCTAGCGTTGCGCCCGATGCCCGACCTGCGTCCGATGGATGCCCACCTCGACGGCTACGCGTGGCTGCCGCGGATGATCGACAAGTCGCGCGCGGCGCGTGCCGGGCGGCTCGACGGCGCCGTGCATCCGTGCCCGGTGGACCGGCGCTGCCTGCTGTTGCTCGGGATCGACGTGGAGACGTTCGGCGACGTCGTCGCGCGGTCGGCCGACGATGCGGAGGTGCTGGCCGGCCTGCGCGCCGCCGGCATCGCGCCGGCCGAGGCCGCATGGTTCGACGCGCCGGCGTGGGAGGACTCCCTGCAGGAGATGGTCTGGCGCTCGGACGGCGAGACGATCAGCGACCGCGACGCCCGCACCGTCATGATCCTGCACGCCGAGGATCCGCTGACCGTGACGTGGTCCCGGTACTCCAGCGGCGAGCGCGGGCCCGATCTGCACCTGCATCGTGAGCACACCGACGCGTTCTACGTGCTGACCGGCGCGCTGCGGTTCGCGCTGGGCCCGGACGGCGAGCGCGTCGTGCGGGCGCCGGCCGGGACGTTCGTGTCCGCACCGCCCGGCGTCGCGCACAGCTTCATGAACGACGAGGCCGACGACGTCACATGGCTGAACATCCACACGCCGGACGCCGGCTTCGCGGAGTTCCTGCGCGGCGCGCGCGACGGCCGCACGGTGCCGTTCGACTCCTTCGACGTCCCGGGGGAGACCCGCGGCGATGCCGGACGGCCCAGCGCGGACGCGGTCGTCGTGGCGCCGGTCGCGGACGGGGGCATGTCGTACGACGGTCCCGATCTGCGCGTGGCCGCCGACCGGTTCCGCGTGGACGTCGTGGTGCCCGGGGCGGCACCCGTGTCGTACTGCCTGGTCTAGTTCCGGCGTTCACGTGCAGCGCCGGCGTCCTGGTTCGGCGACGCGACGTCGCATGAATGGCGCGGGGACCAGTCCGGCCAGCGGAGCACGATCCACTGGATTGATGTGCGATGTCGCTCTGCCACGCTGTGGCGCCCTCCGGGCCGCGGAAAGAAGAAGCCCCGACCGCTCGATCCGGACCCGTTATTGACCACGACGGAGGCCGCCGTAGCTTCGGCGAGGATGCTGCTTGCTTCCACCATCGGGCACGAGGACGAGCCTGGCCACGACGATCGCCCGCACGGCGGGCCGGCAACATGACCGCCGAGCCGCGCCCCGACCTGGAGATCGCCACGGAGGCCACGGCGCGCGAGCTGCGCTTCTGGCGCCGGCCGGAGGTCGAGATCCGGGTCGGCGAGCGGGCGGACCTCCCACCGCGGGTCCAGCTCGGCCACATCCACCACCACGTCCGCGCCGCGATGCGGGCCATGAGCCGGCTGACCGGCAGGATCGGCGCATGACCGACGACCGCCCGCGGCGGCCCCCGAGGACGCTCTCCCGGCGCCGGCTGCTGGGCGGCGGCGCCGCGGCGCTCGGCGGGGGGCTCGCCGCCACGGTGCTGTCGCGTGCCGGCGGCGAGGCGGACCCCGCGCCGCGCCAGGTGGCCGGCACGCAACGGCTGCGTGCTTTGAGCCCGGCCGAGGCGGCGACCGCCGGGGCGATGGCCGACCGCGTGTTCCCTCCCGACGCGCAGAGCCCGGGCGCGACCGCGATCGGCGTCGTGGCCTATCTCGACGGGCAGCTCGCCGGCGACTGGGGCGCGGGTGCGCGCCTGTACCGCCACGGGCCGTTCGTCGAGCCGTCCGACAGCGGCCACGGCTACCAGCTCCCGCTGAACCCGCGCGAGCTCTACAAGCACGTCCTGCCGCGGATCGAGAGCTACGTCGCGGGCCGCTACGGCGGGCGCGCGCTGGCCGAGCTCGCGGCCGCCGATCAGGACGCGGTCATGACCGCGCTCGAGGCCGGCGACGTCGATCTCGGCCTCGCTGACCGCTCCACCGGCTTCACCTCGGCCGCGTTCTTCACCATGTTCCTGGAGAACGTCGCCGAAGGGTTGTTCGCCGATCCGATGTACGGCGGCAACCGCGACGTGCAGGGCTGGCGCTGGATCGACTACCCGGGCGACCCGATGGCCTACGGCGATCCCTACTTCGGGTTCTTCAGCAGCTGGCACGTCTCCTACCACGTCGAGCCCACGGGCATGTCGCCCATGGACGAGCCGATCTGATCGTCCATGGCGCTCGACCGGGTCGACGCGGTGTGCATCGGGATGGGCTGGACCGGCGGGATCATGGCCGCCGAGCTGACCAAGGCCGGCATGACGGTCGTCGGGCTGGAGCGCGGCGGCGGGCAGCGCAACAGCGAGGACTTCCAGCAGGACCACGACGAGCTGGCCTATTCGGTCCGCGGCCAGCTCTACCAGGACTTCTCGACCGAGGCGCTGACGCTGCGCCACGACCTCCGCGAGCGGGCGCTGCCGATCCGGAGGATCGCCTCGTTCTGCCCCGGCACCGGGGTGGGCGGCGCGGGCGTCCACTGGAACGGGCAGACCTTCCGCTACCACCCCAGCGACTTCCGCATGCGCAGCGAGACGATCGAGCGCTACGGCGCCGGGAAGATCCCGGACGGCATGTCGATCCAGGACTGGGGCATCACCTACGAGGAGCTCGAGCCCTACTACGACCGGTTCGAGTACATGGCGGGCATCGCCGGCCGGGCGGGGAACATCCGCGGCGCGATCCGCCCCGGCGGCAACCCGTTCGAGGGCGCGCGCGACCGCGACTACGCGCTCGGGCCGATGCAGGAGTCCTACGCCGGCGCGGTGTTCGGCGAGACCGCCGCCCAGCTGGGCTATCACCCGTTCCCGCAGCCCTCGGCGAACCTGCCCGAGGCCTACGTCAACCCGCAGGGCGTGTCGCGCAGCCACTGCCTGTACTGCGGGTTCTGCGAGAACTACGGGTGCGAGGTCGGCGCCAAGGCCGATCCCAACGTCACCGTCATCCCCGAGGCGATGAAGACCGGGCGCTTCGAGCTGCGCACCGGCGCGAACGTCGTGCGGATCGTGCACGACGGCAAGCAGGGCAAGGCGGTCCAGTACTACGACCGCGCCGGGCGGCTGCAGGAGCAACCGGCCGACGTCATCCTCGTCACGGCGTGGGTGTTCAACAACGCGCGGCTGCTGCTGGTCTCGGACATCGGCGAGCCCTACGACCCGCAGACCGGTCGCGGCGTGATCGGCCGCAACTACGCCTACCAGATCATGCCCACCCCGGCCCGGGCCTTCTTCAAGGACAAGGACTTCCATCCGTTCATGGGCTCGGGCGCCAACGGCGTCGTCGTCGACGACCTCAACGCCGACAACTTCGATCACGCCGGCCTGGACTTCATCGGCGGCGGCGCGCTGATCGCCGAGAGCACCGGCATCCGGCCGATCCTGGGCCTGCAGGTGCCGCCGGACGTGCCGAAGTGGGGGGCGCGCTGGAAGCAGTCGATCCGCGACAACTACCGCGGCACGCTCAGCGTCCTGATCCAGGGGCAGAGCCCGTCCTACCGCACGCACTACCTCGATCTGGATCCGACCTATCGCGACGCGGCCGGCCTGCCGCTGGTGCGGATGACGTTCGACTTCCAGGACAACGAGCGCCGCATGGGCGCGTACCTGGGAGCCAAGTCGGCAGACATCGTCCGCGCGATGAACCCCGACGCCGTCGCCGGCCATGGGGTGGCGGGGGCGCTGGAGCCGCACTACGACGTCACGCGTTACCAGACGACCCACAACACGGGCGGGGTCATCATGGGATCAGATCCCCAGCACTCGGCGGTCAACACCTACCAGCAGCTGTGGGACTTCCCGAACATCTTCGTGATCGGGGCGTCCTCGTTTCCCCAGAACGCGGGCCTGAACCCGACCGGCACGGTGGCCGCGCTGGCGTACCGGACGGCCGAGGCGATCGTGGACCGCTACCGCCGTCGCCCAGGGCCCCTCGTCGGATGAGCGTCGTCGGGATCCTGCTCGTCGTGGCGCTCCTGGGTGGGTTCGCCCTCGCCGTCCGCCTTCCGGCGGTCGGCGCGCCGGTGGTCGCGGTCGCCACGGTCGCTCTGGGCGCGACGATCATCGTCTCCGGCAACGACGACGCCTCCAAGGTCGAGGGCCGGCACGGCCAGACGGTCACGCTGACCGGCGCGCAGACGCAGGGCCGGCAGCTGTTCGTCGCCAACTGCTCGGGCTGCCATGCTCTGCGCGCCGCCGGAGCGGTCGGCCAGACCGGACCCGACCTCGACTTCCTTCGCCCGCCCGTCGCGGTGGTCGAGCGCCGCGTCCGTGAGGGCTCGCAGGCGACGTTCGGCGCCATGCCGCCCGCGCTGGTGACGGGCCCGGAGGCCCACGACGTCGCCGAGTTCGTCGCCGGCGTCGCCGGAAGATGACTCAGCCTGGGCGTGACGGCCCTTGACAGCGGTAACAGACAACGATTACAGTACCTCCGGTGTCGACGATCGCCGATGTCGCCCGGCTTGCGGGTGTCTCCACCGCGTCGGTCTCCCGATACCTCAGCGGCCAGCGCGTCCGCGAGCACGAGGCCATCGAGAAGGCCTGCACTGAGCTTCGCTACCGCCCCAATCCCACGGCTCGCAGCCTCCGCTCGGGCCGGACGCGGTCGATCGGCGTGGTGGTGCCGGACATCACCAACCCGTACTACGCCGCCGTGGTCAAGGGCATCCAGGACGTGACGCTGGACGGCCCGTACAACGTGTTCCTGTCGGGCACCGAGGAGAGCGCCGAGCGCCAGCACGACGTGCTCCTCGAGCTCACGGGCCGGGCGGATGGCCTCATCCTCATCCCCGCCACCGAGCAGTCCGAGCCCTCGCGCGAGCTCCGGCCGTCGCGCATCCCCGTCGTGCTCGTCGACCGCGAGGCCGAGGACGTCCATGCCTTCGACAGCGTCGTGGTCGACAACACCGGCGGCGCGAGGCTCGCGGCCGAGCACCTGCTGGAGCTCGGTCACGAGCGCATCGCGATGATCGGCGGGCCGCTCAACACCACGGTCGGTCGGGAGCGGCATGCCGGCTTCGTCGACACCCTGGCGGGCGCCGGGATCGAGATGGATCGGTCACACGACGAGGAGGGCGGGTTCAACGTCGAGGGCGGCTATCAGGCCGCGCTCCGACTGCTCGGCTCCCGGCCGGCGCCGACGGCGATCTTCTCGACCAACAACCTCATGACCATCGGCCTGCTCCGTGCGGTGAACGAGCTCGGCATCCGGACCCCGGACGAGGTGTCGGTGATGGGCTTCGACGACTTGGATCTGGGCGCGCTGCTGACGCCGCCGCTCACGTGCATCGACCGACCGACCGAAGCGCAGGGCGCCCTGGCGATGCGCCTGCTGCTGCGCCGCCTCGAGGAGCCCGACGACGCCCCGCCCCGGAAGGCGACGCGCATCGTGATGGACGTCTCGCTGAACGTGCGCGGGTCGACCGGGCCCGTCCCCGCGCCGGCCGCCAAGCGCCGGCGATGAGCACGCAGGAGCCCACGCCGGGCAAGGAGATGGGAGGCAGCCCCCGCATCGTGGTCGTCGGATCGTCGATGATCGACCTGGTGGCCTACGCCGACCCGCTCCCCGCGGCCGGCGAGACCGTCATGGGCTCGCTGTTTCAGCAGGGATTCGGCGGCAAGGGCGCAAACCAGGCCGTGACGGCCCGGCGCCTGGGCGCCGACGTCGTCTTCGTCGGGCGCGTCGGACAGGACACGTTCGGTCCGATGACGCTCGACAACCTCCGCGCGGAGGGCATCGACACGAGCACCGTCAAGGCCCTCGAGGGCCACAGCACCGGAGTCGCCCCGATCTGGGTCGAGGCCGACGGCACGAACCGGATCATCGTCGTCCCCGGCGCCAACCAGGCGCTCACGGCGGCCGACGTGCGCGACGAGATCGCCGACCTTCCCGCGCCCGACGTCGTCGTCTGCCAGCTGGAGGTCGCCGAGGAGGCGGTCGCCGAGGCGCTGCACATCGGACGCTCGTGGGGCGCCATCACCATCCTCAACCCGGCGCCGGCGCGTGCCTCGGCGATCGAGCTGTTCCCGCTGGCGGACTGGGTCGTGCCCAACGAGACGGAGTTCGCGCTGCTCTGGGGCGCGGAGGCCACCGACGACGAGGTGCGTCGGGCCTCGGACGAGTGGGCCTGCGGCGTCATCGTCACGCTCGGCGAGCGCGGCGCGATCGCGCTGGTCGACGGCGCGATCGTGCGGCGCGAGCCGCCGGCGGTCGACGTGGTCGACACCACCGGGGCGGGGGACGCGTTCGTCGGCGGGCTGAGCTTCGCGCTCGCCTCCGGGCTCGACGTCGGCGCCGCGCTCGAGCTGGGCAACCTCTGCGGCGCGCTGAGCGCCACGGCACGGGGAACGCAGACGTCGTTCCCCAGTCGCGAAGCCGTCGACGCGCGTCGACGCCCGACCGCGTGACGCGGCAGCTGCCGCGGGTCGACCGCGTGGGAGTCGACGAGCGTGCCGCGATGCTCGGCCGCCGCTCGATCAAGCGCGAGGCCAAGCAGCAGGGCATCCGCCTCGCGGTCTCGATGATCGATCTCACGACGCTGGAGGGCAGCGACACGCCGGGCAAGGTC
>DASYLT010000056.1:0-7261 GCA_036009425.1 Baekduia sp. | reverse complement strand
TGAGCATGTACTTACCGTCCTGGCTGGTGAAGTAGCGGTTCCGGTAGCGCGCGTTCTGTAGCGCGTTCTTCGGGTTCGGTCCCCGCCACCCCATGACATCGAACACCGTGTACAGGTCGTCCGGCGTGACGCCGTCCATTTGGCGCTCGTCCTTGAGAAACTTGGCGACGATTGCGGCCTGGTCGGTGGCATCCTTCCAGTGGGACTTACGTGCGTCCTGGTAGGTCGCAAGCTTCTGCTGCACGTCAGCTGTCAACTCGGCGACGAGTGCGGCGTTGCGCGTCCCTCGGTAGCCGCCGCCCTTCTTGCGTCGTGTGGCAGGCTTCGGCGCGGTTCCCGTCGCATCATCGCCGCCCGCCGTACCGTCGCCGTTCACGGGCTCAGCCCCGACCTCCGACACCATGGGGGGATCGGCGTCTGCCACCTCCTCGATGTAGACGACCGCCAGCCGCTCCAACTGCTCGGCAATCCAGTCCTTGTCGCTGCCCGTGATCTCGACCACGCCGTCCCGGCGGTTGATCTTCACCGTGTAGTGCTCGTCCGTCATGTCGTCTCCTCCGGCGGGCTGCCCAGCCGATCCAGGGTACGTGACGATCCGGACGAACTCAGTCCGTGGCACGCTGGGCGCGGCAGAGCCCAGCCTACGGTTCAAGCGACGAAGCAGTGAGGAACGGCATGGCGCTGGGCTCGAGGATGCCTCGACAGTTGAGGCTGCGCTGAGAGCGTGGATCGCCGACGACTAGAACCTCTGGTGGAGGCTCTGCCAAGGTTGACCGTCCGAGACCCGCTCCGTAACCGGCAGACGGATGCTTTGCGGCGCGTCACGCGCAACGGATTCCTCGAAGACGCCATCGTTGGGCGGAGCCGGGGTACCAACTGGGGCACAGGCCCCGGGATTTGCAGCAGTTGCGCTGTGAGCAGACGACACGCAATCCGAAGACACGCAAATGGATTCGGCTATGCAAACGGAGTGGGGCTTCTCATAATCCATCAGATCTCGGTTCGACTCCGAGCCGGCCCACTCACCGGCGACTGGCGTGTGAGGGGCGGTGCGGCGATCAAGGATCGGCCGGCACGAGCCGATGACTCCTGGGGTGTCGATGTTCCCTGAGAACGGCCGTCCGGAGGCCGCCCGACTGCTGGCGCGCTGGAGGACGCGACCACCCGTGGTGCTGGGCGTGGCAGCGGCCGTCGCCGGCGTCACCGGGGTGCTGGTCGCCGCCGGCGGTCCGCCGAGTCCTGTCACGCATCTGTACTACGTCACCGTCGTGCTCGCGGCTCTGCTCTGGGGCCCGCGCATCGGCGTGCTCAGCGGTGGGGTCTGCGGAGCGCTCGCCGAGCCCGGGGCGCTCGCGCTGCTGGGTCGCCTCGGCGATCTCGGCCCGAGCTGGCTGTTTCGCGCCGGCGCGATGATGCTGGTCGGCGGCGTCTGCGGCAGCCTCACGCGCTCGCTGATGAGCCGCGTCGAGGAGCTCGAGACGCTCAACCAGGAGACGATCCTCGCGTTCGTGCGCGCCATCGACGCGCGCGATCCCTACACGGCCCGGCACTCCGAGAAGGTCGCCGGCTACGCCGTCGCGCTGGCCCGCGCTCTGCGCCTGCCGCCCGCCGACTGCGAGCGCATCCACCTCTCCGGGATGCTCCACGACGTCGGCAAGGTCGCGCTGGAGCGCAGCGTCCTGCACAAACCCGGCGCGCTCACCGACGCGGAGTGGCAGCTCGTGCGCGAGCATCCAGCGCAGTCGGCGCACATCATCGGCGCCGTGGCCCGCTTCGCCCAGTACGTCCCCGGCGCGCGGCACCACCACGAGCGCTACGACGGCAAGGGCTACCCCGACGGCCTGGCCGGCGAGGCGATCCCGCTCGACGCCCGCATCCTCGCGGTGGCCGACGCTTACGACGCCATGACCTCCGACCGCTCCTACCGCCCGGCGCTCAGCCACGCCGAGGCGCTGGCGCGCCTGCAGGCCGACGCCGGCACGCAGTTCGACCCGGCGTGCGTCGCCGCCTTCGCCGCCTTGGACCTCCACGACCGCCGGGCCGTCGCCGAGCCGCTGGTCCCGTTCCCGGAGCGGCACGCGGTCCTCGACGCCGCCTGAGCGGCCACGCGCCACCCCGCCTGAGCGGGCACGCGTCCATGCAACGCCTCAAGCCCCCGATCGGAGGGTCGAATACGGAGGTGTAGCGCGTAATCACGGAGGAGACACAGGGTGCACGCAGAGCAGGAGCCCGGCGCACGGGTCGGAGCCCGGGCGTCTTCCACACGAAATCTCGCGATGATGATGGTGGGGTTGGTCGCTGTCCAGATCACCTACATCGCGTTCATCGCGCACGAGCTGGGCGGCCTGACCCAGACCAACTACGAGCACCGCCTCGGCTGGCTGTTCGTCGTCTACCTCGTGCTGGCGATCGGCGTCCTGATCGTGCGCACGGTCGTCAGCGTCAAGGCCTCCAAGGACCTCAGCGCACGCATCGTGGCGCTGCACGGCGTCACGGCGAGCATCGTCGCCGGCGACCTGCACCCGGCCGCCGAGCGCGATCTCCTCGTCCACGACTACGACGACCTCGGCCGGGCCGCCGGCGCCGTGCAGACCATGCTCGACGAGCTGCGCACCGTCGCCGCCCACGCCGACCGGATCGCCTCCGGCGACCTCTCCGGCGACCTCGAGCCACGCTCCGCCGACGACGAGCTGCGCCGTGCGCTGGCGCGCATGACCGAAGGCCTGCGCGACATGGTCGGCGAGATCACCGACGCCGCCGACCGCGTCTCCAGCGTCTCGGAGCGCGTCGCCGGCGAGGCCGACGAGTCCGGCCGCTGCGCCGACGAGATCGCCCGCGCCGTGAGCGAGGTGGCCCACGGCGCCGAGCGCCAGGTCCGCTCCGTCGAAGCCGTCCGCGCGCTCTCGACCGCCGTCTCGGCCTCGACCCACGACTCCGCCGCGACCGCCCAGGTCGCCGCCGACGAGGCGGGCCGCGCCCAGCGCCTGGCCCACGACGGCGCCGAGGCCGTCGGCGCCGCGACCGCCGCGATGGAGCAGGTGCGCGGCGCCTCGACCGAGGTGACCCGCACGATCCGGGCGCTCGGCGAGCGGTCGTCGTCCATCGGCTCGATGGTCGACACGATCGGCGGCATCGCCGAGCAGACCAACCTGCTGGCGCTCAACGCAGCGATCGAGGCCGCCCGCGCCGGCGAGCAGGGCCGCGGGTTCGCGGTCGTCGCCGACGAGGTCCGCAAGCTCGCCGAGGAGAGCCGCCAGGCCGCCCGGTCGATCGCCGACCTGGTCACCGAGATCCGCGCCGAGACCGACCGGGCCGTCCTCGTCGTCGAGGAGGGCGCCCAGCGCACCGAGGACGGCGTGACGACCGTCGAGACGGCCCGCGCATCCTTCACGGCGATCGGCGAGGCCGTCGAGGTCACCAGCGCGCGCGTCGCCGAGATCGCCGCCGCCGTCGGGGCGATCGCCGGCAGCTCCGCTCGGATGACCGAGGACATCACCGACGTCGCCTCGGTCGCCGAGGAGTCCTCGGCCGCCAGCGAGCAGGTCGCGGCCTCGACACACCAGACGACCGCCTCGACCCAGCAGATCGCCGCCAGCGCCCAGGAGCTGGCCGCCAGCGCAACCGAGCTGCACCACCTGGCCAACCGCTTCACGCTGACCGCCTGAGATGGAGACCGCGACCATGGACACCACCCAGCACGCCATCGAGCTGCCGCCCGAGGCGCATCGCGTCGGCCGCCTGAAGTCGCCGCACCTGCGGGTCTACACCTTCATGACGGCCAACCTCGTCGCCCAGACGGTGTTCATCGCCGTCGTCGCCACCGGCATGAAGTCCGTCGGCGGCGCGAACGTCGCGGCCGACGGCGCGCACCTGCGCTCCGTGTTCCTCATCGGATCGCTCGTCGCGCTGGCGGTCGGCGTCACCCTGGCCGTCTGGTCGATGCTCAAGACCCGGCAGCAGCTCGTCCCCATGTCGACCGTCGTGCAGGCCATCGCGGCGGGCAACCTGCACCCGGACGTGGACGACTTCGCCGTCTCCGAGCACGACAGCTCGGGCCGCCTGGCGCTCTCGGTCGCCGAGCTGCTCACCGAGCTGCGCGTCGTCTCCGCCCAGGCCGACCGGATCGCCGCCGGCGATCTCTCCGGCGAGCTGCGCCCGCACTCCGACGACGACGAGCTGCGCCGTGCCCTCGCCGGCATGACCACCAACCTGCGCACCATGGTCGGCGAGGTCTCGACGGCCGCCGATCGGGTGTCCGACCTGTCGTCGCGTGTCGCCGGCGAGGCCGCCGAGTCCGGGCGCTCCGTCGCCGAGATCTCTCGTGCGGTCAGCGACGTCGCGCACGGCGCCGAGCGCCAGGTGCGCTCCGTCGAGGCGGTGCGCGCGCTGTCCACCGAGGTCTCGGCCTCCACCCAGGAGTCCGCCGCCAACGCCCAGCAGGCCGCCGAGGAGGCCGGCCGCGCACGCCGGCTCGCCCACGACGGCGCCACCGCGGTCGGCGCCGCGACCGAGGCCATGTCGGAGGTCCGCGGCGCGTCGGCCGAGGTGACGCGGACGATCCGGGCGCTCGGCGAGCGCTCGTCGCGCATCGGCTCGATGGTCGACACGATCGGCGGGATCGCCGAGCAGACCAACCTGCTGGCGCTGAACGCGGCGATCGAGGCCGCGCGCGCCGGCGAGCAGGGCCGCGGCTTCGCGGTCGTCGCCGACGAGGTCCGCAAGCTCGCCGAGGAGAGCCAGGCCGCCGCGCGCTCGATCGCCGGCGTGGTGAGCGAGATCCGCGCCGAGACCGAGCGGGCCGTCGCGGTCGTCGAGGAGGGCGCGGTCCGGACCGAGGAGGGAGTCACCACCGTCGAGACCGCCCGCGCGTCGTTCACCGCCATCGGGGAGGCCGTCGAGTCGACCAGCTCGCGCGTGGCCGAGATCGCCGAGGCGGTCGGCAGCATCGCCGTCCGCTCTGCGCAGATGACCGAGGACATCACCGAGGTCGCCTCGATCGCCGAGGAGTCCTCGGCGGCCAGCGAGGAGGTCGCCGCCTCCACGCAGCAGACCGCGTCCTCGACCCAGCAGATCGCCGCCAGCGCCGAGGAGCTCGCCACGAGCGCCCGCGAGCTGCATCGGCTGGCCGGGCGCTTCACGCTGGTCTAGGCGCCGGAGCGCGCCGGAGCGCGTCAGACGTGCTGCGGGACCGCGGCGACGGCCGCCGGCTCGCGCACCGGCACGGCGAGTGGCTCGCAGCCGGCGGCGGCGCGCGTGTCGCGCGACAGCGTGTGGCGCAGGCGGGCGAACGCGACGGTGCCGGTCAGCGTGGGGAGGCCCAGCTGGAAGGCGCGATAGGCCAGGACCGCGGCGGTCGCGGTGGCCAGCGGCGTGCCGTAGAGCGCCAGGGCGGCGACCAGGCCGCCGTCGGAGCCGCCGACGCCGCCGGGCAGCGGGATCAGGCCGCCGAGCTGGCCGAGCACGTAGGCCAGGAGGAAGTCGCCGAGCTGCGGCGCGTGGCCGAAGGCGTGGAACGCGGCGGTCAGCGCCGCCATGTCGAACAGCAGGTAGCCGATCGCGCCGCCGATCACCGACGGCCGGCCCGAGCGCAGCAGCGCGCCGGCGTCGCGGACGCCCTCGGCCACCGTGGCGGCCACGCGGCGGATCCTGCCGTCGTCGTCCCCGCCCGCGGGCAGGACTCGCGGCAGCAGCAGGACGATCGCGATGACCACGAGCGCCAGCCCGGCGGGGACGGCGCCCAAGGCGATGTTCGACGAGCCGGGCAGGATGCCGAGCAGCAGCCCGGCGCCGGCCAGCACCGCGACGATGAAGTTGGTGGAGCTGGTGATGAGGAAGAACGCGACGCTGCGACGGGCGATGTGGCCCGACGACATGCCGGCGCGGTTCAGGGCCCAGGCCCCCAGCGCCAGGCCGCCGGCGCCGCCGGCCGGCAGCAGCACGTTGGCCGCCTGCTCCGAGAGGCCGACCTGCGCGCTGAAGCCCCACGGCATCTTGATGCAGAAGACGCCGCGGAAGACGACGACGAACGAGAGGATCGAGCCGACCTCGAGCACCAGCGCGACCGCGATCCAGAAGGGCCGCGCGTCGGTGAAGCGATCGCGGACGTCACCCAGGCCGGGCAGCGTGGCCAGGGCGAGCACGATGACGATCCCGAGGACGGCGATCTGCGCCACGCGCTGGGCGAGGTGGCGCGGGCTGAGGGCATCGGGCATCAAGCGACTCTCCATAGTAGTTGCAAAGGCAACCACTGTCAACGCGCCCGCGGCCGTCACCACCGCCGCGCGCCAACCCTCGCCAGGGCTCCAAAGCGCCTCAGACCTCGCAAGAGCGTTCGCAAGATGACCCGGCGCCTCAACATGGGCCCTCGGGTGTCGATCTTCCGGGGGAGCGCATGCAGCACGTCTCCGCCACACGGGTCGTACGGGGTCTCGAGTCGATCATCGACGCGGTCGCCGGCGTCCTGGCCGAGCAGTCGCTGGACGCCACGCTGTCCTCCATGGCTCGCGCGCTGAACGGCATCGTGCCGTACACGAGTCTGGCGATCTACGAGGTGGACTTCGACCGCCGCGCGCTGGTGCCGGTGTTCGCCGAGGGGCTGTTCGTCGAGGAGACGATGGCCGACGCGCCCAAGCTCGACGACTCGATCACCGGCAAGGTCGTCAAGTCCCGCCAGCTCGTCCACCTGGAGCCGGGCCACCCCTGGTTCGGCCGCTACATCATCGACGGCACGCCGCAGGACCTCGAGGCGATCGTCTTCTGCCCGCTGATCGTCGCCGACCGCGTGATCGGCACGCTCAACGTGTGGCGCGAGGACTCCGCCCCCGGCTTCGAGGGCACGATCCCGAGCTTCTCGCCCGAGGAGGCGCAGCTCATCAAGCGCTTCGCGATGCTCGCGGCGCTGGCCTACGACAACGCCCGCCGCCGCGAGCTGCTCTCCGAGCAGGCCCGGACCGATGAGCTGACCGGCCTGTTCAACCGCCGCCACTTCCACGAGCGGCTCGCCGCCGAGCTGGCGCGCGCCCAGCGCGACGAGGCGCCGGTCGGCCTCGTGCTGCTCGACGTCGACGACTTCAAGCGCGTCAACGACGTCTACGGCCACACGGTGGGCGACCAGGTGCTCGTCGCCTTCGCGCAGGTGCTCGAGGGCCACGTCCGCGCCGGCGACGTCGTCTGCCGCACCGGCGGCGAGGAGTTCGCCGTGGTCCTCCCCAACGCCGACGAGGCAGAGGCCGTCCGCTGCGCCGCGCGGCTCGTCGATGCC
>DASYLT010000055.1:0-14048 GCA_036009425.1 Baekduia sp. | reverse complement strand
GGCCCGCCGTCGCGGCGGCGACCAACTTGAGGTGGAACTCGGCCGGCGCGGGCTTGGGCCAGCTCGTGTCGTCCAGCCACGCCATGACGCGCGCGCGCCCGTCCTCGGTGAGCTCGTAGACCTTGCGGTCGGGACGATCGGACTGGCCGACGTGCTCGGCGCGCACGAGCCCCGCCTTGTCGAGCCGCGCGAGCGTCACGTAGACCTGGCCGGCGTTGAGCGCCTCCGCCAGCGGGCCGAGCGCGAGCTGCAGGCGCGCGCGGAGCTGGTAGCCGTGCGACGCGTCCTTGGCGAGCAGCGCCAGGAGGATCTCCTGGACGACCCGCAGTTGATAGCCGTGCGACGGCTCCTTGCTTGCTGCGCCAACCGCTCGAGGCATCGAGGACGCCTCCTCTCTAACCGTTAGTTAGCGCGAGACTAACGGTTAGCCAGTAGCGGTGTCAAGCACCCGGGCGCAGTGCGCCGGGTCCGAGACGGGCGGCCCGACTCAGCAGAGGCCCTGCTGACGGCGTCGTCGTCGGCGTGCTGGCCGGGGTCGCGGCAACGTCCGTGTACGCCGGCTGGGCCGTCGTGATCCCGGTCGAGGCGTGGTAGGGCGGCATCGGCTCGACCGTCCTGATCGGCGCGTTCGCATGAGCGTCGCGTCGTACGGACTGCCCATGGTTCGCGCGATCGCCATCGCCATGGCAGCTCGCCGAGAACGTGTCGCAGCGGCGGGCGATGTATGAGAGGGGACCGCGGTCACGATGTTGTCGCGCTTGAGGACGTTCGTGGGGTTGTCGATCCAGATTTCCGCCCCCGTCGGCGAAGGAGATCTCGTCCGAGTCGTACCGCAGCTGCGGCCATGGCGGCGCGGCCGCTCGTCCCACGGGTCCTTTGAGCTCCTCACTGGCCCGGCACGGCGAGCCTGACTGCCATCCACGCGCAGCGGCGGGCTTCGGTCGCGGCGGTCCCGGCTCGGTATGGTCACGCACGTTCGGAAATCCATTGGGAGGCAGCACGCAATGAGGCGTTCATTGAGGGTGGCCGCGGTGGCCGTCGGCATGGTCGCGGCCGCGGCGCCGAGCGCGGGCGCGGGGGCGGCGTGGAAGCCATTTGCTTCGGGCGGTATGAACATCTCCGACCAGGTCAGCCTCGCGCGCACCAGCGACGGCGTCCTGCACGTCGGCTGGTTCGACGCCGGCTACGACGTCTTCCAGACGCCGGTCAGCGCGGTGGGGACCGTCGGCGCCGCTGTGCCGATCGTCAACGGCTGGGCCAGCGCCGGCAACCCCGTCCTCGTCGCCCAGGGCACGGGGCTCACCGCGTTCTGGCCCGGCTCGCCGACGCTGGTCACCGGCGACCCGCAGGCCGGCATCGACATGGCCACGAGCGCCGACGCCGGCAGGAGCTGGACGGTCAGCCCCGGGGCGATCAGCTCCAACGGCTTCGCCAGCTCGCCCGCCGCCGTGGCCGCCGGAGGCGCATACCTGCAGGCCTTCTACAGCGGCAACGAGACCGTCGTCCACGCCGGGCTCGACGCGGCGGTGCCCGCGGCCGGCGGCTACGGCGGCGGGACCAACCAGGCGCTCGCGGCGTCAGTCGCGGGCGCGGCGATGGTTGCCTGGTGCACTACCGGCGGCGTCTTCACCCAGCCCGTGACCCCGGCCACCGGAGCGCCGGCCGGCCCGGCCTCGAACATGCCGGCCACCGGATATTGCGACGCCGCGGCGCGCACGCAGCTCGTCGCGCGCGTGGGTGGCGGCTTCGTCATCGCCGCGCCCGACGCCACGCGTCGCAAGGTGCTCGTGTGGCCGGTCGGCTCCCCGTCGGCGGCGACGATCGCCGGCGGCAGCTCGTTCAAGCAGCAGGTCGCGATGACCGCGACCCCCAACGGCCGGCTGTGGGCGGGCTGGGAGGACTCCGACACCGGGAAGGCCGTCTTCAGGCGCTCGAACAAGACGGCGACGAAGTGGGGCGCGGCGGTCGCGGTGACACTCCCGCCCGGGCGCATCTTCCAGCTCAACCTGGACGGGCAGCTCGACCGCGTCGACGCGGTCATCCGCACCGAAAGTGACGCCGGCACCGTCGGCCTGGCTACCGATCAGATCCGCCCCGGGCTCACGCTCGTGGCCACCGGCGGCAGGACACAGTCCTTCCGCGTGCTCGACGCCGGCGACCCGATCGCCGCAGCGACGGTCAAGGTCGCGGGCCGCACGCTGACCACCGACGGCAAGGGCCGCGCAACCGCCGACCTGCGGCCCGGCCGGTACACGGCCACCGCGTCGAAGAACCGCTACGTTGGCGCGAAGGCCCACGTGCAAGCGGTAAGAGCCCGTCGGTAGGCGTCGGGAGAGGTCGGAGGTGCCGCCGCCGGAGGCGCGAGCCATGGCCTGACGCGTCCTTGCGGGCCCACACGCTGAGTCACACCTCCAGGATGACCGCGGTCCAGACGCCACTGTCCGCTGGAGCTTGTCACCCCATCAGCCCAGGGCGAACGGGTCGCGGGCCTCGGCGTCGTCGAGGGCCACCCAGATCGTCTTGGTCTCGGTGAACTCGTACACGGCCTCGTGGCCGTTCTCGCGACCGATCCCGCTCATCTTGAAGCCGCCGAACGGCGCGTTGGGCGCGACCATTCGGTAGGTGTTGACCCAGACGCTGCCGGCTTGCAGGCGGTGCGCGACGCGATGGGCACGCCGGACGCTCTCGGTCCAGACGCCGGCGGCGAGGCCGAACTCCGAGCTGTTGGCCAGCGCGACGGCCTCGTCCTCGGTGTCGAACGCGAGCACTGAGAGGACCGGACCGAAGACCTCCTCGCGCGCGATCTCCATGTCGGGACCGACCTCGGTGAGGATCGTCGGCTCGTAGAAGAGCCCGCCGAGCGAGGCCGACACGCACGCCCCGTGCGCGACGGTGGCGCCCTCGGCACGGGCGCGGTCCATGAGCCCGGAGACCTTGTCGAGCTGCGCGGCGTTGGCCAAGGGCCCCATCTCGCTGTCGGGCGCCATCGGGTCGCCGAGCTTGATCGCCGTCGCCATCGTGACGAGCCGGTCGACGACCTCGTCGTGGACGTCGCGATGGACCAGCAGCCGCGAGCCGGCGACGCACGTCTGGCCGGTGGCCGCGAACACGCCGGCGACGATGCCGGTGGCCGCCGCGTCCAGATCGGCGTCGGGGAAGACCAGCTGCGCGGACTTGCCGCCGAGCTCGAGCGCGACCCGCGTCATGTTGTCCATCGCCGCCTTGCCGACGGCGACGCCGGTCTGGGTCGAGCCGGTGAACGTCACCTTGTCGACGCCGGGGTGCGACACCAGCCACTGGCCGAGCTCGGGCGCGACGCCGGTGACCACGTTGAAGACGCCCGGGGGGAACCCGGCGCGCTCCACGCAGCGGGCGAACTCCAGCGTCGAGATCGGCGTGTAGGGCGACGGCTTGGCGACGACCGTGCAGCCGGCCGCCAGCGCGGGCGCCAGCTTCCAGGTCAGGAGCATCAGCGGCGAGTTCCACGCCATGATCGCCCCGACCACGCCGACCGGCTCGCGGCGCGTGTAGAGGAAGTACCCCGGCTTGTGGGAGGGGATCGACGCGCCCTCCAGCTTGTCGGCCATCCCGGCGAAGTAGTTGTAGTAGTCGGCGAGCGCCTTGGCCTGGCCCAGCGTCTCGCGCAGGAGCTTGCCGTTGCCGCGGGTCTCCACCGCGGCCAGGTGCTCGGCCTCCTCGGCCAGCACGATCGCCAGGCGCCGCATGCACGCCGCGCGGTCGGCTCCCGTCATCGCGCCCCAAGGTCCGTCGAGGGCGCCGCGCGCCGCGCCAACCGCGCGGTCGACGTCCTCCCGCCCGGCCTCGGGCGCGCGCGCCCACGCCTGGCCGGTGAACGGGTTGAGCGCCTCGTAGGTCGCGCCGCCGGTGGCGGGGCGCTGCTCGCCGCCGATCGCCAGGCCGTAGGTGGTGAGCTCGTCGGAGGATGAGATCATCGGGAGGCCTCCGGCGCGTCGGCGCGGCCTCGCAGGACGTCGGCCATCCGGACCACGTCGTCCTCGCCGTAGCCGCTCGCGGCGGCCAGCGTGAGCGCCTCGTCGGCGACCGCGATCGACAGCATCGGCACGTCGGTGCTGCGGCCCAGTTCCAGTGCCAGGCCGAGGTCCTTCTTGAGCAGCCGCACGGTGAAGAAGACCTCCACGGAGTCGGGGTCGAGGAACGCCTCGCGCTTGTAGGTGATGTACGGCGAGCCGATCGCGCTGTCGGCCAGCACGTCCAGGGCGCGGTCGCGCGGGATGCCGCTGCGCTCGGCGGCGACGAGGACCTCCGACAGCGCGAGATTCGTCACGCCGATCAGCGCGTTGACCGAGAGCTTCATGGCCGCCCCGGCGCCCGAGGCGCCGAGGTGGTGCTGGGCCCGCGTCATGGCCTCGAGCACGGGCCGCGCGCGCTGGAAGGCCGCGGCGTCGCCGCCGACCATCGCGACGAGCTGCGCGTCGCGGGCGGCGGGGATGCTGCCCGAGACCGGCGAGTCCAGGAGCTCCGCGCCGCGCTCCGCGCAGCTCGTGGCCAAGTGCCGCGCCAGCTCCGGGCCGATCGTGCTCATCTCGAGGACGAGGTCGCCGGCCGAGAGCCCTGCCAGCACGCCGTCGTCGCCCTGGTAGACGGCCTCGGCGGCGGCGCCGTCGGCGATCATCGTGATCGTCACGTCGGCCGCCGCGGCGACGGCCGCGGGCGTGTCGGCCACCACGGCGCCGCGCTCCGCGGCGGGCGCGCAGCGCTCGACGGTGCGGTTGTAGACCGTCACCGGGAACCCGGCGTCGAGGAGGTGGCCGACCATCGGGCGGCCCATCCGGCCCATCCCGATGAAGCCGACATGCGGCCGGTCCTGAACTTGGTGCGCTTGCACGATCGTGGTCCTCGGTGTCGGGGGTTCAGCGGGTCCGGCCGGTGCGCCAGGTGGTCAGCGCGGTGTCGCAGACCGCCGGGGCGCTCCCGACATAGTCGCCGGAAGTGGGGAGCGCGCCCACGTCCTCGAGCGCGCCGCAGCGCTCGCGGACCGCCTCCTCGAGGGTGAGCGCGCGGAGGCGGACGTCCTGCGCGGCCGCGTAGACGACGTCGTGGGCCTGCTGGCGGCCCAGGGTCGGGGCTAGGGCGATCATGTAGGCCTCGGCCATGATCAGGCCACCGTCGGCGTGCAGGTTGCGCTGCATCGCCGCCGGGTCGACGTCGAGGCCGGCGACGACCTCGGCCGCCCCGCGCAACGCGGCGGCGGTCAGGCACGCGACCTGCGGGAGCACGTGCCACTCGACCTGCCACTCGCCGGCGGCGCGCTCGTGCCCGGCCTCGGCCGCGCGGGGGAGCGCCGCGGCCAGCGCCTGCGCCGTCACCGCGAGCCCGATGACGGCCTCCGAGCCGATCGGGTTGCGCTTCTGCGGCATGGTCGAGGACGCTCCGCGGTGGTGGCCTGACGCCTCGGAGACCTCGCCGACCTCGGTGCGCGACAGGTCGATGACCTCGCGCGCCAGGCGGGCGGTGGTCGCCGCGAGCTGGGTGCAGAGCTGGCCGAACTCCACGACGCCGTCGCGGGCCACGTGCCACGGCACGTCGTCGGCGCGCAGGCCCAGCTGCGTGGCCATGTGCGTGCGCAGGGCGGTGGACTCCGGGCCCAGCGCCGCCGACGTGCCGCCGGCGCCGTGCAGCGACAGCACCGCGATGCGCGGGAGCGCCTGCTCGAGGCGCTCGCGGTGGCGGGCAAGCTGGGCGACGAACACGGCGAGCTTGGCGCCGAGCGTCGTCGGGACGGCCTGCTGGGCATGGGTGCGGCCGGGCATCACCGTGCCGCGATGGGCGGCGGCCAGCGACGCGAGCGCCTCGCCGAGCTCGTCGACGAGCTCCTGCAGCCGGCCGAGCGCGTCGCGCAGCGCCAGCGCCAGGGCGGTGTCCATGATGTCCTGCGTCGTCGCGCCGTAGTGCACGCGCTCGGGGACCGAGGCGGGGATGGCGGCCGCGACGGCCCGGACCAGGCCGAGGATCGGATAGCCGACGTTGGCCGCGTCGCGCCACAGGGCGTCGCGGTCGATGGCCGTCTCGAGCGCGGCGAGGACCGCGTCGCACTCCCTGGCGGAGATGTGGCCGAGCGCCGCCTGCGCCTCGGCGAGGGCCCCCTCGACCCGCAGCCAATCCGCGATGCTGCGGTCCTCGCTGAAGAGCTCCTGCATCTCCGGATCCACGTGCAGGCGGGTCAGAAGCGAGAACGGCTCACGAGCGGGGGCGACGGCGGAGGGCAGCGACATGTTTCGGGAAGATTGACACACGGGCCCCCGACTGTAAAGTCTCGCCAACCACTAGCGCAGGCCTTGCAGGCCATTGGAGGAGACCAATCTTGACCGCACAGCGCACGCTCATCCGTGACGGATGGGTGATCACCGTCGACCCGGAGATCGGCGACGTCCCGTCGGGCGACGTCCTGATCGAGGACGGCCGGATCGTCGCGGTGGGGCCCGATCTCGGCGTCACCGACGCGGAGGTCATCGACGCCACCGACCGGATCGTCATCCCGGGCTTCATCGACAGCCACCGCCACACCTGGCAGACCGCGCTGCGCAACATCGCCGCCGACTGGACGCTCAGCCAATACATCACCGGGGTGCTCGTGCAGCTCGGGGCGATCTACCGCCCGGAGGACACCTACGTCGGCGGTCTGCTCGGCGTGCTGGAGGCGCTGGACGGGGGCATCACGACCATGCTGGACTGGTCGCACGCACTGAACACGCCGGATCACGCGGATGCGGCGCTCGACGCGCTCGTCGAGTCGCGGGCGCGCGCGGTGCTGGCCCACGGCAACGCGAACAGCATCTGGCTCGGCCCCGCGTCGGCGGATTGGTCCGACGTCCGCCGCCTGCGCGAGGGTCGCTGCTCGTCCGAGGACGGGCTCGTCACGATGGCCATGGCGCTGCGCGGGCCCGACTTCGGCAGCATCGAGGCGGCCGAGGAGGACTGGGCGGCGGCCCGCCGGCTCGGGCTGCGGATCACGGTGCACATCGGGGTCGGCGGCTTCGGGAGCCGGCACGTGTCGCTGCTCAACGATCGCGGCCTTCTCGGGGCCGACACCACGTACGTGCACTGCAGCCGCCTCGACGACGACGAGCTCGCGATGATCGCCGCGACGGGCGGCACGGCCTCGGTCGCGTGTGAGGTGGAGATGCACATGGGCCATGGCTACCCGCCGACCGGCCGCCTCCTCGCCGCGGGTGTGCGCCCCAGCCTCTCGATCGACGTGTGCACCGGGATCGGCGGCGACATGTTCGCCGCGATGCGGTCGACGCTGTCGATGCAGCGGGCGATGGCCAACGACGAGATGCTCAACGCCGGCGTCACCCCCGAGCACCTCGAGGTGACCACCCGTGACGTCCTGGAGTTCGCGACGATCCAGGGCGCCCGCGCGCTCGGGCTCGAGGACCGCACCGGCAGCCTCACGCCCGGCAAGGACGCCGACCTCGTGCTGCTGCGCACCGACCAGCTCAACATGTTCCCGGTCAACCACCCGGTCGCGTCGGTGGCGCTGGCCGCCAACACCTCAAACGTGGACACGGTGCTCGTCCGCGGCGAGGTGGTCAAGCGCGACGGCGAGCTCGTCGGGGTCGACCTTCCCCGGCTGCGCCGCCTCGCCGACGACTCGCGCGACTTCCTGCTGAGCTCGGTGCAGGCCCCGCGGGACGGCGCCTGGCAGCCCGCGGCGTTCGCCGCCGGCTGAGGCGCCGCGGCGAGGGTGGGCCGGGCCGCGACGCGGCCCGCCCGCCCGCTCCTAATCCCTCAGGTCGTCGCGCCGCGGAGCGAAGAGCTCGAGCGCGACGACGTCGGTCAGGGCGCGCGCCGCGTGCGGCACGCCGCCGGGGATGGCGAGGGTCTCGCCCGCGCCGACCTCGACGACGCCGCCGGCGGCCTCGTCGTCCAGCTCCACGGCGAGCCGCCCGTCCAGGACGGTGGTGCACTGCTCGTGCGGGTGCTCGTGGCGGGGCAGGACGGTGCCGGCCGCCAGCGCCAGCCGCAGGAGCGTCACGCCGTCGCCGTGGACGACCTGGCGGTCGATCCCCGGTGCGACGCGGGTCGCCGGCACGGCGTCCCAGACGATGTGCCGCGCGGCCGCCGTCATACGACGAAGTCGGCCAGCCCGCCGTCCACGGCGAGCACCTGACCGGTGATGTAGCCGGCCCGGTCGGAGACCAGGAACGCCACGGCGTCGGCCACGTCGGAGGGGTCGGCCCAGCCGTCACAGCGGACGCCCAGGCGGTCGGCCATGTTGGTCATGAACTGCTCGCCGTCGATGCCCTGCTCGGCGCCGAGGCGCTGCGCGTTGGCGATCCAGGCATCGGTGCGGATGAGACCGGGGGAGACGCAGTTGACCCGGACGCGCTTGCCCGACAGCTCCTTGGACAGGTAGCTGGTCAGGGCGAAGATCGCGGCGTTGGCCATGCCGCTGGCCGAGGCGTCGGGCAGCAGCGAGCGCCCCGAGATGCCGGCGACGTTGACGACCCGGCCGGTGCCGTCGCCGGGGAAGTGCGGCACGGCGGCGCGGGTGATGCGGAGCATCCCCATGGTCTTGACGTCGAACGTCTCCATCCACTTGCGGTCGTCGGAGCCCTCGACCTTCCCGCCCTGCAGGATCGGGCCGGCGTTGTTGACGACGATGTGCAGCGTCCCGAAGCGGTCCGCGATGCGCGTGACCGCCGCCTCCGCCTGCTCGGGATCCTTGAGGTCGGCCGGCACCGGCAGCACCTCGCCGGAGCCGTCGACCTCGTCGCGCAGCCGCTGCGCGGCTGCCTCGAGCTGCGCGGTGTCGCGCGCCAGGATCGCCACGTTGGCGCCCTCACGGCGCAGCAGCTCGGCGACGGCGTAGCCGATGCCCTTCGATCCGCCAGTCACCAGCGCCGTACGGCCGGTCAAGCCGAGGTCCATGGGTGTTCTCCTCTGCGGCCCGCAACGCAGGCTCGTCGGTTGCAAGGTTGGGTCGGGGCCGTCAGATCCATGGATCCACGACGATCTTGCCGGACGCCGCGCCGGAGGCGAGGGCCTCGAGGCCCTCTGGCACGAGCGCGTCGAGCCCGATGACGCGGTCGCAGACCGCGTCGCCCAGGCGGCCGTCGGCGAGCAGCGCCAGCGCCTCGGGCAGGTCGTCGGCCAGCACGTGGGCCATCGAGCTGCGCACGTCGATCTCGCGCACGGTGACGTCGAGGAGGTCCAGCGCGACCGGCTGCGGCTGCAGCCCGATGACCACCATCGTGCCGCCGCGCCGCGTCAGGGCGATCGCGGTCGCCGGCCCGCCGGCCGTGCCGGAGGCCTCGAGCGCGACGTCGACCCCGTCGCCGCCGGTCAGCTCGGCCACCGTCGCGGCCGGATCGTCGTGCCGGGCGTCGACGACGTCGGTCGCGCCGAGGCGCCGGCCCAGCTCGAGCTTCTCGGGATCGACGTCGATGGCGACGATGCGCCGGGCGCGCCGTCCGGCGGCGGCGGCGACCACGAAGGCGCCGATGCCGCCGACGCCGATCACGGCTACGTCCTGGCCGGCGGCGACGCCGCCGCGCGCCACCGCGTGGATGCCGACCGCCAGCGGCTGGGCCAGCGCGGCGTGGTCGTGCGAGCAGGACGCCGGCACCGCCAGGCAGGTCGACGCGGGAACGCGGACGCGCTCGGCCAGGCCGCCGTGGGCGTGCAACCCGATCGTGAAGTACCGCGCGCAGAGGTTCGTGCGGCCGGCCCGGCACCACCGGCAGGTGCCGCACGAGACGCCGGCGCCGCTGACGACGCGGTCGCCGGTCCGCAGTCCGGTGACGCCGTCGCCCACTGCGTCGACGATGCCGGCGAACTCATGGCCGAGGATCAGCGGACCGACGTGCCCGCTGACCGGATGCCGGTGCGCGAGCGGCACGAGGACCGGACCATGCCGGTACTCGGCGCAGTCGGTCCCGCAGATCGCCGCGCGCAGCACCGTGAGGACGATCTCGCCGGCGCCCGGGGCGGCCGGCGCGTCGACGCGCTCGACCCGCACGTCGCCCGGCCCGTGGAACACCGCCGCGCGCATGGCGCCGGCGCTCATGCCGGGGTCCCGGCAGCCACCGGCGCGGTCGTCCGCAGGCGGGCGAAGGCGCAGGCAGCCACCAGGACCAGCCCGCCGGGCAGCCAGTACTGCCATTCCTGGCCAAGGTGCAGGAAGGTGATGGCGTTGAGGACCTGGGTCGTGAGCAGCGCGCCGAGCATGGCGCCGACGTAGGAGCCGCGGCCGCCGTAGATGCTCGCGCCGCCGAGCACCACCGCGGCGACGCTCGACAGCGTGTAGGCGCCGCCCACGCCGGGGTCGCCGAGCCCGACCTGGCCCGCCAGCAGGATGCCCGCCAGGGTGGCGAACAGCGCCGAGAGGACGTAGGCGGCGATCACCGTGCGAGCGACCGGCACGCCGATGCGGTGCGCCGAGGCCTCGTCGGAGCCCACGGCGCGCAGGGCCAGGCCGAAGCCGGTCCGGCGCAGCGCGAGCTCGCAGGCCACCGCGACGGCGACCGCGGTGAGGAACGCGATCGGCACGCCCAGCACCGTCCGTTGCATGTCGGTCATGAACCCGCTGTCGAAGACGCCCGCGGGGCTGGGGCGCAGCAGCAGCGCGACGCCGGCCAGGATCGTCAGCGTGGCGACGGTGGTGATGATCGGCGAGATCCGCGCCACGCGTACGAGCGCGGCGTTGGCGCCGCCGACGACGAGCCCCGCCCCCAGCGCCACGGCGACGCCCACGGCGATCGCCCCCGCGCCGCTCTTGGACAGGAAGAACGACAGCAGCACGACGGTCAGGGCCATCATCGCGCCGACCGAGAGGTCGATCCCGCCCGTGAGCAGGACGGTGAGTTGCCCGAGCGAGACGAAGACGAGCGCCGCCGCCAGGAACAGCATGCTCTGCAGGTTGACGGCGGAGAGATACGAGGCGTCCGACGACGCGGTGTAGGCGCCCAGCAGCGCGACGACCGCCAGCAGGACCGCCGTCGGCGCGTGATCGCTGCGCGCCAGGTGGCGCAGGCGACCGCCGACCCCGGATCGCTGCGCGGCCTGGTCCTCACCCGCGCGCGCGTGCGAGGACGCGACCGCGGTCCGGGTGATCGCCTCCTCGGTGATCGCCTCGCCGTCCAGCGTCGCGAGGAGCTGGCCGCGGGAGAACACGGCCACGCGGTCGCACAGCCCCTCGAGCTCGACCGCGTCGGACGAGAGCACGACGACGGCCTTGCCCGCGTCGGCCAGCTCGCGCAGCAGGCGGTAGATCTCGGCGCGCGCGCCGGGGTCGACGCCCTGCGTCGGCTCGTCGCACAGCAGGACGGCCGGCTCGCTCAGCAGGGTCCGGGCGAACACGACCTTCTGCTGGTTGCCGCCCGACAGCGTCGTGACGCCGGTCTCGGGGGACGCGGCCTTGACCGCGACGGCGGCCAGGCCGCCGCGCACCGCGGTGTGCTCGGTCGGCCGGCGCACGACGCCTGCGCGAGCGAAGCGCCCCAGCGACGAGGCCGCGGCGTTCTCACGCACCGACAGGCCGGCGAAGAGGCCCTCGCGCACGCGGTCGCCCGGGATGGAGAGCACCCCGGCGGCCCGCGCCGACCCCACGTCGGCGACCACGGACAAGCCCGAGGCGCCGGCGACGGCGATGCGGCCGTCGTGGGACTCCAGCCCGCCCAGCGCGCGGATGACCTCGCGCTGGCCGTTGCCCTCGGCCCCGGCGAGGCCGAGGATCTCCCCGGCGCGCACGGTGAAGCTCACGTCGTGGCAGCTCGCGTTGGAGAGCCCCGCGACCTCGATCACGTCGGGCCGGTCGGCGCCGGCCGCCGCCTTGGGCGGGAAGACGGCCGACAGCTCGCGGCCGACGATGCGGCGCAGGATCTCGTCCTCGGAGACGCCGTCGGCGGGGAACGTGCCGCGGCTCTCGCCGTTGCGCAGCACCGTGATCCGGTCGGCGATCCGCATCACCTCGGGGATGCGGTGGGAGATGTAGACGATCGCGGTCCCGCGGCGCTGGAACTCGACGACCTGGGCGAAGAGCCGCTCGACCTCGGCGGCGTTGAGCGCCGCCGTCGGCTCGTCGAGGATCAGCACCTGGGGGTTCAAGGCCATGGCCTTGGCGATCTCGACCATCTGGCGCTCGGCGACCGTGAGGTCCTCGCCGCGCAGCGCCGGGTCGATGTCGGCGTCGATGACGGCCAGCTGCTGCGCCGCCCACGCGACGGCGGCCCCCAGGCGGGGCCGCCGCTCGCGCGGGAGGATCAGCACCATGTTCTCGGCCACCGTGAGGTGGTCGACCACCGCCGGGTGCTGGTAGACGACCGCGACGCCGAGGTCGCGTGCCGCCGACGGCGACGGATCCAGCGCGACGCCGCCGATCAGCACCTGGCCGGCGTCGGGTGCGAGCGCCCCCGCGGCGATGGCCATCAGCGTCGACTTCCCGGCGCCGTTCTCACCCAGCAGGGCGTGGACCTCACCGGCCACCACCTCGAAGCTGACGCCGCGCAGGGCGCGGACGCCGCCGAACGACCGGCGGACGTCCTCGAGCTTCAGTGCGGGAGCGCTCATCGCGTCACTCCGCTCCGGCCGCCGCGCCCGTCAACCCGTTGAGCGTCGCCTGCGACAGCAGGTCGTTGGACATGTAGGCGTCGGGCGCGCGGGTGGAGTCGCAGTGCGGTGCGACGTCCCCGCCGGCAGCGGAGTCCTCGAACAGTGGGAGCGAGATGATGGACTTCTCGTCGTTGGCGATGCCGTTGACGGCGGCCACCGCCTTGCGGACGGCGAGACGGCCCATCCAGTTGCGGCCCGAGATCGTGGCGAGGTCGAACGCGTCGCTCGACCCGTTCAGGTCCTTCCACGTGCAAGCGACCTGGTTGGCCTCGAGCGTCGCGACCGGCGGGACCGGACGGCCGGCGGCCTTGAGCACCTTCACCACGGCGGCGCTGGACTGGCCGTCGCCCATGAGGATGCCGTCGATCTTCGGGTAGCGGGTCAGCAGGCCCGACATGACCTTCTGGCTCTGCGCCGGATCCCAGTTGGTGACCGGCCACGAGTCCGGCTTGGTGCCGGTGACGAGCTTGACCTTCGGGTACTGCTGGAGCACCTCGAGCACTCCGGCCCGTTCACCCTTGTCGACCGCGTTGCCGGCGGGCCCGCCGAGGTAGATGACGTTGCCCTGCTCCTTCATGGCCTTGACCAGCCACGTGGCCCAGGTGCGCCCAGCAGCCTTCGGGTCCCAGTCGACGTAGGTGACGTAGTCCTTGCCGGGCGTGCCGCCCGGGTCCGAGCCCCAAGGGACGACCTTGACGCCGCGCGCGGTCGCGGCGCGGATGCCGGCCAGCTCGGCCGGTCCACCGGCGTCGGGGATGATCACGATCGCGTTTGCGCCCTGGGCGACCAGGCTGTTGGTGCCCGAGATGGCCTTCTGGAGGTCGAAGCCCGCGTTGACCACGATGGTCTTCTTGACCGCGGGGCACTTCTTGGCCTCCAGCTGGACCTGCTCCAGCGAGGACTTCGACCAGCCGTTGAGACCGCCGCCGTCCTGGATGCCGAGCGTGACCGGCTTGGTGCCGCACCACGGCGTGGTGGTGGAGGCCGCCTTGGCGGCGGTGGTGGAGGCCGCGCCCGTGGCGGCTGAGCCGCCCTTGGACGAGCTGGAGCCGCAGGCCACGAGGGCCAGCGAGCACACGGCGGCCGCCGCCAGTGACACGCGCGGCGCCAGGCCGCGCGTCGATTCGATGTTCATGTGATCTCCTCCTGCATCAGCGGGGCGGTCGCCCCACGGGTTGGTTGCAGCGATGCGGCCGATGGCCGCACCCGCGGCTCGCCGCCGCCGGCGCCTGGCAAGCGTCCGGAGCGCGCCAGGCGCGCCCACGGGACGTTGCGCAGGCCCATGCCGAGCGCGACGATCGAGCCCTGGATCAGGTTCTGGACGGCGCTGTCGGAGCCGCTGGCGAGCAGCACCTGATCGAGCTGGCTGAGGAACAGCGCGCCGACGGCCGTCGCCACCACGCTGCCGCGGCCGCCGGCCAGCGACGTGCCGCCGAGCACGACCGCGGCGA